>CAISWF010000110.1 GCA_903889135.1 Candidatus Omnitrophota bacterium | reverse complement strand
CGTTCGTCGGCTGGCCTTTTGAGTTCGTGAGGCTACGGATAGCGTAGAATGCCCTATAGCAGAATGAATTACCGTCTATTAAAAAAAGGCGATCTGGATTTTCCGTCATTAGTATAAGTTTTTAAGGGGAAAAATAAAAAAGGCGTGGTCTTTCCGGATTGTTCTTCCTATTCCTTGATCTTTACGGCCGTCCCATAGGCGTACACGTAACCGCTGTAGGTGAAATACTGTATGCCTATGACGTAATCGGCCCCTAATTCCCTCGCCGCGTCCTTAAGTTTGCTGTTTAAGGCGTCGAGATTCACTTCGCCGCCGCGGATCGAAACGATCCCTATGACTTTATAGGATTCTTTTATGTCCGCGGTAGTGAGGATTATGTCCTTCTGTTTGCCTGCCTTTGTCGTGGTCATAGCAGTGGGAAGATATTGTGCCATAACGGCTGACGACAAGATAACAACACATACAAAAACACATACTAACAATATTCCGCGTTTCATAGCACCGGCTCTCCTCTTGAGTCTAAAATAGTGGCTGTCAGGAAGATAAGCAAATTCTTCTTTGTTTTATCTGTGTGGTCGGTCTTAAATAAATTGCCTATAAGCGGTATATCGCCCAGGACCGGGACCTTCCTTGTTGTGGTCTTTTCATCTTCCCGTATTAATCCGCCAAGGACGACCGTCTCTCCGCTCCTTACGACCACCGACGTCTGCGTAGTCCTTGTGTCGATGACCGGATATCCGAGATCAGGTGGAAAGTCCGCAGAAGAAGAGATCGGGATCTGGCTTACCAGGATACTGACCTCGGGGTGTATATCCATAGTGACCACTTTGCTGTCCCCGCCGACCGAAGGTGTCACTTCAAGGGATATGCCGGTCACTTTTTCCGCCACTTTGTAGATCTCTACCATGACCGGGAAATCCGAGGTGCCTATGTTAGTCCTCGTGAAATCCGACGCGTAAGGAACTATATTAGCCATTTGGATGTTCGCCATCTGCCCTGACAACGTAGTGACCGAAGGCGAAGATAAGAGGCTGGCTTTCCCCTCTTCGACAAGCGCCTTTATATACGCCCTGAATATATCTCCCGCGCCGTTCATCCTTCCGATAGTCAAACCCAAACCGGAAGTCTCGTTTGCCATGCCGAATAAAGCGGCGGCGGCCTGGTCTTCGCTCAGCGACCCGCTGTCAACATTGCCGCCGAAGTTACCCCAGTGACCGTTTTTATCATTAGTCTGCCTTTGGACTTTGTGGATCTGCCATTCGATACCTAACTCCTGCAGATCACTGACCTGTATCTCCACGAATCTCGCCTGTATCCTTACCTGAGTGGGCCCGATATCCCATAATTTAATCAGATCCTTAGCCATCGACTGGTTAGTCGGTGTATCCGTAACGGTAAGGACGCCGGTTATAGGATCATAAACGATCTTCCTGTCCGCACTCTCGGGCAAAGCCTCTTGCAAATATTGTTCGATACTGGCCGCCTCTCCCCCGGTTGAAACTTCAGCGGCAGGCTCGTCCGCCGCAAAAACCCGGCCGGACGCCAACGAAAGGAGGATGACCGCAGAGTATAAGATTATTGATCGCAAAGAAATTCCGTATTTTTCTTTCATCTTATAACCTCGCCTTTCGCATCGATAATGCTCGCGGTAATAAATATAAGCAGATTTGTCTTGGTCTGGTTTTTGTAATCATACCGGAAAGCCTGTCCGATCAAAGGTATGTCTCCCAGGAAGGGGATCTTCCTCCTCGTCACCGTCTCATTGTCCTTGATCAGCCCGCCCAGCACTATCGTCGATCCGCTGTCTACCGAAACGCTCGTCTGGCTGGTCCTCACATCTACAACAGGCCAGCCTAACGCAGCCGGGATGAGTTTTACGTTGGTTGTGGAGGTTACATTACCCAAATTACCCGTCTGGCCGCTCGTCGTCAGGTTCGAAATGGCCACCTGGTTCCGCAAGACGCTTACTTCGGGATGGAGGTCCAGCGTTATGGTGTTCGATCCCTCCGTAACGTAAGGGGTCGCTTCAAGGAATATTCCTATAGGTTTTTCGGCAAGCGTCAATTTGTAGCTCCAGATAGGGAACTCAGCCGTTCCTATGTTCTCAAGCGTAAAATCTGAAACGTAAGGATAGGTCCTTACCACCTGGATGTTCGCCATCTGCCCGGAGATCGTGGTGACCTTAGGAGCGGAAAGGAGGTTGGCCTTGCCCTGCTGCTCCAAATATCTCAGGTTCGCCATATAAGCCTCGCCATTGGCCAAAACTTTGGATATCAAAAGTTGGCCGGCGAAATTTCCTGTTACGGGAAAATTCGAGAGAATATCGTTATTCCAGTGCACGCCTTGGTACGGCGTTCCCGGAGCGGCGCCTGTGGTAAACCCGCTGTTGCCACTGGTAAGATTAGGCACATGGAAGAAATCCCATTCTATCCCAAGCTCGTCCAGGTCGGTGACGGACACTTCCACGAACCGCGTCTCGATCATTACCTGCTTTGGGCCGACCTCGAACTCCTTTATCAAACTCTTAATAAGTACCTGGTTGTCTTTTGTATCGGTGACGGTCAGGAGTTTGCTGCCCTCATTATAGGTTATCTTTCTCCCGTCTTGGTTGGGCAGGCTTTGTTCAAGATAGTCCTTAATGCTGAGGCTACCGCCTTCAGCGGCCGCAAAAACAGCAACAGCCGGTATCGCCAGGCAAACTGCCACCGCTGCCGCAATAAGTTTTTTCTTCATTTCTTATCTGTCGCTTTGGCTTCGAATTCCTTTAACTTGACTTCATGCGTTTTGCGTTCGCCGTATTTGAGTTTGTATGTCCTCGTGACAAGGGCTTCTTTCATTATGTTTTCCCTGCTTGACACATATACGTAATTCTGCTCGACTTTATAAGCAAGCTGTGTGGTCTTGAACGCAATGCCAAGGACATCGAGCAAAGGCATCGGGGTAGCCGTGCTGATCGTGATCTTCAGGGGCTGCTCTTTGGTAAGGGCCGCCAGGGCTTTCTCGTCTATTACGATCGTTACGCCGGTCATCTCGGTCAACTGGCGGATAAGGTCCTGGACGTCCGCGTCGGTAACCGATATGGCAGGGACGATAACGCTCGCCATCTTCTCCTCGAGCTTCTGCCTTGCTGCCGCCTCGATCCTTTCCGACTCCGGGATCACCTCTTCGACCTGCAGATCTTCTTTATTGTTCTTCTCGGGCCGCAGCCATCCCCTATCCACTTCAAGAAGGGCCTGCTGTTCGGTCGTATCCTTCTCCTCGTTAGTGACATGCCTGTCTTTTTTGATGTACTTGCGTTCTGCCAAGGTAGCTTTTTCCCTGCTCGTCAATCCTTCGGCCTGCTGCGCTTTGGCTAACCACGCCTGCGCTTCGGCATCGTTGGGGTTGGCGGCAAGGGCGCTTTCGAAATCCGATACAGCCGCGGAATACTCCTTGCTCGCGTAATTTGCCTTGCCCCGTTTGACCATGGAGCCCATTATCGTCTCAGGAACAGTCTGTTTTATGCCGTCCTTGCACATCTCGACATAATGGACAGCCTGTTTATTCTTGGGGTCTATCTGGACTATTTTTTCGAACATCTGCTGGGCGGTTTCGTAATTTTTAGCGTCGTACTCGCCCTTGGCTTGATTGAAGAGGTCTGCAACGAGGGATTTATGTTCCGCTTTCTTTTCTTTGGCCAGGTCCTGGGCTATTAACTTCGCCTCTACCGAATCATTGCCCCCGGCCATATCGCCTGCGGCGTAAGCCTTGCCGCAAAAACCGTTACATAATGAGATAATAAAGAACAAACCAAAAGCCAAAAAGATGCAAACAAAGAACCTGCCTGCTGTTCTTTTAACCTCATTGGTTATACTCATTTATATCATCTCCCCTTTGTTATAACCCACTCTTTATTTTGGCCGTATATTACCACAGAATTGTTAATTTGAATGCATGACCAATACTACCCTAAT
>CAISWF010000109.1 GCA_903889135.1 Candidatus Omnitrophota bacterium | reverse complement strand
GTAAAATACGTCCCCCGCATCAAGGTCCTCATCGTGGGTGATGCCCCGCCGGAGAAGGAGAGGTATAAACAAGAGCTCGAGAGCCTGGTAAACAGGCTCGGGCTTTCCAGGTATGTTGAATTTCTCGGCGCGAGGAGCGATATCCCGGATATACTTGCGAGGCTCGACCTTCTCGTCATGGCGAGCGTAATGCCCGAGGGGTTCGGTATGGTGATAATAGAGGCGTTTGCCTCCGGCGTGCCGGTCGTGGCGACGGGCGTGGGCGGGGTTATGGAGATAATGAGGGACGGCGAGAACGGGCTTATCGTCCCGCCCGAAGACCCGCAGCCAATGGGCGAGGCGATAGTGAGGTTGCTTAAGGACCGTAAATTCGCCAAGGAGGTCGCGCAGCGCGCCAGGAAAGACGTCGAGGAGAGGTTCAATCTTGACAGGCTGGTAACCGAAACGCTGAGGGTGTACGAGGAGGCGCTCGAGGTAAAGAGGATACTTATAATAAAAATAAGCGCTGTCGGGGACTGCGTCCTCGCAACGCCTTCCATCCGCGCGATCCGTCGCAAATATCCGAAGGCGTATATCGCTTTGCTGATAGGCAGGGTCGAGAGCCAGGCGCTTAAAGGATGCCCCTATATAGATGAGATGATAATATATGACAAGGAAGGCAGGGATAAGGGATGGCTCAGGTTCTTCGAATCCGCGGCGGAGATCAGGAGGTACGGCTTCGAGGAAGTGGTCGATCTCCAGAACAGCTCCAGGAGCCACCTGTTCGCTTTCCTGAGCGCGGCCCCGCATAGATACGGCTACAGGAAAGGGAAATACTGGTTCTTACTTAACAAGACGATAAGGGACTCCAAAGGGCCGCTCCCGCCGGTGGACCACCAGTTCAGGGTGCTGTCGATGATGGGCATCGAGGATGCCCCGAAGAAGCTCGAGCTCTGGCCGGCGGCCGCGGATATTGAAAGCGTAAAGAGCATGCTTGATGCGGAGTGGGTGGGCGAGAACCAGACGCTCATCGGGATAAACCCGTCGGCGAGCCCGCGCTGGGCCACTAAAAAATGGACCGCCGAGAATTTCGCGAAGCTTTGCGACCTGTTGGGGGAGCGCGAGATGAGGGCCGTCCTTATAGGCGGCAGGTCTGAAGCCGACGCTGACGCGGGCGCCGAGATATTGTCGCTCGTAAAATCGAAGCCCATAAACCTGATAGGCAGGACATCTCTTCCCGAACTCGCGGCGTTGATGAAAAGGTTTAAATGCCTGGTGACGAGCGATAGCGCGCCGATGCATCTGGCCGCGGCTATGGAGACGCCCTTTGTGGCGCTTTTCGGCCCGACCGATCCCGAGCGCCATCTGCCTCCTTCGGAAAATTGCGCGGTCGTGAAGAGGGACCTGAGATGTTCTCCGTGCTATAAACCCGTATGTTCGGATATAAGGTGCATGAGGGAGATCACAGTGGAAGACGTATTAAAAGCGATCGACGGGGTGTTGTTGCCGAAATGAGGATATTACTTTTAACGACCAACCTGCATATAGGAGGCATCGAGAGGTATACTATTACCCTGGCCAATGCCCTCCAGCGGATGGGGCATTCGGTTTTTGTGGCTTCGGCCGGAGGGGAACTGGAGAAAGAACTGTCCCCGGAAATAAAAGTGGTCAGGGTCCCGATGGGGACGAAATCGGTAGTCAGCCCGAAGATAACCGCGACCGTTTTTAAATTGTGGGAATTAGTAAAGGAAGAGAAGATAGAGGTCATACATGCGCAGACGAGGGTATCGCAGTTCGCCGCTTGCATGCTCTCCAGTATGACCAGGGTCCCGTACGTGTCCACATGGCACGGCTTCTACCGTCCTCATTTTTTCAGGAAAGTCCTTCCGTGCTGGGGCGAGGTCACGATAGCCATAAGCAGGGTCGTTTATGACCACTTGAAAGATGATTTCAAGAGGGACGAGAAGAAGATCCGGCTTATATACAACGGGTTGGATGTTTCAAGATTCACCCACGTGTATACCGCGCAGGAAAAACTGGAGATAAGAAAAAGATATAGATTGAAAGAGGGGCCGGTTGTCGGTATAATAGCGAGGCTTTCGGAAGAAAAGGGCCATATTATCCTGCTCGAAGCCTTCAAGGACCTGCTCAATGATATCCGCGGTGCACAGCTATTGATAGTCGGCGAAGGGAGAATGGGGAATAAGATCAAAGCCAGGGTCTCGGAGCTCGGGATCGAGGACAACGTGTGTTTCTGCGGCAGCACCTTAAGTACCCACGACTTCCTTTCCGTGATGGATGTGTTCGTAAGACCAAGCACAATAGAAGGGTTCGGCCTGACTGTCGTCGAAGCAATGATGATGGGGGTGCCGGTTGTCTCTACCAATGTCGGCGATTTCAAGGTGATGCTGGATGACGGAGAGGTAGGGGTATTAGCCGATCCGTTTGATGCCCGGCATTTAAAAGAGGCCATAAAAAGTATTTTAACCGACGGGGAATTGGCCGGGAGGATAAGGACGGCCGCGAGGAAATATGCCGAGTCCCATTTTTCGGCAGACAGGATGGCGAAACAGGTGGAAAAAGTATATAGAGAGGTGATAAATGGCTCTAAGTAATCCCAAAAAAATACTCATAACTTTTGTCTTGGCTGCGGCTGCGGTCCTCTATTTCGGGGGGCGCAGCTTTCTCGAGAAGTGCTATTATCCGCCTATACTCATGTACCATTCGATCGACGACCACGGTTCTAAACTTAAGTTGAGCGTCCCGGTAAAAGAGTTGAGGGAGCAGATGAAATATCTCAGGGACAATAAATTTGACATCGTTTCATCCGCGCAGCTCGCCGATATGATAAAAAGCGGGAAAAAGCTGCCTCACAATATCGTGGCTGTGACCCTGGATGACGGTCTCCTGGATAACTACGTGAACGGTTTCCCCGTATTTAAGGAGTATAAGATCCCCGCGACCATGTTTGTTATCTCCGGCTCTATAGGAAAACCGGATTTCCTCAACGCCGCCCAGATAAAAGAGATGTCCGACGCGGGCATCGATATTGAGAGCCATTCGGTCACGCATCCCTATATAGAAAGCCTCACGGCAGACGGGTTCAAAAGGGAGGCCGTCGAATCCAAGAAGGCGATAGAGGCGATCACCGGGAAGACGGTCTATACTTTTTGTTTCCCTTACGGCGGATTTAACGATTACGCGAGGGATATACTCAGGGATGCGGGATACGCGGCGGGATACGCTACCATGCCTCGCGACAACTCTATAGCTTTGGATCTCTACCGGATGAAACGCATAAAGATAGCCTCCGGCCCGTTCAGCATGCTGGATTTCAGGTTAAAGACATCGGGATACTACATGTGGTTTAAGGCGCACAGATGGACAAAGAAAAAATCGACAGAATACTGATAGTCAACGTTAACTGGATAGGGGATGTCCTCTTCTCGACGCCGGCCATCAGGGCGCTCAGGAAGCGTTTCCCCGAGGCCCATATTGCGTGCATGGTCGTGCCCCGCTGCAAAGACGTGCTCGAGCTGAACCCGTACTTGAATGAGCTGATATTATACGATGAGAAGGGCGAGAACAAGGGGCTGATAGGCAAGCTAAAGCTCATCTCGGCCCTCAGGGCGCGCCGTTTTGACTGCGTATTCCTGTTCCACAGGTCGCTTACGCGGACGCTTATGGTCGCGCTCTCCGGGATCAAGGAGCGCGTAGGCACAGACAACCCGAAAAGAGGTTTCCTCCTTACGAAGAAGATAAAACCCCAGCCGTCCGATATACATAAAGTCGAACAGTTCCTTAATATCGTAAAGGTGGTAACGGATGCGGACGACGGCAAGAGCATGGAATTATTTACCGGCAAGGAAGACGAGGACTTCGCCCTCGAGTTCCTGAAGTCTAACGGCATAGCGGGAAATGACCGGTTCATCATATTGAACCCCGGCGGAAATTGGAACCCCAAGCGCTGGCCCTCCGAAAATTTCGCTGTATTGGGCGACATGTTATATGAAAAGTATAAGGCGCCCATTATTATTACCGGCGCGGAAAAAGACACCGAACTGGGCAATAAGATATCCGGAATGATGAAGCATAAGCCGGTCATCTCTGCCGGCAAGACCACCTTAAGGCAATTGGCCGCGATAATGAAACGCGCCTCGCTTGTCGTCTCGAACGATTCGGGCCCGATGCATATAGCGGTGAGCCAGGGCGCCAAGACGATTGCTATATTCGGCCCTACCGATCCTAAGATCACCGGGCCGTACGGCGAGGGGGCATATACCGTCATACAGAAGAGCTCGGGAAAGCCCGGATGCAAGATACCTTGTTATGACGTGAGGTGCGAAGAAGCCCTTTGCATGAAGGCCGTTACCGTAGAGGATGTCATGCGGGAGGCGGAGAAGCTCCTCAAATGGAAGACGTAAAAAAGATACTCGTGGTGACGCTCAGCAATATCGGCGATGTCGTCCTGACGTTCCCGGTCATCGGTGCGCTCCGGGAAAATTTCAAAGACGGGGTGATTGATGTTGTAGTCGGACCCCGCGCCGCGGAATTATTCGAGGCAGACCCGCGTATAGGGAAGATGTATATCTACGACAAGTCCGCGCCGCCGGTCTCCCAAATAAAGCTTTTGGCCCTCCTGAGGCGCAACAGATATGACCTGCTGGTCGACCTGCGCAACAGCCTCTTCGGCTTTTTCGTGGGAGCCAGATTTTGCAATAAGAAAATAAAAGGCCCGGCCGGTGAGGTCTGCCATAAAATAGACGAGCATTTGGCAAAGATCACGGGCCTTGGGCTTACCGCCACCGGCGGACAGTATCCCATATGGATAGGCAGGGACGACTCGGGAAAGGCGTCAGTCCTATTGAAAGCAAAAGGGATACTCAGCGACGAAAAATACATATGCGTGAGTCCGGGCGCGAGAAGCCATATAAAAAGATGGAGAGAAGAGGGGTTTTCCGGGGTTTGTGACATGCTTATCGACGCCTTCAAGGTGAAGATAGTCTTCGTGGGCGACAGTTCCGATAAAGAGATCTGCGAGAGGGTGATGGCAAAGATGAGGAATTACGCGATTTCCGTAGCCGGCTTGACGAACCTGCGTGAGCTGGCTTGGATAATAAAACAGTCGCTCCTTATCGTGACCAACGACAGCGCGCCGCTGCATATTGCCGGTTCGGTAGGGACGCCCGCGGTCGCGATATTCGGGCCGACCGATAACAGGAAGTACGGTCCCCGGCCAGGGGCAGGGAGAGCGGTCTTTAAGGAGCTTCACTGCTCGCCGTGCCAGGTGGCGTCGTGCAGGTATAACCTTGAATGTATGAAGGCTGTGAGCGTCGACGAGGTTTTCGATGCGGCGAAGAAGGTACTCGATGAACGGAAATAAAAAAAAATACAGGATACTGATCGTAAGGACCGACAGGATAGGCGATGTGCTCCTTTCCACGCCTGCGATAAAGGCCGTAAGGAAAGCGCATCCCAACGCCCACATAGCGGTCATGGTCCGGCCGTATGTGGAGGATATCGTCGACGGGAACCCGTACCTGGACGAGGTCATACTCTACGACAAGGATAACAAGCATAAGGGGTTTTTCGGAAGCCTCGCCTTCATATTAGAGTTAAGGAGGAAAAGTTTTGACCTGGCGATAATCCTGCATCCGACGGTAAGGTCTAACCTTGTGCCTTTCCTGGCCGGCATACCGGAACGCGTCGGTTATGACAAGAGATGGGGTTTCCTCCTTACGAAGAGGATCAAGGACACGAAGCATCTCGGCGAGAAGCACGAGATAGATTATAATTTAGATGTCCTCCGCGCGATCGGCATAGCCGCAAAAGACAGGACGCTGTATATGCCGGTGAAAGCCGAATATGAAAGGGTGATCGACAGGTTCATGGCGTTAAATGACCTCGGCGGCAAGGATGTAATCGTAGCGGTCCATCCCGGCGCGAGCTGCCGGTCGAAACGCTGGCCGGCGTACAGGTTCGGCCGTGTGGCCGACGAGCTGATGGACAAGTATAATGTTAAGATAGTCATAATAGGCGGGCCGTCCGACGTCAAGACCGTACAGGAAGTCGAGACCGGGATGCTCCATAAACCTATAGTACTATCCGAAGAACACTCGCTTGGCGAGGTCGCCGCCCTGCTCAAGAAATGCAAACTGCTTATCTCGAACGATTCCGGGCCGGTGCATATTGCGGTCGCGGTCGGCACGCCCGTGATCTCGCTTTTTGGCCGTCTCGATCCCGGCCTCTCCCCGCAGAGATGGGGGCCCATCGGCCAAGACGACATTGTCATCCATAAGGATGTCGGATGCGAAGAATGTCTCGCGCATAACTGCAAGCTCAGCTTCAAATGCCTCGACGCCATCACCGCCGAGGAAGTCTTCTCCGCCGCCGAACGCCTCCTCACCAAGACCTGATATTTTTCCTTATACAATATGCAAAGATGCGAGGATATGAATTGACATCCCGCCGGGTTGGTGGTAAACTTTGGAAGAACAAGGGGCTAAATCAATCATGAAATTCCTAGTGACCGGGGCCGCCGGGTTGATCGGCTCCAACCTCGCTTTAGAACTCCAAAAACACGGAAAAGTCATCGCCTTGGACGACCTTTCGGAGGGAAAGAGGGAGAACCTCGCCCTCTACAAAGGCGATTTCATGCACGCCGACATCCGCAACGCGAATTACCCGAAATTCCTTAAAGAATGCGACGCGATATTCCACGAAGCCGCGATAACCGACACTACGGTCACCGACAGGAACCTGATGTTCTCGGTCAACGTCGACGCTTTCAAGCGCCTTCTTATATACGCGAAATCCATCGGCTGCAAGAAAATAGTTTATGCCTCGAGCGCCGCGACTTACGGGAAAGGCAAGGTCCCGATGAAGGAGGCCGACAGGACGGCCCCGGCTAACATCTACGGCGAGAGCAAAGTCAGGATGGAGCAGGCCGCAAAGGCCTTCGTGAAGGAGAACCCGGATTTCTCGGTCATCGGGCTGCGGTATTTCAACGTATACGGCCCCGGCGAGACGCACAAGAAAAAAGCCGCGAGCATGATATACCAGCTCTATTTGCAGATGGCGGCCGGGAAGAACCCGAGGATATTCAAATGGGGCGAACAGTACCGCGATTTCATATATGTCAAAGACGTAGTCGGCGCGAATTTGAAAGCCCTGAAATATGATAAGAGCGGAGTATTCAACGTCGGTACCGGCGAACCGAATACGTTCAACAAGGTTATAGAGGCCCTGAATAAGGCGATGAAGAAAAACCTGCAGCCTGAGTATTTCGACAACCCCTACGGTTTTTACCAGGACAGGACGCACGCGGATATGTCCTGGAGCAGGGCGGAGCTTAAGTTCATCCCGCAATACGGCATCGAAAAAGGGATAAAGGATTACGTATCCGTCCTCAAAAAAAAGAAAAGGCGCTGATATGTTAAAGCATGACGACCTCTCGAAGATCGAGCATACGATATCAAAATTTAAGGGTGTGAAGATACTTGTCATCGGCGACCTGATACTTGATGAGTTTATCTGGGGCGATTCATCGAGGATCTCGCCCGAGGCGCCGGTGCCCGTCGTCCTGGTCGAGCGTGAATCGCTTATGCCCGGGGGCGCGGCTAATGTGGCGAATAATATCAGCGCGATCGGGGCTAAAGCATATCTTGCCGGGGTGATCGGGAAAGACGAACACGGCCGGCAGCTCGAGACCATTCTGAAGAAGAAAGGCGTAAACCTCGAGGGAATCGTCTCGGACCCGGAGAGGCCCACGACATTGAAGACGAGGGTCGTCGCGCGCCACCAGCAGGTCGTAAGGATAGACAGGGAGAAGTCCAGCCATTTAAGCGGGCCGGTCAGCAAGGAACTCTCGGATTACATAAAGGAAAAGATAAAAGAGGTTGACGGTATAATAATAGAAGATTACGGCAAAGGAGTAATAACTCCGGCCGTCTTAAAAGAAGTGATCCCGCTCGCGAAGAAGCACGGGAAAGTTATAGCCGTAGACCCCAAGGAAGAGCATATTTTATATTATAAAGGCGTGACCGTCATAACTCCTAACCGCAAAGAGGCGGAGGCGATGGGAGGGATTAAGGCGTCCGACGACGCGTCGTTGAACAGGCTGGGCCGGTCCCTTTTAAACAGGCTCAAGCTGCAGGCGGCGCTTATCACGCTGGGCGAACAGGGCATGCGGCTTTTCGAGCGCGGAGGCAGGATAACGCATATCCCTACCGTCGCGCAGGAAGTATTCGATGTCTCAGGCGCCGGGGATACCGTGATCGCGGTTTTCGCGGCGGCTTTATGCGCCGGGGCGAAGATGATAGAGGCTGCGCATATCTCCAATTTCGCCGGAGGGATAGTCGTAGGCAAGGTGGGCGTTGCTACGACATCTCAGGCGGAATTGAAGGCTCGCATAACAGACCACCATTGGCGGGCTTAGATAATGGATGCTATCGGGATAATCCCGGCAAGATACGGCTCAACCAGGTTCGAGGGCAAAGTCCTCGCCGACCTCATGGGTAAGCCGGTGATACAGCATGTCTGGGAGAACGCGAAGAGGGCTTCCACGCTCAATGACCTGATAGTTGCGGCCGACGACGAGAAGGTAAAAGAGGAAGTAGAGCGTTTCGGGGGTAAAGCGGTGCTTACGGCAAAAGAACACAAGACAGGGACAGACAGGTTAAGGGAGGTAGTCAATCCGATCAATACCAAAGTTGTCGTGAACATCCAGGCTGACGAGCCGCTCCTGCATCCATCTATGATAGACGATATCGTCACGCCGCTTCTCGAGGATAAGGGCATCTTGATGACGACGCTGAAGAAGAAGATAACCGATCCCGAAGACCTCAGGAATCCCAACGTGGTAAAAGTTGTAACCGATAAGAACGGCTACGCGTTGTATTTCTCGCGTTCGCCGATACCGTTCCCGCGTTTCCATGACGGGGTCGTTTTTTACAAGCACATCGGGCTTTACGGTTTCACGAAAGAATTCCTTTTCACATTCACCAACCTCCCGGTTTCAGCCCTGGAGAACATAGAAGGGCTGGAGCAATTGCGCGTCCTTGAGAACGGCTACAAGATAAAGGTTGCCGAGACGCAGTTCGATACCATCGGCATCGACACGCCTGAAGACCTAGAGCGCGCCAAAGAGGTATTGATATCGAGGAGTAAATGACAAAATACATATTTATAACCGGAGGGGTCGTTTCCAGCCTGGGTAAAGGTATCGCTTCCGCTTCGATCGGGAAACTCCTTGAGGCGAAAGGGTTGAAGATCACCATGATGAAGCTCGATCCTTACATAAACGTCGATCCCGGCACCATGAATCCTTTCCAGCACGGAGAGGTCTACGTGACCGATGACGGCGCCGAGACCGACCTCGACCTCGGGCATTACGAGAGGTTCACCTCGGTCATCACCGGAAAAGACAACAACGTCACTACCGGAAAGATCTATAATTCGGTCATCACGAAAGAACGGCGCGGCGATTATCTCGGCGGAACGGTCCAGGTAGTCCCTCACATAACCAACGAGATAAAAGACTCGATTAAAAGGGTCGGCAGGGGCAAAGGCATAGATGTCGTATTGTGCGAGATAGGTGGCACGGTAGGCGATATCGAATCGCTGCCTTTCCTCGAGGCGATAAGGCAGCTAAGGCTCGAGAAGGGCCGCGGCAATGTCCTGAATATCCACCTGACCCTCGTGCCTTATATCAAGGCCGCCGGCGAGCTTAAGACGAAACCCACCCAGCATTCAGTCCAGAAATTACGCGAGATAGGCATACAGGCAGACATACTCCTCTGCAGGACGGAAAAGTCTCTCTCCAAGAAATTAAAAGAAAAGATCGCGCTATTCTGCAATGTCGATGAGGATGCGGTCTTCGAGGCGAAGGACGTCAGGGACATCTACGAAGTCCCGCTGATGTTCAAGCAGCAGGGCCTCGATAAGACGATCGTTAAGATGCTCGGCCTGCATTGCCGCGACAAAGGGCTGAAGGACTGGGTCGAGAAGGTCATCAAGCCCGCACTGAATCCGTCGAAACATACCACGATCGCGGTGGTGGGAAAATATATCGAACTGCAGGATGCGTACAAATCTATTTACGAGGCACTGCGCCACGGCGGTATCGCCAATAACGCGCGCGTCGAGATAAAGAAGGTGGAGTCCGAGAAACTCGAGCAATACGGCGCGGAGAGGCTGCTCGGCGGCGTGGACGGGATACTCGTCCCGGGCGGGTTCGGGACAAGGGGCATAGAAGGGAAGATAAAGGCCATAAAGTTCGCGCGCGAGAATAAGATCCCGTTCTTCGGGATATGCCTCGGGATGCAGTGCGCCACTATCGAATTCGCGAGAAACGTTTGCGGACTCGATAGGGCGAATTCGACCGAGTTCGACAAGAATACCCCGCATCCTGCGATAAGCCTGCTGGAAGAGCAGAAGAAGGTCACGCAGATGGGCGGTACGATGCGCCTCGGCAGGTTCCCGTGCCGCATAAAGAAGAATACAAAGACTTATGAGGCGTACAAAAAGGAACTTGTATACGAAAGGCACCGCCACAGATACGAATTTAACAACAAATATCAGGACGTGATGGCGAAATGCGGCCTCATAGTCACCGGCATCTTCCCTAAGGCAAAGCTGGTGGAGATCATCGAGTTGCAGGACCACCCCTGGTTCATAGGATGCCAGTTCCATCCCGAGTTCAAGTCGAAGCCGGATAATTGCCAGCCGCTCTTCAGGGAATTTGTGAAGGCCTCGATCGAGTTCGGGTCAAAAGGGGGTAAGAAACAGTGACAAAGACCGTATCGGCAGGCAGCGTAAAGATCGGCGGCAAGGGCCCCCTTGTTTTAATAGCCGGGCCCTGTGTCATAGAGAACGAGTCATCGGCCGTGCGCCACGCGAAGGCGATAAAGACGATAGCGGACCGCCTCGATATTCCCTATATCTATAAGTCAAGCTACGATAAGGCGAACAGGACGTCGATGAGGTCGTATCGCGGCCCGGGGCTTAAAAAAGGTATACAGATCCTTAAAAAAGTAAAAGACGAGACGGGCCTTCCCATACTGAGCGATGTCCATTGCGAGGAAGAGCTAGACGCGGCGGCCCGCGTGCTCGATGTCATCCAGATACCCGCGTTCCTTTCGCGCCAGACCGATTTCATCCTTGCCGCAGCCAGGACGAAAAAAACGATAAATATAAAGAAGGGACAGTTCATGGCGCCGTGGGACATCAAGTTCGCGATAGAAAAATCGGAATCCGCCGGGAACAGGTCCATAATAATCACCGAGAGGGGAGTAAGCTTCGGTTATAATAATCTTGTAAGCGATATGAGGGCCCTGCCGATACTCGGGGAACTGGGTTATCCGGTCGTATACGACGCCACGCATTCGGTACAGCTGCCCGGGGGGATGGGCAAGTCGTCGGGCGGGGAGCGGAGGTTCGTCCCGGTCCTCGCGCGCGCGGCCGTTGCCGCGGGGTGTAACGGGCTTTTCCTCGAGGTCCATGAGGACCCGGGATGCGCTTTATGCGACGGGCCTAATTCGCTGGCGCTTAAAGACCTCGAAGAACTGCTGGTCATCGTAAAAGAGATAGATTCGGCCGTAAGAGAGAAGGGGATATAGGATATGATGAGGCGGGCAAAGGAAGTCCTCAGGATCGAGGCGGACGCGATCTCCTCGCTGATAAAACGGGTCGACGCGAATTTTGAGAAGGCGGTCAAGCTCATGCTTGCCTGCAAGGGAAAGGTGGTCGTGACCGGCATGGGGAAACCCGGCTTTATCAGCGCGAAGATCTCGGCGACGTTGTCATCGACAGGAACGCCCAGCCTCTACCTGCATCCGGCGGATGCTATACACGGGGATCTCGGCAGGGTCACAAAAGATGACGTCGTCCTGGCCATATCCAATTCCGGAGAGACTGAAGAGATAATAAGACTATTGCCTACTTTAAAAAAGATAGGCGCGAGGCTCATAGCCATGGTTGGGAATACGGAGTCATCGCTCGCCAGATACAGTGACGTCGTGCTTAACGTCGCGGTCAAGAGGGAGGCGTGCCCCTTGAACCTCGCCCCTACTGCGTCTACTACAGCCATGCTCGCTATGGGAGACGCGCTCGCGATAGCTCTCCTAGATAAGCGCGGCTTCAGGGAAGAAGATTTCGCTTTCTATCATCCCGGCGGCACCTTGGGGAAGAGGCTTATCCTCAAGGTCGGGGATATAATGAGGAAAGGCAAGGGGAACCCGGTCGTAAAGGAAGATACTAAAGTAAAAGCTGTCCTCCTCAAGATAACCGAGGCGAGGGCCGGGTCGGCGAGCGTCGTAAACAAAAAAGGCGTCCTTATCGGCATATTCACCGACGGCGACCTGAGGCGGCACCTCGGCGTAGACGCCCTGCTTCCGCTCAGGCAGGTCAGGGAAGTTATGACCAGGAACCCCATTACGATATCGAAAGAGATGCTTGCCGCGGACGCGTTCCGGATCCTGCGCGAGAGGAAGATAGACGAGATACCGGTTGTCGATGACAAGAGGAGGCCCATAGGCCTTGTAGACGTGCAGGACCTCCTGAAGGCGGGGCTGGTTTAATATGGATATCCGGGAAAGGGCGGCCGGGATAAAGCTGCTTGTCCTGGATGTCGACGGCGTGATGACCGACGGCAGGATAATATGCGACAACTTCGGCGACGAATTCAAGGAGTTCGACGTGCAGGACGGATACGGCCTTACGCTGTGGTGGAGGGCCGGCTTGAAATCCGCGATAGTGACCGCCAAAAAATCCCGCATAGTCTCCCGCAGGGCGAAGGGATGCCATATCACCAAGGTTTTCATGAACGTGAAAGACAAGGGCGCGGTCTATGAAAAACTCCTCAAGATATTCAAGCTTACCGATGAAGAGGTATGTTTTATCGGTGACGATCTCATGGATATGCCCATCATGAAGCGCGCCGGTCTCGCCGTCGCGGTCCCGTACAGCAGGCCTGAGATCAAAGCGCTGGCGCATTATACTACCAAGGCCGAAAGCGGCCGCGGCGCGATAAGGGAACTCCTGGAACTCGTCCTCAAGACTCAGAATAAGTGGCCGGAATAGGCTCCAATCCAAAATACGTTGACAAAAAAATCCCACTCACGTATACTATTTAATCGGAACAAGTTAACGATTTAAAAAGTCATAAAAAAGCAGCCCTTTTACAAGGAGTGGTGATGCCGAAGGGAGAGAAAAAGTCTCTTGGCGAAGCTCTTGTCGAACGGGGTCTTGTTACTCCTGAGAAGCTCAAGAAGGCGAAGGATGAGGCCGACAGGACAAAAGAGCCGCTTCGCCGCGTCCTGATAAGGCTGGGCATGGTCGAAGAGGATGCCATCATCTCCTTTTTTGAACAGCAGCTCGGAATCCCCCGCATAGATTTTTCAAATTACCTCCTCGATCCCAAAGTCGTCGATATCCTGCCCGAGAATTTCTGCAGAAAGAACATGATCGTTCCCGTATTTAAGATCGGGGGGACCCTTACCATCGCAATGGTCGACCCGCTGGATATTTTCGTCCTGGACGAAGTCCGCCTTAAGACCGGATGCGAAGTTGAGTCGGTCGTCGTCCCGGAGAAGGACCTCATCAGGACCTTCGACCAATATTACGGAGCGCGCGGCACGATGGATGACATCGTGAAATCCATCGACAAGGATAAATTGCAGGAAAAAGAGGGCGGAGAGCCTGACCTCGAAGCTCTGCAGGGGCTTGTCGAGGAAGCGCCGATAGTCAAGCTTGTCAATCTCCTGATAACCGAGGCCGTAAAGGCCGGGGCCTCGGATATACATATAGAGCCCGATGAGCTTTTACTTGGGACGAGGTACAGGGTGGACGGAGTCCTCTATGAGGTCACCTCCCCGCCGAAGGACCTCCAGTCGGCGATAATATCGAGGATTAAGATCCTATCGGGAATGAATATCGCGGAGAGAAGGATACCGCAGGACGGGAGGTTCCAGCTGAAGATCGAGAACCGCCAGATAGACTGCAGGGTCTCGACGATACCTACCGTATACGGGGAGAACGTAGTCATAAGGCTCCTCGACCTGAACAGCATCCTGTTGGGATTGAGTGACCTCGGTTTTTCCCGTGATATGCTTAATGTGTATGAGAAACTTATACGGAAACCTTACGGCATAATTCTCGTCACCGGCCCTACCGGCTCCGGGAAGACGACCACGCTCTACTCCTCGTTAAGCACAATAAATTCCCCGGAAAAAAATATCGTGACGATAGAGGACCCGATCGAATACAGGTTAAAACTCGTTAGGCAGATGCAGATAAATACAAAGGCCGGGCTCACCTTCGCGAATGGTCTGCGTTCCATCCTGCGGCAGGATCCGGATATAATAATGGTCGGCGAGATACGTGACCTCGACACCGCCGAGATCGCGATACAGGCAGCGCTTACCGGTCACCTGGTATTATCCACGCTCCATACCAATGACGCTCCCGGCGCGATCGCGCGCCTCGTGGATATGGGCGTCGAGCCGTTCTTAGTCAGCTCTTCGGTCTCGGCCGTGATAGCCCAGAGGCTTGTCCGCGTCATATGCAAATATTGCAGGGAGGATTATGCGCCTTCCGCGAAATTATCAGAGGAGATGGGACTGTCGTCATCGAAACAGGTGAAATTTTACCGCGGCAAAGGCTGCGATAAGTGCCTGCATACCGGATATAAAGGCAGGGTAGGCATATTCGAATTGATGTTGCCCAACGATGAGATAAGGGCTCTTACCGTCGCCAAATCCTCTTCTACCGACATACGGAAGGCGGCGATCAGGAACAAAATGAAGACGATGCAGGAAGACGGTATAGATAAAGTCAAGGCCGGTATCACTACCCTCGAGGAAGTCTTGAGGGTTACCCAACAGGAAGAATAGGCATGTCCCTTTACAACTACAGGGCGAGAGACCAGAAGGGCAAACTTGTCGAAGGGGCCATGGAGTCCCCGTCGGAGGCGGACCTCGTCGAAAAACTGCGCAAGATGGGCTATATAATCACGCGCGTCTCTTCCGCGTCTTCCGATGGTTTTTCGATCGGGGAGTTCATCGCAGGGTTCAGGCGCATCAATCCCGAGGACATGATATTCTTCAATATCCAATTGTCGAATATGCTCGACGCCGGGTTACCTTTACTCACGTGCCTTCGCACGATCTCTACGCAGACCGAGAACAAAAGGTTAAGGAAATTGCTTGAGGATGTCACGGTCAAGGTTGAGACGGGTTCGTCCCTGTCCGAAGCCCTCCTGATGTATCCATGGGCTTTTCCCAGGCTTACGGTAAGCATGGTCAAAGCCGGCGAGGCGAGCGGTAACCTCGGCCTTGTGTTAAAGAGGCTCGCCGATTTCGGAGAGCAGGAACTTGACTTGAGGCAGAAGATAAGCGGCGCGTTATTATACCCTACGATCCTGTCAATAGCCGCGACCATGGTGATACTGTTCATAGTGACATCCATCATCCCGAAGTTCGCGGAAATATTTACGAAAGCGAATATACCGCTTCCCCTCGTCACCCGGATACTAAACGACGCCGGAATTACGTTAAAGGATTACTGGTATCTTTTCGGTCTCGGGCTGATCGCTTTTTTACTCGGGGCTAATATCTATGTTAATACGAAAGACGGGCGCTTAACATTCGACGCGTTTAAACTCGGTATACCCATCGTAGGAAAACTCATCAGAAAAGCTTCCATATCGAGGTTCGCGCGGACGCTCGCTACTCTTTCCGCGAGCGGAGTCAATATCCTCGAGTCGCTCGATATACTCGAAACGACGATCGATAATGAGGTGCTGTCACGCGTAGTCGCTGATGCGCGGGAAGCGGTGCGGGGCGGAAGCAAGATATCCGAACCTCTGAAGGTGAGCGGGGAATTCCCGCCGGATACGATACAGATGATCGCGGCAGGCGAGGAGACCGGCAACCTTGATAGTATGCTGAATAAGGTAGCCGATCTTTACGATGCAGCCGTCGCTTATAATATAAAGAGGCTCACGGCGCTTCTCGAGCCGTTATTTCTGGTAGTTATGGGTTGTGTCGTGGCTGCTATCATGGCCTCGATATTGGTGCCGATGTTCGACTTGGTAAAAGTGTTGAGAAGGTAAAATGAGGGTTGATGCACGTGCATCAACCAGAATGGTAGACACTAGAGCGTCTACCGGAAAGGGGGAAGTAAGATGAAAAGGGGTTTTACGCTTGTTGAGCTTTTAATAGTCATCATGGTCATCGCGATATTGATAGGCATCGCGCTGCCGAGGTTCGGAGGCATGCGCGATGAGGGCAACACCACCAAGGCCGCGGCTGAGTTGAGGACATTTCAGGCCGCGGTCGAGTCGTATTATATCCATCAGAACCACATATATCCGACGGCCAACGCAACCTGGGAGAATCCGTTGATTACTGTGACACCGCAGATAATCAGCTCGACTTTAAATGATCCGTTTGCCGCGGCAGGTACGCAGTACCTTTACAACGTAAGCGGTAATTACTATGTCATCGGGTCATTAGGCGCGGGCAAGAACGGAACCGTTGCCATCAGCACCGTGGGTGCTGTCACTGCTGCAAATAATGCCATATTCGTATCAAACGGCAACCCGGGTACGGGAGGTTTTTAGTCTTTGGGTAATATCGGTTTTGACGGGGATCGCGCTGCCTACTACGGTGCGATCCCCGTCAAATATTATGTGATATATCCTGTAAAGATATGACTCGAAAAGGTTTCACGCTGCTGGAAGTCCTACTTGCCGTCACGCTTTTTGCGACGGGAGTCGTTATGGTTACCGGCCTGTTCAGCACTGGATTGATCAGCAGTGTTGATCCGGAAATGACCGGCATCGCGATGGCTCTTGCCGAAAAAAGGATAGAAGAGATACGGAACCTGAATTTTGACACGGGAATAATACCCGAGGCCAAGGCGGTTGTTACGGATGTCCCCGGTATTACCGGATTTCAGAGAAGCGTAGATGTGACGACGCCAAATACGGACCTTAAGCAGGTCACTGTGAGCGTATACTGGTCGTATAAAGGCAGCGAAACTACCACATCTCTTATAACCTATATATCCAAAAATTGATGAAAAAAGGGCTCACTCTTATAGAACTCATGGTTGTTACGGCGCTTGTTTCCATAATTGTCGCCGTAAGCGCCACGGTATTTTTGACGGGGTTAAGTGCGTGGGTTTCTGGCAGGGACAGGACCGAGATAAGGGAAGGGGCAAGCCTTGCGATGGAACGGATGGTGCGAGACTTATGCCAGGCAGGCACCATTACTGCCGCCACGGCCTCCGCGATAACATTTACGGCAGATGTCAATAACGACGGCGTAAATGAGACGGTGACCTTCAACCAAAATGGCATCCCGGACGCGCAGGCGCTGACATTTTCCTACACAGATCTTAATAATAACAGCATCCCAGTGCCGGTCGCGCAGGCCAGCCTCAGTAGTATCAGGGTCGTGACTATAGCGTTGACTATGAATAAGGGCGACGAGACATACGCATTGAGTTCGAGCGCTTATACGAGAAATCAGGGCCCATGACGAATAAAAAAGGCATAGTGCTTATATTCGTTTTGGTTATTCTTGTAGGATTGAGCCTGGTCTCCTTCGCGTATCTTTCCATGTTAAGTTATGAGATGAAAAGCGTCAACGCCGGCTTACTCAGCATGCAATCCTTCTACATAGCAGAGGCCGGACACGCGAAGGCCAGATGGGCGCTTACCACCGGAACCCGGGCGCCCGGCTGGGGAGAGTCTAATATTTCATTCGGCAACGGGACGTATACATATACGACGGCCTATTCCGACCCTCCGACCAACACGCACGTGACGATCACCTCCCTCGGATATATCCCTGACAGCGCAAACCCGATCGCCATGAGGACGGTTGTCGAGAAAAACGTACTGATTAGCGCCGGAAGCGGAACTAATTTTTCACTGGCATCGGGCGGTACCATAGCTACGTCCTCCCCCTATCAGGGCCAGAATACACCAAGCCAGGCGATCGACGGCTCAGCAATTACGGGATGGATCTCCAACGTCAAGGCCACTTCATGGCTGGCGCTGGATTACGGCAGCGCGAAGACTATAGGTAAGGTCGTTGTAAGCGGTAGTAAAATAAATTCTATAGTGGTACAATATTCGGCTGATGGCATCATCTGGACGCCGGTCTCGAGTCCGTCAGGGGCGCTGCCGGGCACGCAGACGTTTACCGCGGTCACGACGAGGTATTTAAGGCTCAACATTACATCCGCGTCCAATGACAAGGCGCAGGTCAATGAGTTTGAGTCTTATACCGGCTCCAGCGGAACGCCCGGTCTTGGCAGGGGCGGCTTTGTAACTTCTCAGTAAATTTGGAAAGAAAATTACAGATGATGAAAAAAAATGAAATATATATAGGCATAGACATCGGTTCATCTACGATAAAGGCGGTCGAGATAGAGGCCGGCCCCTCCGGAGAGATAACTTTAAGGACCGCGAATCTTGTCGCGAATGAAGAGGGGATAAAGAAAGCCGTAAACGGGATGGCCGTCAAGTCAGCTAAAGTGATCGCCGTGGCCGATTGCCCGTCAGGCTGCCTGCGTTATTTCATTATTCCCAAGATGTCCGAAAGAGAAGTGGCCGAGGCTATAAAATGGCAGGTCAAGGAGAAGGTCTCTTTCCCCGTAGACGAGTTGTTGATGGATTATAAGCTCCAGGAGATCGACGAGGGCGATGTCAGAAAATATAAAGTCAAGTTAGCCGCGATGCCGATAAAGATAGTCGACAGCGTGGTCGCTCTTTTGCGCGAGGCGAGCATCGACCCGATAGCCATCATCCAGCCTCCGCTCGCCATTGAAAAGCTTTCAAGCCGTATGGGCCTTAA
This sequence comes from Candidatus Omnitrophota bacterium, assembly GCA_903889135.1. Lineage (GTDB taxonomy): Bacteria > Omnitrophota > Gorgyraeia > Pluralincolimonadales > Pluralincolimonadaceae > Pluralincolimonas. The sequence goes on along the minus strand of CAISWF010000109.1, from coordinate 16,316 downwards.
TCCCGGAGAGACCGTTGCGGTCGTGGATATAGGGTGCAATTATACCGGCATAAATATCATAAAGGACGGAGCCCTCGTATTTACCCGCAAGGTAGGTTCGGGCGGCGCTGCGCTGACAAAAGCCCTGACGCAGCCGCTCGTCTCTGAACAGGGGAGGGTGGAATTGAGCGCCGGCGACGCCGAGAGGCTTAAGATCGAATACGGCCTTCCCAAAGATACATGCGCCGGGCCTTTTGACGGCAAGATCAACTGCACCCAGTTCGTGTCATTGATAAGGCTCGCGACCGAACACCTGCACCAGGAGATCGAGCGTTCCCTGCATTACTACAGCGATGAATCGTCCGGTGACAGGGTCAACTCGGTGGTCCTGGTGGGAGGCGGCGCGGGGCTTAAAGGGTTACCGGAATTTTTGCAGGAGAATCTCGGCGTGCCGGTCTCGGCAGGAGATCCTTTTAAAGGGATGGCCTCGGCAAAGGGTGCCGTCGGAAACCCCAACGTGTTCGCTAGCGCCCTCGGCGCGGCTTTAAGCGAAGGCCGCGGGATCAGTCTTTTGCCTCATGAACTGAAACGGAAAACTGTGCACGCGTTCGAGAAGGCGGCGGTCGAATCAGTGGTAGCGGCGGTTGCAGTCTCCCTGGTGCTTACGTTTATCGGGATGAAGATGCAGCTTTCTAATTACGATAAAAAAATAATGTACGGCGCCAAGGAACTGGAGGTGATGAAACCCCAGCTGGAGATAACCTCACATTACGAGCGCTTGGCCAATGAACTTTCAGGGAGAAAGGCGTTCATAGATGCGATTTTTTCCGGTGTCTCCCCGTGGAAAGAAGCGCTGAAAGAACTCAGTAACAAGCTGCCCAAGGACGCGGTCCTTTCGACATTATAGGCGGACTCGAACGGCCTTGTCATTATCGGAGAGATCTTCGGCGATGTAAAAAACCGGGAAGAGGCCTTATCCGGGATAATATCATCGCTCGAGGGAGGCATATTCAAAAGCGTGACATTGTTAAACGCGAAGATCGGAGAGGGCCAAAATTCGAAGGCGGAGTTTGAAATAAAATGCACATTCTGAAAAAAACCGGCGTTCTGCGCCTTGATGGATGGCGGGATAGCTTCACGAAGAACAAGCGGACGGCGGCGCTTGTCATCGGCGGGATAGCCATATTCCTTGTCCTCTTTTTAGTCATCCTCGCACCGACAAGAGGGGAGCTGGCCGTAAAAAAGAAAAAATGGCGCGAACTGGAAACCCAGTTACTCGCGGGCCGCAGCAAACTCGACAACTTTAAGGTCGATAAGTCGGCCGTAGAGGCGAAGGTCGAGGAGCTGCGCAGGCGTCTTCCTCCCAAGAGCCCGACATCGGCAATACTGGAGGAATTGACGAAGAAGGGCAGACAGCTTAACATAGATTTCGTTTCGATCTCGCCCCTGTCGGAAGAACCTTTATCGCAGCTGCAGCAGGACGCGGTTTCGATGTTAAAGTGCAAGGTGCTTCCGATAAGCATAAGCATGAGGGCGACATATAAAAGCCTGGGCGAGTATTTTGGGTTGATAGATAATCTCGAAAGCAGCTTTGCGACAGTAAGCGAATTCCGGGTCACGAAAGACGAAAGGACATTCCCCAAGCTGATAGTTGATATGAAGGTTTACACGTACGTACTGGAAGAGGCCGAAAATGGACAAAAATAAGCAGCAATTGATCATTCTCGGCGCCGTCGTCGCGATCTTTATAGCGGCGGTCCTGATGGTCGCGTTAAAGCCGCACGCTAAAAAGCCGGAAGCGGAAAAGTCAGCTCCGGCCGCCGCTGTCCAGGTCCGGAAGCCCGCCATGCAGAAACAGCGCATTTCGAGCTCGTTCAAATCCTGGGGAAGGGACCCGTTCGCGATAGGCAGCAGCCCGGCAGAAGAAGGGGCCGGCCAGGCATCCCTTAGCGGGATATTCTGCGACCCCAAGAAAAGCTATTGCATAATAGACGGCAAGGTGGGGAAAGTGGGCGACGAAGTATCGGGATACAAGATATTGGAGATAACGAAGGACACCGTGACCGTCAAGACCGGCGATGAGATAAGGACCCTCAGGATAGGCCATTAAAACTTGACTCGGGGCCTATCTTTTGCTATCATAACTCGTTGTGAAGCACAGAATCAGGAGAAGATATCTTTATTATCTTCTCAGAACAGCCAGTTTTGTCTCGCTTCTCTTCCCGATAAAAATTAACAAATTTTTAGGCAGGCGGATGGGAGAGTGCGCCTTTTTTTTGGTGCCCGCCCACAGGAAAAGCGCGATAGAGAACCTCAGGATCGCGTTCAAGGGAGAGAAGACCGAAGCGGAGATAAGGGCTATCGCCAAAGGGATCTTCCGCAATTTGGGGGAGAACCTTTTTGAGATCTTAAGCGCTTCTAAACTGACCCCCCGCAACATAGACAGGCACGTCAGGATAAGAGGCCTCGATATAGTAGACAAGGCTCTTTCACAGAAGAGGGGTTTTATCGTCCTTTCGGCGCATTTCGGCAACTGGGAACTCCTTGCCGGATGGTTCGGCCTTAAGAAATATCCGGTAAACGTCCTCGCACGCAGGCTGCGTTACGAAAAATTTGACGATTGGATAAACAGCCTGCGCCGGAAGATGGGCGTCAACGTCGTGATGCGGGATGAATCGGTCAAGACCATCCTGAAGCTGCTGAAGGAAGGGCAGTCGATCGCCATCCTCGCCGACCAGGATATATCATCCATCGACGGGGTTTTTGTGGATTTCTTTGGGCATCCGGCTTATACGCCGACCGCGCCGGTCATCCTGGCCCTTGCAACAGCGGTGCCGATAATACCGATGTTCATCGTGCGCGAGGGGAACAGCCACACCATATATGTCGAGGAACCGCTTGAGTTGGAGATAACCGGCAACAAAGATAATGATATAAAAATAAATACGCAAAAATGGTCGAAGGTCGTGGAAGCATATATCCGGAAGTACCCGTCGCAATGGGTCTGGGTGCATAACAGGTGGAAGACGAACCCTGAAGGGGTTCGTCCTAAGTGAAACGAAAGACTTATAATGAGACTAAATAAGGTCGCGGTCGCGATACTGGTCGTATTCCTGTTTACGGGTTGCGAAAGCAAACAGGCGAAGGCGCCGGCGCCGTCTCCCTCCGAAGAGGAAGCGAACCTCTCGGGAGACCAGAAGATGATGGCCTTTTCGCTCTCCGGTTTTGAAAAGACGGGCAAGAAGAAGTGGGAGGTCCAGGGAAAATCGGCGGATATCGTTTCCGAGGTGGTCAACCTGACCGATGTAGTCGCGAAAGCCTACGGCGACCAGACGGACATGACGCTTACGGCTGACAAGGGTTCATTCAACAGGGCTACGAACGACGCGCATTTCGAGTCCAATGTCGTCGTGACCGGCACCAACGGCACGGAGATGAAGACGGACGCCCTGGATTGGAAGAACGCCGAACAGAAGGTCATGACCGATAAACCGGTCGAGATGAAGTCCGAGGCAAAGGGCAAGATCGAGGGCGAGTTCGCCACTAAAACTCCGACGACCATAACCTGCGACGGGCCGATGGAGATAGATTACGGAAAGAGCTATGCCGTATTCAACAAGAACGTCCAAGTCAACGATGATCGCGGCCTGTTATCCTGCGACACGGCGACCGCTTATTACGATACCAAGACAAAACAGGTCTCGAAGATAGTAGCCAGGGGCAACGTGAAGATAAAGCGTGAAGGCAGTTGGACGTACAGCGACGAGGCGACATACCTCGCTCCGGAGCAGAAGGTCATCCTCACGGGGTCTCCCAAGGTAATGATATATCCCGACCAGGCAAAGGCTGCGAAAAAATAAGGATCTTTGATGCATCTCCTCGAAACGAAGGGCTTGCAGAAGACATATAACCGCCGCCGCGTAGTGAACGGCGTCGATATATCGGTCAAGCGCGGCGAGATCGTGGGCCTGCTCGGGCCTAACGGCGCGGGCAAGACGACGTCCTTTTATATGATAGTCGGGCTGGTCGAGCCGGATAAAGGAGAGATATTCTTCGATAACCAGGACATAACCGGTCTGCCGATGCACAGGCGCGCCCGCTGCGGCATAGGATACCTCGCGCAGGAGCCGTCGGTATTCAGGAAACTTACCGTCGAGGAGAATATCATGGCCATTCTCGAGACGCTCAAGATATCGAAGAAGGAACGCCTCAAAAGGCTCGAAATGCTGTTGGGCGAATTAAGGATATCGCATCTGGCCAAGAATTATGCTTATACTTTATCGGGCGGCGAACGCAGGCGCCTGGAGATAACGCGCGCGCTTGTGACCGAACCCACTTTTATTTTGTTGGACGAGCCGTTCTCGGGCATAGACCCGATAGCGGTGGCGGAGTGTCAGGAGATAATCTGTTCCTTGAGGGAGAAAGGGCTCGGGATACTTTTGACCGACCACAATGTCCGCGAAACCCTTTCGATAACCGACAGGTCGTATATAATGTCCGACGGAAAGGTCCTTATATCCGGCACCGCGGAAGAGCTTATCTCCGACCCGAAGGCGAGGCAGATCTATTTAGGCGAAAAGTTCAGGATGTGATCGACGAAGTCGATCATCCTAAAAGTATTTTAGGACGAAGAGGGTGAGATGGCCGCAGCCGGCCATAATCGGATATGATAAGGAGGCAACATGAACGTAGTCATCACAGGCAGGCATTTTGATGTCACAGAAGGCATGAAGGCCCACGTAAACGATAAGATAACGAAGCTGGACAAATTCTACCACAAAATACTCGAGGCGCACGTCGTCCTCTCGGTCGAGAAGTTCCGCCATGTCGTAGAGATAACGGTCATCGGCAAGCACTTCAAGCTTACCGCGACCGAGACGACCTCGGATATGTACGCGTCGATCGACGCGGCGATCGCTTCCCTCGAAAAACAGTTGAGAAAACTGCATGACAAGATAAAGGAGCACAGGGTAAAAGGCTCTTCCGGCAGGATCAGGGAGCTCGCGGCCAGGTCGTTATCCGCTATCAGGGGGGTTTTCAGGCCCGTGAGAGAGACAGCCGGCCCGAGGATAGTCGAGACGCAGCGCGTCGCCGAGAAACCGATGTCGGTCGAAGAGGCGGTTGAGGAGTTGAAGATATCGAACGGTGAATTCATTGTCTTCAGGAGCGCCGAGGACAACAGGATAGAAGTAATATACAAGAGAAAGGACGGAGACTTCGGTCTGATAAAGACCTGAAGCGATCATCATGAAAGTAAAAAGTAAAGACCTTGGAGGCTCACGCAGGGGTTTCGAGATAGAGGTTCCGGCGGACGACATAAAGAAGAAATACGACGAGATCTACGTCGAGATGGAGAAATATGCCGAGGTGCCGGGATACAGGATCGGCAAGGCGCCCCGCTATCTCATCGAGACCCATTATAAGGATAAGGCCGGCGAAGAGGTAAAGAAGCGCCTCATCGGCGAGGCGGTAATTAAAGCGGTAAAAGACGGCGCCATCGACATGATCGGCATGCCGTCGGTGACGGAGATCATTTTCGAGGAGGGAAAACCGCTCTCGTTCAAGGCCGAGGTCCATGTGCGTCCCGACGTGAAATTGAAGAATTACAAAGGCCTGAAGGCGGCGAAGCAGAAAGCCCAGGTTGCGACCGAGGATGTCGATAAAGTTATAGAGGACCTCCAGGAGAGGCACTCCCAGCTCAAGGACGTCGAGGGACGCCCGGCGAAGGCGGACGACTGGTGCCTTTGCGATGTCGAGATATCGGTAGAGGGCAAGCCGGGCGAGAGGAACGAGAACGTCTGGTTCCCGCTTAACCCTAAATCTACGAAACCGGAATTCATGAGCCAGCTTTTGGGCACGGTCCCCGGGGACACGAGGACGGTCAAGACGATAATGCCGCTAAATTATCCGCGCAAGGAACAGGCCGGCAAAGAGGCGGTCTTCATAATAACGGTGGCCCAGGTCAAGGAGAAGATAGTGCCGGCGATCGACGATGAATTTGCCAAGGACGTCGGCGGGTTCAAGTCCCTGCTCGAGCTGCGCGGGAATATCCGCGAAGAGCTCACTAAGGCGAAGGAGCAGGAGGCGAGGTTCAAGATGGAAGAAGACCTCGTGGGCCAGCTCATCAAATCCTCGAATTTCGAGGTCCCTTTGATGATGGTCGACGCCGAGGCCGAGCACCTTTTAAAAGACGCGCAGGACAGGCTCCAGTATATGGGGTATAAGAAAGAAGATATCGAGAAGGAAGAGGCCGCGATGAAACAGAAATTCCGGGACGAGGCGGCCAGGCGCGTAAAATCATATTTTATCCTCGATAAGGTAGCCGAACTGGAGAAGCTGGTCGCGGCCGAAGAAGATATCGGCAAGCGCGTCGATCTTCTCGCCGCGCGGGCGAAAAAAACGACAGAGGACGCGAAGAAATACCTCGAGGATAATAACCTGATGGAAGACATAAAGGCTGAAATAACGCAGGACAAGGCGATGGAGTTCCTCATAGAGAACGCGAAAATAGAGGAGGTTTAAAATGGGAGATAAAGAACGGTCGCAGATGCTCGTTCCCATGGTAGTCGAGCAGTCAGGCCGCGGAGAGCGCGCGTATGACATCTATTCGAGGCTCCTAAAGGACAGGATAATTTTCATCGGCACGCCGATAGATGATGTCGTAGCCAACCTTGTCATCGCCCAGCTTCTCTTCCTGCAGATGGAAGATCCCGAGAAGGATATCAGCGTCTATATAAATACGCCGGGCGGGGTCGTGACCTCCGGGCTCGCGGTCTATGATACTATGCAATTTTTGAAACCCGATGTCTGCACATACTGCGTCGGCCAGGCGACATCGATGGGCGCGATACTTTTGGCCGCGGGGACGAAGGGCAAGAGGTTCTCCCTCCCGAACGCGCGCATAATGATGCACCAGCCGTGGGGCGGGGCGCAGGGCGCGGCCGCCGATATAAGCATCCAGGCGAAAGAGATATTGAGGATGCGCGACAGGATAGAAGAGATACTCGCCAAGCACACGGGCCAGCCGCTCGACAAGATAAAGAAAGACACGGACAGGGACTATTTCCTGAGCGCCGAAGAGGCGAAGGCCTACGGCCTGGTCGATGAAGTCATAAAAGGCAAGAAAAAATAATTCCGTTCTGATCCGGAGAATATGAAAAAAGAACACCAGATAAAAGAGTCATTGCCGCTCCTGCCCCTGAGGGATATGGTCGTATTTCCTTTTATGGTGGTCCCCCTTGTGGTCGGCCGGGAAAAGTCCATTGCCGCGGTCGAGGAAGCCTTATCCAAAGATAAGACGATCCTCCTGTGCGCGCAGAAGTCAGTGAAGGTCGAAGAGCCTTCACTCGATGATGTCTACCAGCTCGGAACCGTAGGGCAGATAATCCAGTCGGTAAAACTGCCGGACGGCTCGTATAAATTGCTGGTCGAAGGGATATACCGTGCGAGGGTAAAGAAGTTCCTGCCGGTAAAAGAATATATCAATGCCGAGATAGAATACGCCTCCGTGCCTGTCGAAAAGACTATGGAGGTCGAGGCGCAGGTTCGTTCGCTGGTCAACCAGTTTGAGGAATATGTCAAACTAAACCAGCGCGTCCCGACCGAGGCGTTCGCTACGATAGCCAACATCCCGGACCCGGACCAGATGGCCGATACGGTCGCCTCATATCTTACGATGAGGGTCGCGGAGAGGCAGGCGATACTCGAGATCATCGATCCGGTCGAGAGGATAAAGCGTCTTACCGAGGTCCTCAATTCCGAGATAGGTATACTCCAGATAGAGAAGAAGATATCGTCAACGGTCAGGAAACAGATAGAGAAGGCGCAGAAGGAATATTTCCTCCAGGAACAGCTCAAGGCCATCGAGAAGGAGCTCGGACAGAAGGATGATTACAAGAACGAGCTCGATGACCTCAAGGAGAAGGTAAAGCAGGCGAAGATGTCGAAGGAAGCGCAGGAGATCGCGCTGCGCGAGGTCGAGAAACTCTCGAGGATGTATCCGACTTCCCCCGAGGCGACGGTTTCGCGCAATTACATCGACTGGCTCGTTGCGCTTCCGTGGTCGGTCAGGACCGATGACAACCTCGATATCAAGAACGCCGAGAAGATACTTAACGAGGACCATTATGGCCTCGAGAAACCTAAGGACAGGATCCTCGAATACCTCGCCGTCCGCAAGCTTGTAAAATCCATGAAGGGCCAGATACTCTGTTTTGTCGGGCCGCCGGGCGTAGGCAAGACGTCCCTCGCGAAGTCTATCGCGCGCGCGATCGGGCGCAATTTCGTACGCGTCTCCCTAGGAGGCGTGCGGGATGAGGCCGAGATTCGCGGCCACCGCAGGACATATATCGGCTCTCTCCCAGGGCGCGTCATACAATCCATAAGGAAAGCGAAATCGAAGAACCCGGTCTTCCTGCTCGACGAGGTCGACAAGATGTCCACGGATTTCAGGGGCGACCCGGCCGCAGCCATGCTCGAGGTGCTCGACCCGGAACAGAATTCGACCTTTTCGGACCATTATCTGGAAGTGGAATTCGACCTCTCGGACGTCATGTTCATAACGACCGCGAACTTCCAGGACAATATACCCATCCCGCTGCAGGACAGGATGGAGATGATAAAACTTTCAGGTTATACGGAATACGAGAAGGTAAAGATCGCGCAGGGGTTCCTTATTCCCAAGCAGATAAAGCTGCACGGGCTCAAGGAAGAGCACATAAAATTCACCGCGGATTCCATATTAAGGGTAGTGCGCCGCTATACGCGCGAGGCAGGCGTCCGTAATCTCGAACGCGAGATAGCGCGCGTCTGCAGGCGGATAGCCAGGGACGTTGTAAGAAAAGAGAAGGACCTGAAGCTCCGTCTTACCGGCGCGAGGATAGAAAAATACCTCGGCCCGGTCCAGTTTAGCGAGCCGAAGAAGGAAGAGAGGAACGAGGTCGGGGTCGCGACCGGCCTTGCCTGGACAGAGGCGGGCGGCGATATCATCTCCATAGAAACGACCCTCATGACCGGAAAGGGGAAATTGACCCTGACCGGCAAGCTAGGAGAGGTCATGCAGGAGTCGGCGCAGGCGGCGTTAAGCTTTATCCGTTCGCGCGCGAGAGAATTCGGCATCGATGATAATTTTTATAAGAAACTGGATATCCATATTCATATACCGGAAGGCGCGATACCCAAGGATGGCCCGTCAGCCGGCATCACGATGGCGACCGCGCTCATTTCCAGCTTGACGAAGTGTCCGGTCAAGAAAGACGTCGCGATGACAGGTGAGATAACGTTGCGCGGTAAAGTCCTCCCGATAGGCGGGCTCAAGTCGAAGATGCTCGCCGCGCACATGGTCGGGATAAAGACGGTCATAATACCGAAAGAGAACGAGAAGGACCTTGTGGAAATACCTAAAAATATATTAAAGGATTTAAAAGTGATGCCGGTCGAGTATATGGACCAGGTTTTGGATATAGCGCTCGAGAAAAAATGCAGGAAAGCGCCGAAGTCCGCGCCCAGAAAGATGGCTCTGAAGCCTATGGTATATCAACGGATGCCTATACAAACCTAGGAGGGAAAGGAATGAAAAAGAATTATCTTATGACGCCGGGACCCACACCTGTACCGCCTAAGGCATTGCTCGCGATGGCGGAGCCTATAATCCACCACAGGACCCCGGAATTCATGGAAATATTCAAGGAAGTATGCGATCTTTTAAAATACATATGCCAGACTCAGGACGACGTCATAACGTTTACCTCCTCGGGCACGGGCGCGATGGAAGCTGCGGTCGCGAACCTCCTTTCGCCCGGTGATAAGGCGATATGCGTGCAGGGCGGTAAATTCGGCGAGAGATGGACCGAGCTTTGCAAAGCATACGGCATTACTCCTATAATAATAAACGTAGAGTGGGGCAAAGCGGTCGATCCTAAAGCCGTCGAAGCGGAATTGAAGAAAGACGCGAGCATCCAGGCGGTCTTCACGACTCTCTGTGAGACCTCGACCGGTGTGCTGACGGACATAAAAGCGATCGCGCAGGTAACGAAGAGCCATAGCGCGGTCATCGCGGTCGATGCGATATCCGGCCTCGGCGCCGAAGAGATAAAGACCGACGAATGGGGTATAGACGTCGTAGTCTCCGGCTCTCAGAAGGGGTTGATGATCCCTCCGGGGCTGGCCTTCATCTGCCTCAGCAAGAAGGCGTGGGAGAAGGTCGAAAAATCGAAATGCCCTAAATATTATTTCAGCCTGAAAAAATCAAAGAAGGCGATCGAATCGACCGACACGCCTTTTACGCCGGCGATATCGCTGGTCATAGCTTTGCGCGAGACGTTGAGGATGATGAAAAAGGAAGGCCTCGATGTCATATTCGCGCGCCACAAGATACTGGCCCTTGCTACGCGCGAGGCGATGGAAGCGATGGGGCTTAAATTATTCGCCCCGACCGCCCCATCAAATGGGGTCACGGCCGTATGCGTCCCCGAAGGGATAGACGGCGAGAAGCTCGTCAAGCATATGAGAGATAAATACGGCGTAGGAATAGCGGGCGGCCAGGCCGAGCTCAAGGGTAAGGTCATCCGCATCGCGCATATGGGTTATATAAACGAGACTGATATATTGATGACGATCGCCGTGCTCGGCATGGCGCTCGCAGAGGTGGGATTCAGGGGCGAACCCGGCGTCGGAGTTGAAGCCGCCGAGGAAGTATTACTCGAAGGCCGCGACCGCGGCCCTGTTGAGTCCGCGTAGGGACGCGAGTCCCGTAGAACCAGCATAATATAATTAGGAGAGCGTGACTATGTTTAAAGTGCTCGTAAGCGACGCGCTGTCTGAAGAAGGATTAAAAGTATTAAGGGACGAAAAGGAACTCCAGGTGGATGTGAAGTTAAAACTTCCTCCCGAGGAATTGAAGGCGATCATAAAGGATTATGACGCGCTCGTTGTCCGCAGCAGCACCAAGGTCACGAAGGATATCCTTGAGGCCGCTACGAAACTCAAGGTCATCGGCCGCGCCGGTGTCGGTCTCGATAACGTCGATGCGGATGCCGCCTCGAAGCGCGGTATCATCGTTATGAATACGCCTGCCGGGAATACCATCTCGACCTGCGAACACACATGGTCTTTGATGCTCTCGATGTCGCGCAATGTCCCGAACGCGAACGCCTCCTTAAAAGAGGGCAAATGGGACAGGAATAAATATATGGGCGTCGAGCTGTACGGTAAGACGCTAGGGATCATCGGTCTCGGCCGCATAGGCACCGAGGTGGCCAAAAGGGCCATGGCGTTCGGCATGAGGGTCATCGCCTACGACCCGTACCTGACGGTTGAGAAGGCGAACGACCTCGGCGTGGAACTCGTAGAAGTCAAAGACATAATAAGGGAATCCGATTATATAACCGTCCATACGCCTATAACCAGCGAGACGAAGCACCTGATAGGTGAAAAAGAATTCGAACAGATGAAGAAAGGCGTCCGCCTCATCAACTGCGCGCGCGGCGGGATCATCGACGAGAAGGCGCTCATCAAGGCCCTCGAGTCCGGCAAAGTAGCGGGCGCGGCGCTCGACGTCTATGAGGAAGAGCCGCCGAAAGATTTTACCATGTTCAAGAACGAGAAACTTATTGCGACGCCGCACCTGGGCGCATCGACCGAAGAGGCGCAGGTCAATGTAGCCATCGAAGTCGCGAAACAGGTCGCCGACGCCTTGTTGGGTCGCGGCTGCAGGAATGCCGTCAACGTCCCGTGCGTCGACCCGGAGATATACAAGGTCATACGCCCGTATATCACCCTCGCCGAAAAGATGGGGCTCGTGATCGGCCAGATGGCAGATGCGAGGATAGCTGAAGTAAAGGTCCAGTATTCGGGCGAGATCATAGAGCATGACCTCGCGTCGGTGACGATCGCCTTCCTGAAAGGGCTGCTTACGCCCATACTCCAGGAGACGGTCAATTTCGTCAACGCGTCGTTCATAGCCAAGGAACGCGGGATAAAGATCGTCGAGACGAAGACTTCCCAGATAGAAGAGTTCGCCAACCTCATCATCGTGGAGGCGCAGACCGACAAGGGTAAGGTGGTAGTGGCCGGCACTCTCTCTCCCAGGAAGAGCCCCCGCATAGTCAAAATAAACGATTTCTATGTTGAGGCTTCGACGACAGGGTATCTTTTATTGCTTTCGAACGAGGACAAACCGGGCATTATCGGCCACATCGGGACCGTGCTCGGCGAGCATAAGATCAATATTGCCGGTATGACTCTTGGCAGGACAAAGGCCGGCGGCCACGCGATGACGGTCTTGAACCTCGACGAGGAAGTCCCGGAACCTGTCATGAAAGAGATACGTTCAGCGAAAAATGTGCTGGACGCCAAACTGATAAAATTCTAATATGGCAAAAAATATAGTTGTAGTAGGGGCGCAGTGGGGCGACGAGGGCAAGGGGAAGATAATAGACATCTTCTCCCGCGACGCCGATTATATCGTGCGGTACCAGGGCGGCAATAACGCCGGCCACACCGTGGTCATCGGCAACGAGGAGTTTATCCTGCATCTTGTCCCGTCGGGGATACTGCATAAAGGGAAGATCTGTGTCATCGGCAACGGCGTTGTCGTAGACCCGGAGGCGCTCATAAGCGAAATAGAAAACTTGCGCTCCAAAGGGATAGAAGTCGATGATAACCTTAAGGTCAGTGACCAGGTCCACCTGATATTTCCTTATCACAAGGAGATCGATCGCTTAAGCGAGCGCCGCAAGAAGATCGGCACTACAGGCCGCGGCATCGGGCCGTGTTATGTCGACAAGGTCGGCAGGAGCGGGATCAGGCTCGCGGACCTGCTCGATGACGAGCTCTTCAAAAAGAAATTAAAAGAGAATATCGAAGCTAAGAACGAGACTCTGCAGAAATTGTACGGCCACAGCGGGTTCTCGTTCGACGAGATCTACGGCCAGTTCGTGGAATACAGGAAGAAGATCGCGAAGTACGCCTGCAATACGACGATAATCCTCAACGAGGCAGTCAAGAAGGGAAAGAGGCTCCTGCTCGAAGGCGCGCAGGGAACGCTCCTTGATATTGACCACGGCACGTACCCGTATGTCACGAGTTCCAACGCGACAGCCGGCGGCGCGTGCACCGGCACAGGCCTCGGCCCGTCAAAGATTGACAAGGTAGTCGGTGTTGTGAAGGCGTATACTACGCGCGTCGGGGAAGGGCCTTTCCCCACCGAATTCGGCCCGGACCTGATGGATGTAATAAGGAAGAAGGGGAAAGAGTTCGGGGCGACGACCGGCCGGCCGAGGAGATGCGGCTGGTTCGACAGCCTGATCGTAAGGCACTCGGCGCTGGTCAACAGTCTCGATTCCATTGTGGTCACCAAACTCGATGTCTTAGACGAGCTGAAGACCATAAAGATCGCGGTCGCATACAGGTGCAAAGGAAAGACGTATAAAGATTTTCCGGCTAACATCGAGATGCTCTGGGATGTCGAGCCGGTCTATGAAGAGCTTCCGGGCTGGGGAGAGGATACCTCGGGAACCGGAAGTTTCTCGAAATTACCAACTAACGCCAAGAAGTACTTGAGGAGGCTCGAGAGCCTCATAGGCGTAAAGATAGAACTTGTCTCTGTTGGTAGCAGGCGTGAGCAGGTCTTCAAGATGGGAGGAAGGAAGTAATAAAATGAAAAGGTTGTCTAAGTTATTCTCGGTTGCTTCGTTCGTATTAATGGCTAATGTAGCACTCGCCCAGGAAGCCGTTGCACCTGCGGTCGAGAAATTCAAGCCGTTCGCTTTCATGTACAGCCCGGCTTTTTCCGTGATGGAAAAATTCGCGCTGTGGTCGGTCCTGGGTGTCGCCATCCTCGGCCTTCTTTATGCCGGGTTTTTGATGGCGCAGGTCCTTCGCTATGACAAAGGTACGCCGAAGATGCAGGAGATCTCCAATGCTATCCGCATCGGCGCGAACGCGTACTTAAGCCGCCAGTTCAAGGCGATAGTATTTTTGATGTTCATCCTGACGGCCGCATTATATTTCACCGCGGGCGCCACGCACATACAGATAGGAAGGTCTTGTGCGTTCCTCATGGGCGCGTTCTTCTCGGCTATGGTAGGTTTCGTCGGCATGAACCTGGCTGTCCAGGGTAATGTCCGCGTTGCCGCGGCCGCGAGGACGAGCTTCGGCCAGGCGCTTAAGATCGCCTACCGCACGGGGACCATAACCGGCATGCTTACCGACGGCCTCGGGCTGTTGGGCGGCACGGTGATATTCATGATATACGGCGAGCAGGCGTACGAAGTCCTGCTCGGTTTCGGTTTCGGCGGTACTTTACTTGCCCTGTTCATGAGGGTCGGCGGCGGTATCTACACGAAAGCGGCTGACGTCGGCGCGGACCTTGTAGGAAAAATAGAGAAGAACATCCCCGAGGACGACGCGAGGAACGCCGCGACAATCGCAGATAACGTAGGCGATAACGTCGGTGACTGCGCAGGTATGGCGGCCGATATTTTCGAGTCCTATGAAGTCACGATCGTCTCGGCAATGATCCTCGGTTGGGCGTCGTTCGGGCATAAAGGCGTCATATTCCCGCTATTGGTGCGCGCTGTCGGCGTATTGAGCTCGATATTCGGCACCTATCTTGTCCGCACGAGCGATAAGGTCAGGAACGCGATGCACGCGATCAACGTCGGTTTTTGGTCATCGGCCGCGGTCTCGGTCATCGGTTTCTGCGCCATCGGGTTCTATTACCTGAGGTTCCCGGAGAAGACGCAGCTTGCGAATTGGGCAAGCCTCGGCGTGGCCGGGCTTGATATGAGGCCTGTATACACGACAATGGTCGGTATCATACTGGCTATCACCATAAACCGCGTAACGGAATATTTCACTAAACCCGATGCCGCTCCTGTAAGATCGATCGCGAGAGCTACCCAGACTGGCCATGCGACCACTATCATTACCGGTATTGCGATCGGATACGAGTCGACGGTGTGGGCCATATTAATTATCGCGGCCGCTATCGGCGCTTCGGTCTTTATATACGCCGGCACGAACCCGACGTATATCGCTTACGGCGTCGCGATGTGCGGTATCGGCATGTTGACGTTGACCGGGAATAACATCTCGATGGACGTCTTCGGGCCGGTCGCGGATAACGCGAACGGCATCGGCGAGATGGCTCACCTCGATAAAGCCACGCGCCAGACTCTGGCTGATCTCGACGCGGTAGGCAACACCACAAAAGCTATTACAAAAGGCATCGCTATCGGTTCGGCCGTCGTAGCCGCGGTATCGCTGTTTAACGCTTACATCACCGACATCGCGAAAGCCACCGGAACCACTTACGAGCATATAGCGGCCTCACTTTCTATCTCAGAGCCGAACGTATTCATCGGACTGTTGATAGGCGGCGCCATACCGTTTTTGTTCAGCTCTATGACGATAAGGGCGGTAGGACGCGCTGCGTTCCTTATCGTGCATGAAGTAAGGAACCAGTTCAAGGACAAAGAGATATGGGAAGGCACGAAGACGCCGGATTACGGGCGCGTGGTCGGCATCTGCACCGCTGCCGCGCAGAGCGAACTTATCGGCCCGGGACTTTTGGCGATACTCGCCCCCATACTTGTCGGCCTGCTGCTCCACAAAGAGGCGCTTGGCGGATTTCTTGCCGGAATGATCCTCTCTGGCCAGCTGTTGGCGGTCTTTATGTCGAACGCCGGCGGAGCGTGGGACAACGCAAAGAAAACGATAGAGGACGGCTTATACGGCGGTAAGGGCTCCGAAGCCCATAAGGCCTCGGTCACCGGCGATACGGTCGGAGATCCCCTGAAGGATACGGCCGGCCCCGCATTGAACCCGCTTATCAAAGTCATGAACATGGTCGCCTTGTTGACCGTAGGCATCATGATAAAGAACGAGAAACTGACCCCCGGCATCATATTAGTCGGCATCGCCGGAATAGCGGTCATACTTTGGGTCGTTTTGAGGTCCAGAAGAGATACGAAGGAGATGTCCCTGGGCGATACAAAATAACATAACGGAGGAATCTCATGTTTTCGCTGATCCCGAAGGAAGTGAAATTTTTTGATATGTTCGTCAGAAGCGCCGAGAACCTGTTAAGAGGCGCGAAGCTCTTGAGGGAAATATCGAACGATTTCAGCACTTTGACCGAGGACGCCGCCAAGCTCGAAAGGCTGGAGCATGACAGCGACCAGATCACGCATGAGATAATGGAAAAACTCAACACGACATTTGTGACCCCCCTGGATAGGGAAGACATACACGAGCTCACGGCGGCCCTAGATGACGTCATGGACTTCATCGAGGCCGCTACCGAGCGCATGGTCTTGTATAAGCTGAAGGCCCCT
>CAISWF010000108.1 GCA_903889135.1 Candidatus Omnitrophota bacterium | reverse complement strand
TTCGACAGCATCGCGAACGAGGACTTTGTCCAGAGCTCTTTCATGCGCTTCATCTCTGACGGTGAAAGCTTTTCCCTCTTCTTGACAGCCCTGTCGAATAACGCCATCGCCTCCGCGGCCTCAGGATCCTTTGCCGTGTCCGGCCCGGAATACTTAGACGCCAGGCGCACCGCCTTATTCGTTTTGCGATTGATAAATGTCACCGCGGTCTTGCCGAAATCTTTATAGATTAGGGCGTTATTTCCCAGTGTGCAGCCGCTTATACCCTGGATACCGTCGACAAAGCAGTTATTGCATTCGACGATTGCCAGAATCTCTTCCATGCCCGTCGAGTCGGCTATCCCGAGCTTTTTGAATCCAATGTACGTAGCCATAACCCCGAGCGCAACATGAGAACAATAATGGCCGTGTATTTCGCCGGCTTTCCCGAGCAACCCCTTAAGGTCCCCTTTTGCCAGCATGGTTTTTATTTCATGCCTTGGATCTTTTTCTTTTTCCATGATGTTTTACCCCTTTCTTTCTTCCCCATTTCGCTACATAAGGCTTTATGTCCAAAACAGGTGTGCCGTCAAGCGCATCCAAGCCCTTAACGGTCAGTTCATTCTTCCTGATAGATAACAACCTGACCTTCATCAAGCCCAGAGGCGAGGGGCGATACGGGCTGCGTGAAGCAAAAACCCCTCTTACGCCCCAATGTGGTGTTTTACATCTAAGTTTATATCCTTTTGATCTATGGAAGTAAAAAATTATCTCCAGATTCTTATGCTCTTTAAGACGGTATAGCCCTGCGGCATATTCAGGAAAGACTATGATTTGTGACGGCTTATTACGAAATGGACTCGGCTCCCCGCAAGGAGCATAGAACTCATTCCTCACAACCCCTACAGGGGACAAAGCCATCTTTATCATTTTAGAATTGTACATCTATGCCTCCCGATACTGTGGGGCCGGGCATAGGGAATCCGGCCGTTTCTTCGTACCTTGCATTGAAGATATTCCCTATATTCAATCCTATGCTACCAGAATAATTCTTATCATCCAGTATTTTATATTTCAGGTTCAGATCGAATGTCGCGAATTTACTCATATCCGAGAAATTTGTCGCACCGGCCACCAATGAACTTCCCGTAAGGTCTTGGCGATCGCTGACAAATCTCATAACAAACTCTCCGGTAAAAGCACGATACTTATATCTCAATCCGGCATTTACCTTGTTTGCGGGCAATTCGGTTAGGTTAGACGATACGCTTGAATTTGCGTCAAGTATATCCCCTTGTTTCGTTGACGTTTCGTATGTATAATTTGTGAAGGCGGTTACTTCTTTTGAAAGAGCGTATTCCGCCTCTGTCTCGAACCCCGCCAGCATTACATTATCTATATTGTAAACGACCCTCGATGGCGTATATCCGAATATGGTCCGTATATAATTATATACGTAGTAATAATAACCCCTGACGCCTACCTTTGCCTTGTCACCAAATTTTTTGGCTATGCCAAAATCGGTCTGGAGAGCCCTTTCCGGAGACAGGGTTTTTCTATTTGCGAGCTGGTAGCCGGCGGAATACCAGTACGTTTCAGGCTGTGTAGGGAATCTGTACGCCTGCCCGAAACTGCCTGTCACTTCGACATCAGGCCATGGCCGATAAGAGAGGCCTATTCTCGGGCCCAATCCTTGATTTTCTACACTGGAGGGATAGTGCGAACTATAATAGTCATACCGTATACCCGTATTCACATCCACCGAAGGAGAAACGACCAGAGTACTCTGAACAAAAACGGCATTCCGCCTGCTTGCGTCAGGGGAGCCGTCGGAAGGCGTCGGCTGTGTCCTGAAATAAGAGCTGTCCTTGTACTGGATATCCTGTCTTCCGTAACCTATGTTGTACAGTTCGTAACCGTATTTTATAATGTGCTTTCCGATCGACTGCGCTATTTTTAATATCAGACCCCACGATTCTTCCGGCTCGGAATAACGCTGAAGAACGAGTTTGCTGGAGTTATCGATGGCATAGTAATATTCCGTCCTCTCTTCCCTGTTCGTGTACGCCTGGGCGGTGAAATCGAGCGTGTCGAACGTCTTCTTAAGTGTAAGATCGTACTGACCTCTCTTGTCATTCCAGTAACTGCCGTCACCCCAGTAATATTGAGGTTTTACCGGTCCGCCCGGTCCAGCCGCGCCCCACCACTGGAGGGTGGGCCCTCCTCCGCTATCTTCGGCCGATTCGGGATAAGTGCTGTTATAATAGCGAGAGCCTTCATGATTCGCAACGACAAATCCTCTGTCCTGCTCCGTGTATCGCGCGCCGATGCCGGCGTTCAAGTCTCCGGGTAAAATAAAATTCAGCTTGCAGTCAAAATTATTGCGGCTATTAAAATTATTCCTCAAATAACCTTGCGTCGTATAGAAGCCATACGACAAGCCGTCATAAAAGAATTTGCCAAGATTACCGCTATGAGAGGCGGCGGCATCTACTGTGCCGAACGTCCCGCAAGAGGAACGGATGTCTATCTTGGTTTTGTCCGTGCCTTGCCTCGTAACGATATTTATGGTGCCTCCAAGAGTATTGCCATACTCCGCCGATTCGGTTCCGCGAATCACTTCCACCTTTTCAATATCGTCCGTAGAGAGAGACGCCCAATCGACATAATTGCCGCCGTATACGCCCACCCCGGTCAACGGC
The DNA here is from genome assembly GCA_903889135.1 of Candidatus Omnitrophota bacterium. Classification (GTDB taxonomy): domain Bacteria; phylum Omnitrophota; class Gorgyraeia; order Pluralincolimonadales; family Pluralincolimonadaceae; genus Pluralincolimonas. The sequence goes on along the minus strand of CAISWF010000108.1, from coordinate 1,208 downwards.
CTGCCGTCAATCATAACCACATATCTCGATGAATCGAACCCGCGCAAATAAACGTTGTTACCGGTATTTCCGCCATAAGAGTTTCTTCTCAGATCTATTCCGGCCATATTCTCAAAAAGACCGTCGACCGTACGGGAATCCCTGACCTGCTTTATATTATCTTTGCCTATTACAGTAACGCCGGTAGCTCCGTACGTCCAGTCTTCTTCGGACACAAAAATGCGCCCCAAATCGACCGACGATGACTTATCTTCTTCGGCGAAGGAAACAAAAGAAACCGTACATATTGTCAAAACTACAACTATTATAAAAAACCAACGTGCCACTTTCATCCCCCTTTCGTGTTACTGATATTATAATCGTGCTACTTTTAGATAAAAAAATAATACCGCTTATCCTATATGTTTTCCTGTGCTCGACATTCCGAGAGTCGAATGCTTAACACCCCTAACCGCCTTAAGCATATCAGCAAGCTTCTGAGCCTCTTTAGCACTCCCCCGCACTGCTATAATCTCCATACAATTATGGTGGTCTAGATGGATATGTTGGGTCGAGATGATGTTTTTACCGTGATCGTGCTGAATATCCATAAGCTTTGTGGCAAGCTCTCGCTGGTGGTGATCATAAATGATAGTGATCGTCCCAGCGACCTCTTCGCCCGCTTCCCATTCTTTCTTAATAAGCTCCTGACGAATAAGATCACGAAACGCCTCGGAACGATTAGTATAATTCTTATTTTCGATAAGGCGATCGAACTTCTCGAGGAGATCTTTTTCAAGTGATACACCAAATCTTGTCAAACCCATATCCTTGGTCCTTTTCTGATGTTACGTTTTAATAAATTGTAGCATGATATCATTGAATGTCAACAAACTTTTTACATTTTACATTTCTTCACATTTCTTAAATAAAGCAGCAACTTTTTGTATAAGGAAAGCCATGACATAGATAAGTCCTAACAAAGCGACATCAGTGGGGCCAACTGGCAAATCCCATTGGTAGGCCAACCAAAAACCAATAAACGCCGCAGTTCCTCCAAATAACGAAGCGAAGATAGTAAGCTGTCGCATATTCCGTGCAAACATTTGCGCTATCAAAGCGGGAATTAAAAGAAACCCAAAAGCGATCAGCGGACCTACGCTTAGCACAGCCATTGACACCGTCAGCCCGATCAGTAAATAAAGCAACATATCCCACAAGACGACGCG
>CAISWF010000107.1 GCA_903889135.1 Candidatus Omnitrophota bacterium | reverse complement strand
TTTATTATTGTCTATAATAAAGACCGTCCCTTTGGAATTATTGTTTATCATCTCCAAAGCGCCGAACAAAGTACTATCCTTGTTGCACAATAACTCTTCTATCATCGTGACAACTCCTCTAATGCGACGCGCATCCTCTTCAGTTCGTCAATGCCATCTACGTTGGTCTCAAGCGTAATGGTCTTATCCCGAAGATCGCAGCCGTTTAAAATATCCCATAGCCCGGAACCGGCGCCTAAAGCCAAATGACGGTCTTCGCGGCCGTCGTTATCGCTTAAGTGGATATAATCTGTTTCTTGGAGGAGGGCGGCAAGTTGTCCAGGGAAGTCAAATCCAAGCGAATGGGCGGACACCTTGAGATGCCCCACATCCAAGAGAAGCTTAAAATCCATTATCTTTCGTAATTCATTATAAGACCCGAGGTCGGTCAGCATGAACGGGCTCCTCGTATATATCCTCTTTGTGCGTTCGGTAAGGACATTATTTTCAAGATATAAGGTCATATCCCGGCCGTATCCTTTCAACTCTTCAAAGGCGCTGCGAAAACGGCTGAATGCATCCTCTTCCGGATACAGCTCGTGGAGGGCGACTTCACCGCCCAGTTCCTGAATGCTTAGATCAAATAAGAAACCTGAATGAAAACCCAGTTTATCTGCCCCGATCTTCCGGCAAAGATCGATAGTTCTTTTTAATTGGACGATGCCGGTCCTGTATATCTTATCGTCCAAAGACGCCAAATTTAATACAAAATCTCCGGCAGCCGGAGGAAAATAATTATGGCAGAGCAGGTTCAGGCCGTATTTCTTTTTCAAGCCGGACAGGTCTGCCTCAAAACCGTCATAATATGCGGTATCGCTGGACATTTCTATATTAAGGAAACCGTGCTCGGCGAGGGTAACGATGGCTTTATCGGCCCTCTCCGAGGAGAATCTCGAAAGCGAGACGTAGATCACTTTATCCTTTTTGCGGGATTGCCGGCGTACGTCCCCGCCGCGGTTATGTCCCGTACCACCACTGAACCCGCGCCAATAGTGACATCGCTGCATATCACGATCTTGTCAATGATCACTGAACCGGCGCCTATGAAACACCTGTCCCCTATTCCGGTCCGGCCGCATATCACCGAACCGACTGAAATATGGTTATGGCTTCCTATCCTGGCTTCGTGTTCGATAATAGACGAGGTATTTAAAATATTATTGTCCCCTATGGCCGCCCCTGAATTGATATAGGCGTTGGCGAAAATGAGGTTTGAATCGCCGAGTAAAACATGCCGCTCGACTACCGCTAAAGGGTGGATTATATTTTTTTTGACTATGCCGCCTGCAAACAGGCCAAAAAGGCGGCACCTTTTCTTATTGTCACCAACCGCCAAAACCAAGCCCGCGGAACCCGCGGCAGGAAGGCTTTTCAGGCTCCCTTTCAGGGGATATCCCGAGATCATCTCTTTCTTCCCTTTACCGTAACTATCGTCATAAATACCCTGTATGCAGAACCCGTTCAGCTCCAATAAATTAATGACCGATCTCGCGTGGCCCCCGGCCCCTATTATTGAAATCTTATTTATCATAATCTTATTATCTCATCGGGTTTGTATTCCCTCCGGGCCGTCGAAGCGTAAACACGCCTGTAGTCGACCGGCGAGATACCGATGCCTCCTGTCCTTTTTGCCGTGACATTATTCTTATTGAACCTTTCCCCTTTTTTTACGGACCGTGAAGCCACCAGGCATTTCTGCAATGCTTTCCTGTTCTCCGATTCCGAGCGGGTAGGTTCTTTTAAGCCGGAACCGAGATATCCCTCCGCTTTTCTTATTTCTTTTATGAACTCTTTCAACTCGTGCGGATCTAAAGATGCTTTATGGTCCGGCCCGGCCAAAGACTTGTCTATAGTGAAATGTTTTTCTATCACCTTAGCCCCCAAGGCTGCGGCGTAAGGTGCCGCGCCCATTCCCGGTGAATGGTCCGAGTAACCGACCAAAATATCAAACGAATCCCTGAAGGTCGCCAGTACGTTCAAGTTGACTTCGTCATCAGGCGCGGGGTAATTTGAAGTGCATTGTAAAAGGACTACTCTTTTATTTGTCCTGTATATTTCTTCTAGCGCCGACTTTATCTCCCCCATATAAGCCATCCCGGTTGATAGTATGATCGGCTTACTCTTCCCGGCTACCTTTTTAAGAAAAGGCAGGTTGGTGATATCCGTAGAAGATATTTTATATGCCGGCAAGCCTATAGATCCTAATTCTTCAAGGCTTTTCTCGTCGAACGGCGTTGACAGGAAAATTATATTTAATTTTTCGCTGTATTTTTTTAATTCCCTGATCCGTTCCAACGGCAATTCAAGACGTTTCAACATCTCGAACTGGGAACAGTTTTTATCGGACCTTTTTTGGTACGGAGCTTTCCTGACATTGGGAAGTATCAAGGACTCGGTGTTAAAGGACTGGAATTTCACCGCATCGGCGCCGGCGTCCGCAGCGATTTTTATGAGCTTTTTGGCAAGACGGATATCCCCGCAATGGTTCACTCCCACCTCGGCTATAATAAATGCCCTGGAATCCGGTGAGATCATCTTTTTGCCTATTTTTATGACTTTATTAAAACGCATCTTACCCGGCATTTTCGTACCATTTAATGGTTTTCTTAAGGCCGTCCGCCAATTTTGTTTTCGCCTTGAAGCCGAATTCTTTACGTGCCCTTTCAACATTAAAACACCTCCGGGGCTGGCCGTCCGGTTTTCTTTTGTCCCAAATTATCCCGCCCTTAAAACCGGTCAATTTTACGATCAGCGCGACCAGGTCTTTGATGGAGATCTCGACCCCTGTGCCTAAATTAACCGGGTCCGGCTTATCGTATTTTTCCGCCGCTAAAACTATTCCTTCCGCGGCATCTTCAACATATAAAAACTCCCGGGTAGCTTTGCCTGTGCCCCAGACCGTGATCCCGGAGGCAGTCCCCCGCGGTGACGGCTTCCCGGCCTTCGCATCAATGCATTTTTTGACCAGTGCGGCGATGACATGCGATGATCCGGGGTCAAAATTGTCACCCGGTCCGTAAAGGTTCGCCGGGAGAAGGAAAATCGAATTAAAACCGTATTGCCGGCGGTACGCCTGTGATTGGACCAATAACATCTTTTTTGCTAAGCCGTAAGGGGCGTTGGTTTCGTCCGGATACCCGTCCCAAAGTTCTTCCTCTTTAAACGGCCCGGACCTGAATTTCGGATAGCAGCAAACTGAGCCTATGGCTACGAATTTCTCGACCCCTGCCATCCTGGCCGCCTCCATCATTTGCGCGCCTATGATCAGGTTATCGTAAAAAAATTCACCCGGATATTCCAGGTTCGCGCCGATCCCGCCGACTTTTCCCGCCAAGTGTATCACGACGTCAGGACGGGCGTCCCTGTAAAGGCCTCTGACGGGCCCCATTTGAGTCAGATCGTAATCTTTGCTGCGCGGTATAAAAATATCCCGGCAGCCGCGGCTTTTAAGTTTCTTAACTACGAAGGCGCCCAAAAAGCCGCTTCCGCCGGTTACAAGAACGCGCTTATTTTTTAGACCGGCCATGATCTTGCCCGGAACCGTGGGACATGTAATCAAACTGTTTCCCCTCGCAGATCCTGATCCCTTCGCCCGGAGGGTCGATTCCCGCGCCTATAAGATCGTAATCCACCATAATTTTGATCAGCCCTTCAAATTTCACTTTCGGCTGCCAATGAAGCTGCTTTTTTGCCTTTGTAATGTCGGCACGCAGGCAGCTGACTTCATTGGGCCGGAGGTATCGCTTGTCGATCTCTATGAGCACATCGCCTTTTCTCAAAAAGGGCGACGCTTTTAACTCCGGGCTTAATGAATATACGATCCCTTTCGTCCCGGTGCCTTTTCCCCTCCAGGAGATCTTGATCCCGGCGTAAGCAAAAGCCCTCTCGATGAATTCCCTCACCGAATGGCTTTCTCCCGTGCCTACCACGTAATCATCGGGTTTATCCTGCTGGAGCATCAGCCACATCATCTCGACATACTCCGGGGCGAAACCCCAGTCGCGTTTCGCGTCAAGATAACCGAGATAAAGTTTTTTTTGCCTGCCCGATAATATGCCCGCCAGCGCGTGAGTTATCTTACGGGTAACAAACGTCTCGCCGCGGCGGGGACTCTCGTGGTTAAAGAGTATCCCGTTACAGGCGAACAAGCCATAGCCGTCGCGATAGTTTTTTGCCATCCAATAAGCATACACCTTCGCGCAGGCGTAGGGGCTTTGAGGCTGGAACGGGGTGACTTCAGACTGCGGTGGCTCAGCGGTACCGAACATTTCGCTGGAAGAAGCCTGGTAAAACTTGATCTTATGGCCGCTGCGGCGGATGGCTTCCAGGAGACGCACAGCACCCAAAGCCGTGACATTACCCGTATATTCGGGTATATCAAAACTTACGCGCACGTGGCTCTGGGCGCCAAGGTGATAAATTTCATCCGGCTTGATGTTGTAGATCAGATTATTGATCTGTTCGGCATCGGAGAGGTCCCCGAAATGAAGGAATAACCTGGCATCGGGATCATGCGGATCGACGTAAATGTGGTTGATCCTTACGGTATTGAATGTGCTCGCGCGGCGGATTATCCCGTGGACTTCGTAACCCTTTGAAAGCAGGAATTCCGCAAGATACGAGCCGTCCTGCCCGGTGATGCCTGTTATCAGCGCTTTTTT
>CAISWF010000106.1 GCA_903889135.1 Candidatus Omnitrophota bacterium | reverse complement strand
TGGGGCATGCGTGGAGATCCCACAAAGACCGACGTCGTTATGAAGTCATCGAGCGACTTTGCGCATTCGGGCAACTTAAGCGGAAAGACCGTGATGAGCGCTCTTTCTGGCGGCAACCAGTGGGCAGGATGGGGCCAGAGCTTGGATATTTTAGCTGGCGATCCGATCCAGGTTTCAGCGTGGCTTAAGGTCACAGACACCAACGGCATCAAAGGTCCTAAGGTCCAGATCGAGTTCAAGGACGCGATGGGTAATGCGAACGGTGTCACGTACGCGCAGGCTCCGGTAGGAACGTTTGACTGGATGCAGCTGACCACCCCGGCAGGTGTCGTTGCGCCGACCGGCACAGTAAGCGCCGTAGTCAACCTTCTGGTAGAGAAGGGTTCAAGCGGCGGCACCGGTACGTTCTACTGGGATGATGCAGCGGTCACCGGCTCTGCTGTTCCGGAACCCGCGAGCCTTCTTTTGCTCGGCTCAGGTTTAGTAGGTATGTTTGGATTGAGAAGGAAAAAGTAACTTGATTTAGGGGCCGGCCCTGCAGAAATCTCATCCCCCACAAATAAGACGAAGCAGGGCTGGTTCCTTGATCAGGATATCGGCATACGGGGGGATATATTACGGCTCCGATGTTCATGCGATACCCCCCAGTGCTGAATGCCAACCGCTGCTATTCAAAGCAGCGGTTTTTTTCGAGGTTTACTTTTTGCGGCTTGTCTGATAATATGATAACCACGGGAAAGGGCAGGGAATGAGCGTAAAATCACTAGAGGAACTCGCGCGGAAACTTAACATCTCGCGCCGGACCATTTCCAGGGTCCTTAAGAACGACAAGAATGTGGCCGAAGAGACTCGCGGGCGCATTCTAAAACACCTGGACAAGGAGAAATATTTCCCGAACATCCACGCAGCCAGCCTTGCCTCAAAGAAGATCAACGTAATAGGCCTGATATTCCCCAGAGATACTTTTATCAACACCGATTTCTTCGCGATAGATACCATCAAGGGCGTGGCTCGCGCAGGCGACGAGAACAACTACCAGCTCATGATATTTACCCAGAGCAAATTTGACGGCGACCAATGCATCCAGATGTACAAGAGCAAGCTGGTGGGCGGCCTTATACTGGTCGCTATTTCGAAAGACGATACGGAAAAACTTGAAGAATTAAGGAAGCACGAAGTGCCGGTAGCGCTGCTATTCGCATATTCCGACAGGGCGGATTCGTTCGGCTGCGATAACAGGAAGGGCGGATATATAGCCACAAAGCACCTGATAGATACCGGCAGGAAGAGGATAGCCTTCATCCACGGACATGAGAACTGGTTCGACGCCGAGGAGAGGTTCAAAGGCTATAAACAGGCGCTTGCCGACTGCGGCCTTCCATTCAGGCCGGATTACGTGGAACGCGGTTATTTCAGGTACGAGGATGCCGCGATCGCCACGAGAAAGCTCCTATCGCTGGATTCCCCGCCCGACGGCATCTTCGCGGCGAACGACAGGATGGCTATCGGCGCGATAAAGGCCGTCAAGGACGCGGGCAAGAGGGTCCCGGAAGACGTCGCCGTAATCGGATTCGATAATATACCTATATGTGAGCTCTTCGATCCCCCCATAACTACCGTAGACCAGCCGGTTGTCGATATATCCTATGAGGCAGCCTCAGGCCTGCTCAACTCGATAAACTCCCCGCATAAGAAATTTTTTACGCGTTTATTCGATCCTAAGCTCATCATCCGCAAGTCCGCTTAATAGCGTTATTGCGCCAACCCCTTATTCGTGCTATAATTATCCACTTATGAAAGAGACTGGACAGGGGAAAAAGCTGGAAGACAGGTTGCTGGGGGACGAGTGGTCCGATTGGCAGCCCGGCGCCAAGGGCGGCAGCTCAAGCGATGCCCCAAAGTCGCTATTTATTTTCTTCTCCTTTTTCGTATTACTCCTTGTGTTACTTGGAGTTTGGTTGTTTTGGTACCTCGCGTTGCCGCGTTTTGAAAGCTTCGGGCCCGGGTTTACCGGTATTGCCAGGGCAGCATTCAAGGTCTTCGTTTTTTTACTTGCTACCTGGTACCTGTCGCAGGTTTCATCGGCGGTCTTCAGGACCAAGCTTGCGCCCTCTTTTTTCGTCAGGCGGCTCTCGTTACGGGTATTGTTTTCCGGCGCGGTAAGGTTAGCCGGGATCTTCGGCATAACGAGGGACAAGATAGGCAATTCCTTCGTCAAATTCCATAATGATCTTATGTACGCGACGCGGACCGGCAGGAACTCAAAGAAGATACTCCTTCTCCTGCCGCGCTGTCTATCCGCGGAGATAAGGGCCAAAATAAAGGAACTCAGTGAGAAGTATCAATTTGTAGCCTATACCGCTTTCGGCGGGGATGAGGCGAGGAAAGCCATAAAAGACCACAGGCCCGACGCGGTAATAGGCGTAGCGTGCGAGAGAGACCTTATCTCCGGCATACAGGATACGGCCCCTAAGATGCCTGTCTTCGGCCTTCCGAACAAGCGCCCCGAAGGGCCTTGCAAAAATACCTCTGTAGACGTAAAAGAACTGGAAAAAATAGTAAGATACTGCCTTAACGTATGAGCGAAAGACTATTAAGCGCGATAAATAGGGCCCAGGAATATCTCTTGGGCCTACAGGATCCCGACGGCCACTTCCATTCGAGTTTCCACATGGATCTGGGCTTGGAGGCGGATACTATCTTCCTCTTGAGGTTCCTGGGGATAAGGGACGCGGCGCTGGAAGAGAAGCTGGTGAATTTTATCTTAGCGGGGCGCCTTGAGGACGGGGGCTGGCCGGTTTATCCGGACGGTCCGCCGGAATTGAATACCACCATAAAGAATTATATGGCGTTGAAGCTTAAAGGATTCGAGGAGGGGAACCAGCTGATGGCGCGGGACCGCCGGATAATATTAGGCCTCGGCGGCATCGAAAAGTCCAACAGCTATAACAGGTTCTATCTCGCCATGTTCGGCTTGGGCAATTGGGACGCGGCGCCGGCTATACCACCGGAACTCACCCTGCTCCCGGACTGGTCTCCGGTGAATATTTACGATTTCAGCGCGTGGACGAGGACAATCGTCGTGCCCCTTTCGGTGATCTGGGCTTTCAGGCCGGTACGACCCCTCGCGAAGAATTTCAGCGTCGATGAACTTTACACGGCCGGCCGCAGGATGAGGGATTGCGGCATACGCTGGGACCGGTGCGTAATAAGCTGGAAGAACTTTTTTCTCTTCTTCGATTATACGTTAAAAATTTTTTATAAGTTGAAACTAAGGCCGTTCAGGGGAAGAGCGGTAAAAAAGGCGGAAGGGTGGATGATAAAGAGGTTTGACAAGAGCGACGGCTTGTGCGCCATCTATCCCGCGATGATAAATTCCGTAATGGCCTTGAGCTGTCTCGGTTATAAGACCGATCATCCGCTCTTGAAATCTAACCTCGAAGAGGTGCTGAGATTAACGATAGATAACGGCAAAGAGGCGGAGATGCAGCCATGCGTCTCGCCGGTCTGGGATACGGCGCTTTGCGTATACGCTCTCGGTATATCGGGTTTCCCGAAGGGCAACGATGCGATGAGAAATGCCGGACGCTGGCTTTTGTCCAAGCAGGTGAATGAGGCCGGCGACTGGAAGGTAAAGGCCGGGACCATCGCGCCGGGAGGATGGTATTTCCAGTTTAGGAACGAATTTTACCCGGATATAGACGATACCGCGCAGGTGCTGCTCGGATTAACGCAGGTAGATATGGGACCGGAAGAGGCGCAAAAAAAGGCAGGGTTCGACCGCGGCCTTGGATGGATGCTGAAGATGCAGTCCGGGGACGGCGGATTCAGTTCTTATGATAAGGATAATAACAAGCGTTTCCTGAATAAGGTTCCTTTTTCCGACCACAACGCGATGCTCGATCCCACGTGCGCGGATATAACCGGAAGGGTATGCGAGCTTTTGGCCAGGCTCGGTTTCGACGCGAAAAAATCCCCGCTGAAGGACGCGATAAGGTTTTTGAAAAAAGACAGGATGGCCGACGGAACGTGGTACGGCAGGTGGGGAGTAAATTATATATATGGCACGTTCCTGGCCGCGAGGGGCCTTTCTTTATCGGATGGCGGATCATCAAGGGCAGAGCTCGCGGCGGCGGCGAAATGGATATGCGGCGTCCAGAATGACGACGGGGGATGGGGAGAATCGGCTGCGACTTACGAGGACCCGTTCAAGAAGGGCAAAGGTCCCTCGACCGCTTCGCAGACGGCTTGGGCGCTTTTTATACTCTTTGCCGGAGGCGACTACGAGAGCAATGCAGTAGAGCGCGGAATAGATTACCTCATGGAGGGCCAGGAGGTGAACGGCAACTGGAAAGAGCATTATTTTACGGGAACGGGTTTCCCGAGGGTCTGCTACCTGCGTTATGAACTTTATTCCGCGTATTTCCCGCTTATAGCCCTCTCGGAATATGCGGCCAACCGCGGAAAGATAAAGGTCTGAAAAAATGAGATTCAAGCCAGGCTTAGCGGCCAAAGTGACGAAACATATAATCGCGAACAAGATCAGGAACAATAAGCGGTTCTCGCTCGTTTTGATGCTGGAACCGACGTTTATGTGCAACTTATCGTGCGAAGGCTGCGGGCGCATAAGGGAATATAAGCGCGACCTGCATAAAGTGATGAGCGTGGCTGAATGCCTAAAGGCCGCGGATGAGTGCGGGGCGCCTATAGTATCGATCTGCGGCGGTGAGCCGCTCGTATATCCGTATATATTCGAGCTGATAGAAAAACTGTCCAAGAAGGGCAAATATATATACCTTTGCACTAACGGCCTGCTCTTCAAAGATAAGATCGACAGGTTGAAGCCTAGCGGCAATCTCATGGTGAATTTCCATGTGGACGGACCCGAGAAGACGCATGACGCGATAACCGGGCTTAAAGGCACATACGCCAGGGTTATCGAGGCGATAAAGGCGGCGAAGAAGAAGGGTTTTTTTGTCTGCACCAATACCACGATCTATAAACAGACCGATATAAACGAGCTTAAACAGTTATTCAAGACCCTCCAGGGCGCAGGGGTTGACGGTTTCCTGATATCACCGGCCTACGGATACCCGCAGATAGGCGAGGCATTCTTCTTCCGCAAGAAGGAACTAGCCGGTTTTTTCCGGAAGCTTGAGCCTGAATTCAAAAAATATAATTTTCTCGGCTCGCCCTTGTATATTGAATTCGTGCAGGGCAAGCGCGAGCTGGATTGCGCGCCATGGTCGACGCCGACGCGCAACCCGATAGGATGGCGCTCCCCCTGTTACCAGCTTGCGGATAAGCATTTCGCCACCTACAAGGAACTTATCGAAAAGACGGATTGGAAAAAGTACGGGCCTAAAAGCAAGAACCCGCGCTGCGTGGAGTGCGCGGTCCATTGCGGCTTCGAGCCGGCCAGCGTGCTCGAGGGTAAGTCGTTCAGGGACATAATGACATTGATCGGCTGGCAGTTTACTTAACCCGGGAAACAGGATCACCGGAAGGGAATAAGCATGGACTGGGGAACTCATATGGTTTTGGCGGCGAGGCTGTTGGATTCCAGCAAGCTCGATGTAGGCGCCGCGATATATTCCGTAATACCCGTTATCGACCAGAAACCCGCGCATTTCCACAGGGTTTACGCCCACATACTCGAGAACCAGCCGGATTTTCTTGATGTTACGCTAGAGCTTTTTGCCAGGCCCGAGGCAGAGAAAAAGGATTTTGCTGACCTAGGCAGGTTCGTAAACGGTAAGACGGCGCAGCTGCGGAAAGAATTCGACAGCACACCGCCGGGCGATGCTGCAAAGAGGCAGAAGCTCGAGAAGAAGATCTACGCGTTCACCCGCATAAGCGAGGAGGCGCCTGGATTCTTGAAATTGCTCGACGACGCCAGGGATGTGGTCGGCGACGAGAGGGTGACTAAGATATCCACGGATAAGCTCTCCGCCGCGGTGAGCCTGCTTTCACACACGTATTTCGATACCTACAACAATCCGGTCCAGATATTCCTTCCTGACTGCTCGCTCTGTTCGGCCCAATGGGATTTCTGGTCGAAGATAGATTACATGAAGTTCAGGGGGGATTTTTATAAGCCGGAGAACATAGTCCCGTTCCGCAAAGAGGTGGCAAAGAGCAAGGTCTGGAACGTCACGCTCAAGCCCGAGGCGCTCATGAAGGCGATGATAATAAGGCTGGGCGAAATGGGGCAGCCGGCGATCCCTTACGAGGTCGTCGACATGGGCCTGAGGGATTTTCTCAGGTATATGAATGTGAATGAATACCAGAGGGCCGACGCCGAACTGAAATTCCTGCACGATCTCGAAGACGAGATATCGAACATAATATACAGGAAATTCGCCAGGGCGGTCTGATAGGAAGCGGTATGGATGCGGAAACGCTAAAGAAGAGACTTAAAGACCTGGGGTTTGATTTTTTTACCGGAGTGCCCTGTTCTCTCCTGGGGGGCATAATAGAGGCGCTGGCCGGTGAATATATCCCGGCCGTAAGGGAGGATACCGCGCTGGGGGTCGCAGCGGGCGCGTATCTCGGCGGCAGAAAACCCTGTGTCCTGATGCAGAATTCCGGCCTCGGCTATTCCCTGAATGTCCTCACAAGCCTCAATATGATCTATGATATACCCGTCCTGATGCTTGTCAGTTTCCGCGGATACGGCGGGAAGGACGCTCCGGAACACCTCATCATGGGCAGGCATTGCGTCGAGCTCATGGAGACCTTCGGCATCCGGAATAAGGTCTGCGGAAAGGATGGCCTCGCCTCTGCCCTCGTTGAGGCCGATAAGGAGATCGCGAAAGGCAAGCCATATTGCGTCTTTATTAAAGAGGATACCCTGGAATGATAATGCGCGAGGCGATAACGAAGATCATTTCCCTCGTAGGAGACGAATATGTCGTCTGCGCCAACGGTTTCATTTCCCGGGATGCATTCAACGCGAAAGACCGGCCGGGGAATTTCTACATGCTCGGCTCGATGGGCCAGGCGTCATCGATAGGTCTGGGCCTAGCCATTGCCAGGCCCGATAAGAAAGTGGTGATCCTCGATGGCGACGGCAACCTGCTCATGAACCTGGGCGTCCTCGCCATGATATCGGATATCAAACCTAAAAATTTACTCCATATAGTCCTGGATAACGAATGTTACGATTCCACCGGCGGACAACCGGCGATATCATCGCGCGTAGACCTGGCGCGGGCCGCGGAAGGGTGCGGGATAAAAAATATTACAAGAAAAGGCCCGGGGGAAGATATTGTTCCGGCCTTGATGGCGTGTTTGCGGAAAGAAGGCCCGGGTTTTATTTTAATAAAAGTGGAGCGCGACCCTTCCGAAAAGGCCGCGAGGGTAAATATCGCACCGCCCGAGATAGCGAAGAGGTTCAAAGGCGCATGAAAAGATATATATTGTTAAATCCCGGGCCGGTAAATATCAAGGAAAAGGTGAGAAGGGCGCTTTTGGCCCCGGATATGTGCCACCGGGAACCGGAGTTCGGCAGGCTCATGACCGGCTGCGCGAAAAAACTGCTCCGGGCATTCGGCCTATCCGCCGATTACGAGACGGTATTTTTTACCGGTTCAGGGACGGCGGCATTAGAGGCGGCGGTCATCTCGTCGGTACCGCGCGGCAGGAAGCTATTGGTGGTAAATAACGGTATTTACGCGGAAAGGATAGCCGAGATAGCAAGAAGGCACGGTATAGGCCTTGTAAATCTCAGGTTTGATCCGGCAAAGACGCCGGATATATATGCAGTTGAGGAAAAAATAAGGAAAAACAAAGATATCGCCGTTGTCGCGATGGTGCACCATGAGACGTCGACCGGAATTTTGAACCCGATATACGGGATAGGCAGGTTGTGCAGGAAATACAAAAAGCTCTACCTCCTGGATTCTATAAGCGCATTGGGCGGCGAAGAGCTGGATTTCAGAAGGACGGGCGCCGGTCTTTGCGTCGGCACCGCGAATAAGTGCATAGAGAGCACCCCTGGGGTGTCGTTCGTGCTGGTAAAAAAGACCGCCCTGCCCGGGTTGAAAAAGATCCGCCCGCGTTCGCTGTATTTCGACATCCCCTCAAATCTCGAGGGACAGCGGAAGGGTGAGCCGCTCTTCACGCCTGCGGTCCAGGCGTTTTACGCCTTTGACGCAGCTTTAGATGAACTTATTAAGGAAGGCACCGGGAACAGGATCAAGCGGTATAGGGACCTGGCGATCTTGCTGAGGAGAGGGTTCGAAGATGCCGGGCTCGAATACCTGGTAAATCCGGCATATCATTCGAATACGATAACTGCGCTGCGCTTGCCGAAAGGCGTGACTTACGATAGATTGCATAACGCTCTGAAAGCGAAGGGGTTCGTCATCTACGCGGGCCAGGCGAAACTTAAAAAGGCCATCTTCAGGATAGCGAATATGGGGCAGATAAACGCAGGCGATGCGCGCGAACTATTGGCCGCTCTTAAGGCCGTGCTAAGGAAATGAAAGCGATAATACTCGCCGCGGGAGTCGGCAACCGCCTAAAACCGGTGACCGACAAAATGCCGAAGTCCCTGATAAAAATCGGCAAAAAGACGATACTCGAACAAATGATAGATTCGCTTGTCAGTTTTGGCGTCAATGATATATGTTTCGTAGTCGGTCATATGAGACATATGATCATAGATTTTGTAGGCAAAAAATACAAAACAGCAAAATTCAAGTATGTAGTTAATCCCGATTACGGGCTAGGCAGCGTCGTTTCTCTGTGGACCGCACGGGAAGAGTTTTCCGGCGATGATGCGTTGCTTATGGATGCAGACGTGATATTCGAGCGCGAGGTACTAGGGAAACTGGTGAATTCAAATAACTCGAATTGTTTTTTAATCGATAAGAATTTCAATGATACCGGAGAAGAGATGAAGGTCGCCGCTTTGAATAAGAGGGTCGTGCAAATAGGGCGTAAGATTTCCCGGAAACATAATGAGGCGGGGGAGGGAGTAGGTTTCTGCAGGATCGCTTCGGCGTATCACGGTGAGCTTTTAAAGGGGCTTGAAAAAAAGATCTGCCTGCACCGCGCATGCGACTACGAGATGGCCCTCGATGATTTCATAAGGCGGGCGCCCGCGGGGTTCGAGGATATAACGGGATTGAGGTGGACCGAAGTGGATTTTCCGGAAGACATCAGGAAGGCCGAATCGTTGAAGATAGATTGACCGCCGGGAAGCGGGGATCCGGGAGGGTTGGGGGATGAGAAGCATAAATCGCATATTGACCGCGCCGTTCACGAATTTTTTTATCAGGTCGGGGCTGCACCCTAATTATATAACGCTGCTGGGGGGAGGGGCCGGGATCCTGGCGTTCTTTTCTTTCGCGGCGGGCACGAAAGCGGGCTTTATATTCGGCGCCGTCCTGTTTGAGGCGTTTTATATCCTCGACAATTGCGACGGGGAAGTAGCGCGGGCGAGGGGACTCTCTTCTAAATTCGGGAGCTGGATGGACACGCTGGTAGACTGCTGCGTCCATACGCTTTCTTTCGTCGGTATCGGCCTGGGCGTTTTCCGGCTTACGCAGGACCCGTTAATGCTGTTTCTCGGGATCACGGCGGGCATCGGCACATTTTTGTCGACTTTTGTGGCGATCCTGCAAAAGACGATGGACTACGGCCTGGCCATCCACGGCATGCCGAAGGCCCCGGGAGGGGTGATAAAAAAGATAACGGCCGCCGACCGCCTGATCGAGATCTTTTCCGCCGGGGATTTTTCGCTGATAGTCCTGCTTTTTGCGGTCCTTAACAAGATGGAGCTTCTGCTCTGGCTGGGCGCGATAGGCGCCAATATATTTTGCATCGTACTCTTAGCGGTGAATTTCAAATATTTAACCGGCCGGAAATAATGGACTTATTTAAAAAAATAATATTTATCGCGGCAGCCGCTTTTTTTGTCTGGATGATCGCGGCCTCCGGCCCGGCGCTTATATGGCATCAGGTAATATCGCTTAATTGGCGCATATTAGCCGTGGTCTTCGCCTATATCATAGTTTATTTTTTCGATACGATGGGCTGGCGGCTGGCGTTCAGGAGAGAGGTGAAGCTGCCGGGTCTTTGGAGATTTTTCCTGGCGCGGCAGGCCGGAGAGGCGATTAACTATACCACGCCGTCGGCGTATATCGGCGGGGAACCGGTGAAGGCGATCGTCCTGAACAAGCGTTACGGCGTCAATATGGTAGACGGGCTTGCCAGTGTCGTTATCGCCAAGACCACGATCTTCCTGGGCAAGGTCGCGTTCCTGCTTATAGGCGTCGCGCTGGCTTTGAAATTCTTGCGGCTTGAGAGCCTTGTCGCCGCCGGCATACTCTGGACGTTCGTGGGGGTCCTCGGGCTCTTTATCGTCTTCCTTCTCCTCCAGAGGAAGGGGTTGTTCGTTATGGGGCTTAAGCTTGCGCGCAAATTTAAATTAAGCGGGATGTTCGAGGATAAACAGGCCCGCCTCGAGGAGATAGACAGGGCGATAGGGGATTTTTACCTTAAGGATCGCCTGAGATTTTTCGGTTCCTTCGTTTTTCATCTCCTCGGGTGGATCGCCGGCTTGATAGAAGTATATATAATATTATATTTTTTGGGCACGCCGGTCGATTGGGTAAGGGCGTTCGTGATAGAAGTATTCATGAAGACGGCCAATTCGGCTTTCTTCTTCGTCCCGGCGGCGATCGGCGTACAGGAAGGGGCGGGTTACGCGGTGCTGGCGGCCCTGGGCATAGGAGGGGAGATGGGGGTCGCGCTCAGCATTATAAAGAGGATACGCGAGCTTTCCTGGGCTGGATTCGGGCTATTCGTTTACTGGAAATCGCCTAAATAGGAGACCGATAAGATGATCCTGGTTACCGGATCGAACGGGTTTGTGGGTTCGCACGTCGTAAGGTTGCTGGACAGGCGCGGGGACCGCGTTCGCTGCCTCGTGCGCAAGAATTCCAATCTCGTAAATCTTATCGGGGAGAAGGATTTGAAATGCGATGTCGAGTTCGCCTACGGTGACCTGCGCGACCCGGATTCGCTCAAAAAAGCCCTAGTGGGGGTCAAGACCGTATACCACCTGGCCTCATATGTCCATCTCTGGTATGTGAGTCCCAAAGAAGTATATGATATTAACTGGACGGGAACGAAGAATTTATTCCAGGCGGCGCTCGAAGAAGGGGTCGATAAGGTCATATTCACCAGCACGGCCGCCATTTTAAAAGGGGGCACAAAGGCCGATCCCGCCGACGAGAGAGCTGTCCTTGGCCTGGATAAGATGCCCGGTCATTACGCGCGGTCAAAATGGCTGGCGGACCAGGAGGCGATTAAATACGTCAAGGCGGGGCTGCCGATCGTCACGGTCAGCCTGACCACGCCGGTGGGAGAGGGAGATTATAACCTCACCCCTCCGGGGAAGATGATACTCGATTACCTGAACGGCAGGCTCCCCGGTTATATCGATACCGTCATTAATTATATCGATGTAGAAGATGTCGCCGTGGGGCACCTGCTCGCGGAAAAAAAGGCGAAAATAGGGGAACGATATATCCTGGGCGCCGATAATTTGACGCTTGACGAGGTATTTGATATTTTAAGCAAGGCGGCAGGTAAACCGAAACCGGCGATGAAATTCCCGCCGGCGCTCTTTCTGCCGTTAGGTTTTATATCGCAGAAAGTATGCGAATATATCACGCATAAAGAGCCCTTGATCCCGTGGGAAGGTTTGAGGCTGGGCGGGAAGCCGTTCGCGTTCGATTGCTCAAAAGCTGTAAAAGAACTCGGGCTTCCGCAGAGCGATATCGGGAACGCCTTCCGGAAATCCGTGGATTGGTTCTACTCAAAAGGTTACGTGAAATCGGGAGAGAAGAGATGAGGATACTTACACCAAAAAAGATAGGATGCTGTTTCGGCGTGAACCGCGCGGTGAAGCTCACGGAAGAAGCGCTTTCGAAAGGCGTGCCGGCTTACATAACCGGTGAGCTCGTGCACAACGACGCCATTACCCGCAAGCTCTCCGAAAAGGGGCTGAGGGAAGTGAAGACAATAAAAGACGTAAAAAAAGACGGGATGCTTATCATACGCGCGCACGGCATATCTCCCGACGAAAGGGCTAAGGTCGCGGCGAAGATGATAGAGATAGTCGACGCCACCTGTCCCATCGTCAGGCAGGCGCAGATCGCGGCTAAGAAGCTTGAAGAGGAGGGCTACCAGGTCCTGATAGTGGGGGATAAGGACCACGCCGAAATAAAAGGGATATTAGGCCACCTGAGCGCCAAGGCGCTTGTGGTCGCGAACCATAAAGAGGTGGACCAGGCGAAGTTGAAATACAAGGTCGGCCTTATCTTCCAAACCACCCATTCGGTGGAGCTCTGCAGGGACGTAGTGGCTGAGGTTATGAGAGTAGCCCATGAAATAAAGATAATTAATACCATATGCGCGGACATAAGGAAGAGGCAGGAAGACGCGGTAAAGCTCGCCCAGAAAGTCGACCTGATGATAGTCGTCGGAAGCCACCACAGCTCGAATACATTGAAACTTAAGAAACTTTGCCATAATTACAACAAGAACACGATGCAGATAGAGAACGCGAATTACCTGAGGCCCTCCGCGTTGAAAGGCGTTAAGTCCGTGGGTATAATCGGGGGCGCGTCAACGCCGGACGTGCTCATAGAGGAAGTTAAGAAAAAACTCAAGAAGATAGGTTGAAAATGAAAAAGATCGCCGTTATCTTCGCGTTTTACTGGGAACTCAGGCCCCTGGCGCGCCGGATGGGCATCAGTTTTTTTAAGTCGTTCCCGACGGTGATAACAGCGGAGGGCGGAAATGTGATGCTGGCCAGAAGCGGCATGGGCGCCGGACGGGCCGCGGATATGGCGGAAGATATAATAAAAGATTTCAGGCCCGACCTGATGATCTCGGCCGGGTTTTGCGGCGCGCTCGTCAAAGACCTTAAGATCGGCGACGTGATCGTATCCGACCTGCAGGACCGTAAATTATTCTGTTCACCGAAGCCGCTGTTCACCTGTGAGGAGAAGACCGAAGCGTTCCGCAGGGAAGGCGCTATAATCGTAGATATGGAATCGGACGCGGTATCATCAGTGGCAAAAAAATATGATATACCCTTTATTGCCATAAAGGCGGTAAGCGATACGCTATTGGATGAATTGCCCAGGTCCTTCTTGCAGCTATTGTCGCCTCCGAGATTGCTGCGCCTCAAGAGGAACGTCGATCTCGCCTCAAATAACCTGGCGGAATTTTTACTCGATTACATTAACAAAGGAGCGGCCCGATGAGGATAGTACCGGCGGTGCTGACAGACAAGCCCGACGAACTGAAAAGGATGATCGTCCAATCCGAAGGTTTTTGCGACCTCGTCCAGATAGACATAATGGACGGGATATTCGTCCCGTCGAAGAGCATATCGGCCGAAGACCTGTCGAAGGTCAAGACGGGGCTGAAGCTTGAGATCCATCTTATGGTGGAGGAGCCCGGGAAATACCTCGAACCCTTTAAAAGGGCGGGCGCGAAAAGGATAGTATTCCACTATGAATCCAAAGAGGACCCGGCCGGGCTCATCCCCAAGATCCGCGCGCTCGGAATGGAAGCGGGTATCGCGATAAACCCGGAGACGCCTGTCGCGAAAGTAGAGAGATTTTTTAAAGATATCGATGTCCTGCTCTTTCTTTCCGTAAATCCCGGTTTTTACGGCAGCAAATTCATCCCCGAGGTCTGCGATAAGGCGAGCGTGTTAAAAGGGCGCAACGGCAGGCCGATCATCGCGATGGACGGGGGGCTGAAAATGGAAAATATCCTGATGATAAAGGAGGCCGGCATAGATCTCGCCTGCGTAGGGAGCGGCATATTCGGTAAAGGCGATCCGAAGGAGAACTACAAGAATCTAGCCGAAACGGTCAGGTAAATCCTATGGACATTTTGGCTTTCTGTGGTATAATTTAGCCAATAAGGAGGAGTGGAAATGCGTATAGCGGTTACATTTGCAGTGTTTATCGTTCTTTCCTTGTCGGTTTCAGCTCCGGTATTCTCTACCGACGCCACCGGGCTCATCAAGTCCGGCTTGGTAGGTGCAGCGACGGGTGCTGTTGCCGCAGGTGCCTCACATGGTCAAGCCGGTAAAGGCGCCCTGATAGGTGCCGGTACGGGTATAGCGGCGGGAGTCATCGCGGACGCTTTGATACCGGATGAGAAGCCGGCTCCGGCGCCGGTGGTAGTGGCTGCTCCGGTAGAGGATTCAAGCGGATTTGAGAGAGGATATACCAAGGGTTATGAGGCCGGTTATCAAGCCGGTTATCAGGCCGGGACGAGCGCGCATAGGTAGCGCGAGGCTCATCAGGATATTTAACTGAAAGCCCTTTGATGATTGGATCAGAGGGTTTTTTGTTTAATAATGTTACCCAAAATCAGGACGGAAGATGACCACTAGAAGGGTTAAAGGCGAGACCGTAGGCTCAATAATGAAGAACGAGTTCCTGGCGGTCTCAGATGAATTAACGATAGAAGAGACTATAAAACACTTCCGCACCGCCTCGCTGGAAAAGGTATCGAAGCCCTCCTATATATATGTGATAGATTCCCGCGGCCTTCTTGTAGGCGTCGTCCAGATGCGCGACCTTTTGAGCCACGCGCCGGGCGTCCACGTGAGGGATATAATGCTCAAGAACGTGGTAAAGGTGCACGCGGAGATGGACCAGGAAGAGGTCGTGAGATACTTCATAAGGCACAGGTTCCTCGCGCTGCCCGTAATCAACAACGAACAGAAACTTGTCGGCATAATAACGGCCGATGAGATGGTCGATATAGCCGAACTAGAGGCCGAAGACGATATAGCAAAGATAGTCGGAACCGGAGTCGATGAGATAACCTCAAGGTCCATACCGCGCATAGTCAGGCTGAGGCTGCCGTGGCTCGCGGTAAGCATAGTGGGCGGGTTTGTGTCCGCGTTCATCCTCGGGTGGTTCGAGCGCGACATGAAGTCTGTCATAGCGCTGGCGATTTTTATCCCGATCGTGCTCGGCCTTTCGGAGAGCATAGGAATGCAGTCGTCTACGATAGTAGTGAGGAATATGGCCCTCGGCCGGGCGACTTTCAAGGACGTCAGGTGGCTGCTCCAGAAGGAGATGTTCGTAGGCATAATCGTCGGGCTTATATGCGGGGTGTTTGTAGGCGGGGCCGCTTGCCTGTGGCAGGCCAATGCAAACCTGGGCGCGGTGCTCTTCATCTCTATGTCGATGTCGATAATCCTCTCGGGTGTCATAGGCTCCTGCCTGCCGTTCTTGTTCAGGATGTTCAAGATAGACCCGGCGTTATCCTCCGGGCCGATAGTCCTGGCCACGTGCGATATAATAACCCTTCTTATATATTTCAGGGTTTCCGGGTTTTTTCTGTCGAGCCAATAAAATATTACAGGGAGCGCAAAGAAACGTATGAAGAGAGAATACGCCGGCAAGGGCATAAAAGACAGTCTGCCGCCCATCGAGGCTTTCCCGAGCTTTCATAAAGGCTATGAGATAAAGATAGAGATACCCGAATTCACTTCGGTCTGTCCGAAGACCGGCCTTCCCGATTTCGGGATGATAACGATAAGGTATATGCCCGGCAAGTCGTGCGTCGAGCTGAAATCGCTGAAATATTACATCCTCGGCTTCAGGAATATGGGGATATTCTATGAGAACGCGGTGAACAGGATCCTCAAAGACGTCGTCTCCTCGTGCAAGCCGAAGTGGTGCATAGTCACCGGAGAGTTCAGCGTGCGCGGCGGGATGAAGACTACCGTGACCGCGAGATACAGGATAAAGTAATGCGCATCACGACGAGATCAGGCGACGGCGGCAGGACGCGCCTATGCGGCGGAAAGGCCGTCTCCAAATGCGACCTGAGCATAAAAACACAGGGCGCGATAGACGAACTGATATCATTCCTCGGGCTCGCGAAGGTGATGATCAAAGGCCGGTCTGCAAAGAAGAAGATCGGGCTCATACAGAAGGACCTTTTCAGGATAATCGGCTGTATCTCTGCCGGAGGCAGGAAAGCATCCGTTCCCGCGGTAAAAGCCTGCGACGTAAGGATGCTCGAGGAGTTCGGAGATATGATGGAGGGCCGCGGCCATCCGCAATCCGGGTTTGTCATCCCCGGGGTCAATGAGCCTTCGGCGGTCTTGCATGTCGCCAGGACGGTCGCCCGCAGGGCCGAATGCTGCGCCGTCGAGTTGGACGGGAGATCCAAAATAGACCCGTGTATATTAGCCTACCTTAACAGGCTTTCGGACTTTTTATTTGTCCTAGCCATCCGCGAAGAGGGGAGATCCGAGCCGCTTAAAAGATGAACAGGATACTCCTTTGGATAACAGCGGTCAGGCCGCAATTCTTTACGGCGGCTATAATCCCCATCGCGCTGGGCGCGGCGGTCGCACGACACGATACCGGATTTTTTTCCTGGGGGCTCTTCTGGCTTACCTTGATAGGCGGCGTATTCATACACGGCGGCCTCAATTTTACCAACGATTATTACGACTTTAAGACCGGTAATGACGTCATCAATAAGACCCCGACGCCGTTCAGCGGCGGCAGCAGGTTCCTGCGTGAAGGGATATTAAAGCCCGGGCAGGTGCAGGCGGCCGGGTTAATATGCTTCGCCGCGGGAAGCGCGATCGGCCTTTACCTTAATTATATCTGCGGTGGGTATACGATCCTGCTGATCGGTATAGTCGGCGTATTTATCGCGTATTTTTATAACGCCGATCCGCTGAAGATAGGTTATACGCGGCTATCCGAGGTGACGACGGGTTTCGGGTTCGGGACGCTCATGGTCCTCGGCGCCTATTATGTCCAGGCGAGGAAGCTTTCATGGGAGGCGTTCTTCGCCTCTATCCCGATCGCTATACTCATCGCGCTCGTCCAGTTCATAAACCAATTCCCGGATTATGAGGCGGATAAGGCGGCGCGCAAGAACAATACGGTGGTCATGGCAGGGAAGGTGAAGGCGGTCGGGTATTACAAGTTCTTTTTAATATCGGTGTATGTCATAGTCCTGGCCGGCATGGCTGCCAAGGTATTCCCGTTCACGGCGGTAATAACATTCGTGACGCTGCCGGCGGCCCTCAAAGCGATGAAGGTCGCCAGCGCGCATTTCGATAAGATAAAAGAGCTGCTGCCGGCGAACGCGCTTACGATAGCGATACATCTTTCTTTCGGGGTACTTTTTACTTTCGCATATTTGTGGGGAACAAAATAGGAGGCAACTATGTTGACGGCGATGAAGGTATTGGCGTGGACAGCGGCGATGGTCCTATCCTTTAACGGTATCGTCCGCGCGCAGGGGGATCTCGGCGGGAACCTGCTTATCCCGAGCGCGATGCAGGGGGCTTGGGAGAATAAGGGTGCAGCGAAGCAGTCCTATACCTCGCAAGGGGCGCGCGCTGAAGGCGTGCAGATATGCCAATTAAAATATAACGTAAGCGGTGAGAAGCAAGAATCGGGTTTCTGGTTCGGACTGGCCGGAAAGGACCTGAGCAAATACGGAGCCGTGACCTTCTGGGTGAAGGGTGAGAAGGGCGGAGAAGTATTCAGGACGGGGATGAAGGACAGCTCGTGGTTCGAGGACAAGCTGGATATGAAGAAATATTTGCCGGCCGGCGTGACTACGGAATGGCAGAAAGTGACGATACCCCTATCTGATTTTAAATCGATATATGATTGGTATAATATGGATAATTTTTCTATCACGTTCCATAACGGTTACGGCGAGCCATTCAGCGGGGTCATTTACCTGGACGGGCTTACATTAGAGGGCGAGAGGACGGGTGTCCCCGAGCCGCAGGTAATAAAATGGGCGGCGCCGGAGCCTTCGACGATGACCGACGAACAGTTCCTCGACCTCGTCGAACATTCGGCGTGCATGTTCTTTTGGGAAGAGGCGAATCCCGAGAACGGGCTGGTCAAGGATACCTGCAAGACCCTCCTCAAGGACGATGCCCCGATGGCCAGCATCGCGTCTGTCGGATTCGGCCTGCCGGCGTTATGCGTTGCCGCGAAACGCGGATGGATCCCGGACGATAAAGTCAGGGAGAGGATAATCACGACCCTTAAGTTCTTCAGGGACAGGGCCGAATGCGTCCACGGTTTCTATTATCATTTCCTTAACATGAAGACAGGGGAACGCTGGGGCGATTGCGAGCTCTCGTCGATAGATACGACGCTGCTTTTGGCCGGCGTAGTATTCGCAGGCGAGTATTACAAAGGCACCGAGATAGAGGGGCTGGCGAAGGAAATCTGCGACAGGGTCGATTGGGCGTGGATGATGAATAACGGGACGACTGAATGCATGGGCTGGCTTCCGGATAAGGGATTCCTCCAATGCTGGTGGTCGGACTACACCTCCGAGCACCTGGTGCTGTATTTTATGGGTATAGGTTCGGATACGCATCCGATGTCCGCCGATTCCTGGAATGCGGTCAACCGCAGGATGAATACATATAAGGGATTCAGGTTCACCGGCCCGCCGGCTCTCTTTACCCACCAGTATTCGCATTGTTTCGTAGATTTCAAGGGCAAAGAGGATAGCTTCATGGATTATTTCCAGAACTCGGTCCAGGCAACGATGGCGAACAGGCAATGGTGCATCGATAACATGAGCCGCAGCAAGACCTACGGCCCGGACTGCTGGGGCCTGACCGCCTGCGACGGGCCGGACGGATACAGGGCATACGGCGCCCCTAACGGCGATAACGACGGCACGGTATCGCCGACCGCGGCAATATCTTCGATCGTATTTACGCCGGACCTCTCTATAAAGGCCGCGAGATACATGTATTCGAATTACAGGGATAAGATATGGGGCAAATACGGGTTCGTCGACGCGTTCAACTGGGACAAGGACTGGGTCTCGTCGAAATATATCGGGATAGACGAAGGCCCGATAGTCCTCATGATCGAGAACTACAGGACCGGAATGGTCTGGAAGTGTTTCATGCAGAACAATAACGTCAAGAAAGCGATGAAACTCTGCGGCTTCACCAAACCGAAAAAGGTCCTCGATACGCTGGACCTCTCCGGCAAATGGTATTTCAGGACCGGCGACGATATCAAATGGTCTAAACTGGCCTACCCGGGCATGGAATGGAGAGAGGTAAACGTGCCTGCGGTCTGGCAGACCCAGGGATTTACCAACTATCACGGATACGCGTGGTATTGGTTCGGTTTCAAGCTGCCTAAGGGGAAGAAGGAGGCATGGAGCGAGAAAGGCGTCAAGATAATGCTCCGGTTCGGGGGGATCGACGATGTCGATATGACCTTCTTCAATAAGAACCTCGTAGGCCAGAGCGGCATGTTCCCGCCGCATGTCCAGTCGGTATGGGAGAAGGAAAGGAATTACGAGATCCCCGTGAGCATCGTGAATTTCAAATCGCAAAATGTGATAGCGGTGAAGGTATATGATGCCGGTGGCCAGGGCGGTATATATAAAGCGCCGGTACAAATAAAGGTAACAAAGGAAGAAGCTCTGGAGTAGATGATAAGGAAGAGGGATTTTTTCGAGATACCCGATTGCGCCTGGAAAAGGAGGCTCGGCGATGTGCCTTCGAATACCGCGAGTTCCTGTCCGGACAGGGGCGTGGCCCTCGGAGGTTTCGGGGCCGGCGCGTTCATGTACAGCATCTCCGGCGCGTTCGGGCCCTGGTCGCTCAAATGCGGCTCCTACGACCAGACATGGCTTTACGAGGGCGCGTTCCATGTTTACGAGAAGGTCGGCAACGGCCCGGCTAAAGTAAAGACGCTCGGGACGAACCCGTCGCTCAAACCGGCATGGGATAAATTGAAAAAAGGCGAAGCGGCATATTACGCCCTCCAACCTAAGGGATGGGTCACCTACGACTGCTTCGCGCTCGATATCTCCCAGAAGTTCTTCTCTCCGATAATAATCAATAATTATAAAGAGACCTCATACCCCGTAGCGGTATGGCAGTTCAAGTTTTCCAACCAAACAAAGGAAAAGGCGGAGGCCTCGGTGATGCTCACCTGGCCGCAGCCGCCTTTCAGCGGATCCCTGCGCCGGAGGGGATATAAAAATAACCTCAAGGAAGACAGCGGCATCACCGGAGTTATCTTAAAGGCCGACCGCCCCGACAATACGCCTGAAACGCAGAATTCGGAATGGTGCGTCGCCTCGGACCCGGGTAAGGGAGGGGCGCTTACATACGCCCTCAGCTGGAATAAGGACGGCGACGGTTCCGAGATCTGGAGTGATTTTAAGTCCGACGGCCTCCTGGATAACAGGCGGCTCGACGGCTCCGATTCGGCCGCGGCAATAGCGGTCAAGGTCTCGCTTGACCCCGGCGAGTCAAAGATCGTGCCCGTCGTCCTCTCGTGGGATTTCCCGGTCGTAAAGTTCGGCGACCCGTGCGTCACGGGCACGGAGTGGTGGAGGAAATATACCGAATATTTCGGGCGGGATTCCGCGCAATCCTTCAATATCGCGAAAGAGGCCCTAGCCAATTACCGGGAATGGGAGAAGAAGGTGGACGCGTGGATGAACCCCGTCATAAACAACAAAAAATATCCTTCCTGGCTCAAGACCGCGGCTTTCAACGAATTGTATTATACCCAGTTTGGCGGTACATTTTACGAATCCGGGCTTAAGTACGGGCACGAGCATGAATATATGGGTCTCCATGAGGACGATCACAAATTTTTCGTAATGGAATCGATCGGATATCCGTTCTGTGAGACTTTCGACGTCAGGCATTACTGCTCGATACTGATGCTCAAGTTCTGGCCCGAGATAGAGCGGGACATATTGAGGTGTTTTGCCGACGGTATAATGTATTTCGACGGCCTGCACCAGACGCCGCACGACTTCGGCGTTCCGACCGGCGACCCGTTCTTCAAATTCGACGCGTACGGAACGAACAAACTGCACTGGAAGGACCTGCACGCCAAGTTCATCCAGCAGGTCGCCAGGTATTATTATGTCCGTGAGGACAGGGAGTTTTTGGATTACTGCTGGCCGGCCGTCAAGATGACCTATGATTACATGAAATCCCAGGATACTGACGGCGACGGGCTCCCGAACAACAACGGTTCTGATAACACCTACGACGCGTGGGGCTTATACGGCACCAGCCTCTTGTGCGGCGGGCTGTGGGTCGGCGCGCTCGAGGCTATGGTAAAGCTCGCGCATGTCCAGGGTGACCCCATGCTCAAGGAAGCGCTCGGCCTTCTTGAAAAGGCGAGGACGAACCTCGACAAGCAGCTGTGGGATGAAGCGGGCCAGTATTACAGGATGGATACTGCCGGAATGAACTCCGGCGCTATAATGGCCGACGGGTTGAACGGCCAGAGGTTCTGCGAGACGACGGAGTTGCCCGATATACTTCCGCGCGAGAGGATGGTCAAATACCTCAAGAAGGTCTATGAGATGTGCGTTGTGCCGCTCAGTGATTTTAACGGCGACGGCGTCGGCGACTGCGGCGCCATGAACAGCAAGAACGCCGACGGGAGCGATATAATCATCAATATGGCCAGGGAGATCTGGCCCGGTTCCACGTATTTCATGGCCGCGACGATGTACCACCTCGGGCTTAAAGAAGAGGCGCTTAAGGCGGCGTACGGCTGCTATTATATCGTTTATGAACACGAGCCGAGCGCCTATTGGTTCAACACTCCCGAAGGATGGCATGACGGCGGAGGTACGCCGCGGCCGGTAAAGCCCGAACAATACCAGCGCGCGCGCGCCATCTGGGAACTGCTGCTGGAGATAGACGACCCGTACGAGAATATACTGAAGTCCCTCTTCCGGCGTATAAGGGCAGGCAGCGAGGCTAAGCTATTTCAAGGACGAGGTACTTGAGGTTAAACCATCTCAAGTACAATGCACTTGAGATAATTCGATTCGGGGAAGTTGAGCAGAACCGGGTGGTCGGCAGGCTGGATGCGTTTCTCGATGAGGCGGGCGCGCCTGCGAGACTCAGAAAGCGCCTCAGCCAGGATTTCCATGAATTGCCCCTCCGAAAGGTTGTAAGAACAC
>CAISWF010000105.1 GCA_903889135.1 Candidatus Omnitrophota bacterium | reverse complement strand
GAATAATATTCCCATTGATACGACCAAGAAAAAGCCGTACTCGATTGATCTTAATCTATGGGGAATATCGATTGAAAGTGGGAAGCTGGAAGATCCTTATTACGCGCCTGACGAAGATATATATCAACTTACAAAGGGAGTGAATAAGGCTGCGGCGGAGCCCGTCTACGCGGAGATAGAGTTCAAGGAAGGTGTGCCGGTGAAACTGGACGGCAAGGCGATGGAGGGCGTAGGCCTGATATTTAAACTCTCGAAGATGGCCGGAAACGCCGGCGTAGGTAGGAGCGACATGATCGAGAACAGGCTCGTCGGCATAAAGTCGAGGGAGATATACGAGGCGCCGGCCGCGTGGACGCTTTTTAACGCCCATAAGGCGCTCGAGAGCCTCGTCCTGGACAGGGAGACGCTCCATTTCAAGGAAGCGGTTGCGCTCAAATACGCGGAGCTCACCTACTTCGGGCTGTGGTATACGCCGCTCAAGGAAGCGCTCGACAGATTCGTAGACGAGACGCAGAAATCCGTCAACGGCACAGTGAAGGTGAAACTGCATAAAGGCCATTGCATAGTCGTAGGCAGGAAGTCCCCCGACTCTCTCTATAAGAGGGAACTAGCTACATATGAGGAGGGGGATGTCTTCGACCAGTCGCTGGCGAAGGGCTTCGTCCAGATATGGGGTCTCCCGTACAAGGGGTCTCACAAGGGGTCGAAAAATGAAAAATAAACTTTGGGGCGGAAGGTTCAAGAAATCGCAGGACCCTGAGTTCGAGGATTTTTCATGCAGCATGTATTTTGACTACAGGCTGGCGGAATACGACGCGCTCGGATCTATCGCCCACGCGAAGATGCTAGGGAAATGCGGAATAATCCCCAAGAAGGATGCCGCCGCGATAGTCAAAGGGCTTACTGCGATATCGAAAGAGATTGAGGCAGGCAAGTTCATTTACGACTTTACGGCAGAGGATATCCACACGAATATCCAGAACGCCCTCGAGAAAAAAATAGGCAAGCCTGCGCTCAAGCTCCATACCGCACGGTCGAGGAACGACCAGGTCGCGCTTGATACGAGGATGTATTGCAAGAATAAGGCGCAGGAGATGTACGGGCTGGTCACTGCCTTGCAGGAATCATTGCTCGGTTTTGCGAAGAAGAACAAGGACGTGATAGTGCCCGGGCTGACGCATACCCAACACGCGCAGCCGGTGCTTTTGTCCGACCATATAGAGGCGTATGTCTGGATGCTCGCCAGGGACAAGAGGAAGCTCCATTACGCCTATCACGCGGCGGACTTCATGCCGTTGGGCGCATGCGCATTGGCCGGGACATCGCTTAAGATCGACAGGAAATATACAGCCAGGGAGCTCGGCTTCGGAGCGCTCTGCGAAAACACGATGGACGCGGTGTCGGACAGGGATTTTGTCATCGAGCTCCTGGAGGCAGTTTCATTGGTATCGATGCACCTCTCGAGGCTCGCCTCTGACCTTATCCTCTGGGCGTCGCCCGAGTTCGGTTTTGTCGAGATAGACCAGCAATTTTGCACCGGATCGAGCATAATGCCGCAGAAGGTCAACCCTGATTTTCTCGAGTTGACCAGGGGCATGTCCGGCAGGATATACGGGAATTTATTCTCGGTCCTGACGATGATGAAGGGTCTGCCGCTCACGTATAACAGGGACATGCAATGGGACAAGCAGCCGCTCTTCGATTCGGTAGAGAAGATATCGAAGGTGTTGTCTGTATACGGCAAGCTTGTGAAAGGCATAAAAGTAAATAAGGCGAATATCGACAGGGCGCTTCTGGACGAGTCGCTCTACGCTACAGACCTTGCCGAATACCTGGTCTCGAAAGGACTGGATTCAAGGCAGGCGCATTCGATAATCGGAAAATTAGTGACTGCTACGCTTGAGAAGAAGGAGCGGATATCGGGCCTCACCATTAAAGAACTTAAGAAGTTTTCGGAGAAGTTCGAAAAGGGCGTGTTTAAATTACTGGACCCGAAGGTATCGGTTGCATCAAGGAAAAAAGGAAGATAATGCACGAATTCAAATATAAGGGCGATGAGCTGTTCTGTGAGGAAGTGGGGATAAGCGGCATAGCGGCAGCCGTAGGGACGCCTTTTTATCTCTACAGCTATAAGACCCTCATAGACCATTACAGGAAGCTGCGCGAGGCTTTTGCCGAGCTCAATCCGCTCATCTGTTTCTCCATGAAGGCGAACTCGAACCTCGCGGTCATCACGGCGCTCGTAAAGGCCGGGGCAGGTCTCGATGTGGTGTCCGGAGGCGAGCTGTATAAAGCGCTTAAAGTCGGATGCGAGTCTAAGAAAATAGTCTACGCGAGCGTCGGAAAGACCGAGCGGGAGATAGAGAACGCGATAAGGTCGGGCATATTATTCTTTAATGTCGAATCTTTGCCTGAATTGGCGCAGATAAACAAGACTGCCAAGAGGCTTGGCAGGACGGTGGATTGTACCCTGCGCGCAAACCCGGATATCGACCCGCATACGCATAAATTCATAACGACCGGGAAGGCCGAAAATAAATTCGGCCTCGATTTCAGGACCGTAGAGGAGACGTTCCTCAACACCCCGAAATACTCGAATGTCAGATTGCGCGGTATACACATACACATAGGCTCACAGATAACCGAGTCAGAGCCGTTCCGCAAGGCGATAAACAAGACCGGCACGTTGATCGGAGATATAAGAAGAAAAGGCGGAAGGGTCGACTGGCTTAATATAGGCGGTGGTTTGGGGATCATTTATAATAAAGAGAAACCACAGACGGCCGCGCGTTTCGCGAAAGCAGTGATACCGCTCGTGCGCAAGATAAACGTCCGGCTTATACTCGAACCCGGCAGGTTTATCGCCGGTAACAGCGGGATCCTTGTCGCGAAAGTTACATACGTCAAGAAGACGCGCTTGAAGAATTTCATCATATCCGACGCGGCGATGAACGACCTCATCCGTCCGTCGCTATATGACGCTTATCATGAGATCATCCCCGTGATAAGGCGGACCGCGCGCAAGAAGATACTGGCCGACGTAGTTGGCCCTATCTGCGAAAGCGGGGACATCCTCGCAAGGGACAGGAAGCTGCCCGAGTTCCAATCCGGCGAATTGATAGCCGTGATGGGCGCGGGAGCTTATGGGTTTACCATGTCCAGTAATTACAACTCGCGGCCGCGAGTAGCCGAGGTGATGGTCATACGCGGCAGGTTCTACGTGGTGCGTGAGAGGGAAAAATACGAGGACCTCGTAAAAGGCGAGACCATTCCCAAAGAACTTAAGTGAGCAGGATCTAACCATGAATAATATAGCATTCGTCAAAATGGTAGCGAGCGGCAACGACTTTGTCGTCATTGATAACCGCAAGCCGGCGGTACCAGTCGCGAGGCTGCGCGCGTTCGCCAGGGCGATCTGCGACAGGAACTACGGCGCCGGCGGCGACGGGCTTATCGCGCTCGAGCGCTCGAAAAAGTCCGATTTCAGGATGCGCATAATAAATTCCGACGGCAGCGAGGCGGAGATGTGCGGGAACGGCGCGCGCTGCGCAGCGCTGTTCGCTGTCAAGAACAAGATGGCCGGAAAGAAGATGAGTTTCGAGACGCTCGCCGGTATTATCGAGGCTGAGGTCAAGGGCGCCATAGTCAAGCTGAAGATGTCCGATCCCGGTGGCCTGAAACTCGGCATTAGCCTCGTCCTGAGTGACGGCAGGTATAACGTGAATTTTGTGAATACCGGCGTGCCGCATGCGGTCATCTTCGTCGAGCATCTTGAGGGACAGGACGTAAGGACGACGGGGAAAGAGGTGCGCTACCATTCCACTTTCGCGCCACGCGGCACGAACGCGGATTTTGTCGAGGTCGCGGGTAAGAACCTCATCAAAGTGCGCACATATGAGCGCGGCGTAGAGGACGAGACGCTCGCCTGCGGGACGGGTGTCACGGCATCCGCTATCATATCTGCTGCCGTGAAGGATTTCAAAAGTCCGGTCACCTGCCTGACAAAAGGCGGCGACAGGCTTAAGATATATTTCAAGAAGAAGGGTAATGATTTCACCGATGTATATCTTGAAGGCGGCGCACGGGAAGTATTTTTAGGCAGTTACCTTTACAAATAACCGGGAGGGAGCAAGGATGTTCGAAGGCTCGATAGTCGCGCTTGTGACGCCGTTCAAGGACGGAAAAGTCGATGAGGCGAAATTAAAGGAGCTGGTCGAGTTCCACATAAAGAACGGTACCTCCGGTATCGTGCCGTGCGGGACGACCGGAGAGTCCGCGACGTTGACTCACGAGGAACATAACCGCGTGATAGAGGTGGTCATAGCCGCAGCTAAGAAGAGGATCCCGGTAATAGCCGGTACAGGTTCGAATTCGACAGCCGAAGCTGTCGACCTGACGCGCTACGCCGAGAAGGCCGGCGCCGATGCGGCCCTGCTTTTGTCGCCTTATTATAACAAGCCGACGCAGCGCGGGCTGTACATGCATTACAAGGCTGTCGCAGATTCGGTCAAGATACCGATAATCCCTTACAATATCCAGTCGCGCACCGCGGTAAATATCGAGCCGGAGACGTTCCAGAAACTGGCGCAGATAAAAAATATAGTCGGCGTAAAGGAATCGAGCGGGAATCTCGAGCAGATATCTAAGATACGCTACCTCTGCGGACCTGATTTCATGATCTTGTCGGGAGATGACGCGCTAACGTTGCCTATCCTAGCGATAGGCGGAGTCGGCGTCATATCGGTGGTCGCGAACATAGTCCCGCGCGATGTAGCCGACCTGGTGGCTTTCTTCAAGAAGGGTGACATAAAAAAGGCTCAAGAACTTCACTATAAGTTGTTACCTCTTGTGAAAGCCATGTTCATAGAGACGAACCCGATACCGGTCAAGACGGCGATGGAACTCATGGGCATGATAGAGCCGGAACTCCGCCTGCCGTTGTGCCATATGTCGGAAGAGAACCTCGCGAAACTGGCTGATGCCTTAAAGAAATACGGTTTATAAAAGGACTGAAATGATAAAAGCGGTTATTTGCGGTTACGCCGGAAAGATGGGCGCAAGGATCGCCTGCCTTGCCTCAAAGGAGAACGGGACGCGGGTCATCCTCGGGCTTGAGGCGAAAGGGCACCCGTCCGTCGGCTCGAAATTCGCGTACGGAGAAGTCTCGGACCGGCTCGATGACATAAAGGCCGCGGATGTCCTGATAGATTTTACCGTTCCCGAGGCGACGATGGCGCATCTCACCGCCGCAGTAAAATACAAAAAGGCTATGGTCATCGGGACGACGGGATTTACGGAAGAGCAGATAAAAAAGATCAAGGACGCGGCGAAGAAGATACCCGTCGTCCTCTCGCCGAATATGTCGATAGGCGTCAACCTGCTGTTCCGCCTGGTGAAAGAGGCCGCGGGGAAATTATCCAAGGATTACCGCGTGAACATAACGGAGGCGCACCATATACACAAGAAGGACGCGCCTTCAGGCACGGCGAAAAAACTCGCTCAGGTGATCAAAGAGGCCTCGGCGCGGGAAGTCGAGGACATAAGATCCATCCGCGAGGGCGAGATAGTCGGCGACCACAAGGTCACCTTCGACGGCCCGTATGATATCATCGAGCTTTCGCACAGCGCTAAGACGCGCGATATCTTCGCGAAGGGCGCTTTGGCCGCGGCGAAATTTATTGCCGGGAAGAAACCGGGTTTATATGACATGCAGGACGTATTGGGAGACATTAAATGAGCGATTTTGAATTTTCCGAGAGGTTAGCCAAACTTCCTCCTTATCTATTCGCGGAGATAGACAAGGCGAAGAGGCAGGCAAAGGCAAAGGGCAGGGATATAGTCGACCTGGGTATCGGCGACCCGGATCTTCCTACGCCCACGCATATAATCAATGCCCTGCACAAGGCCGCGTCGGACCCTGCAAACCATCATTATGCGCTGGATTCAGGTATGCCGAAGTTCAGGCAGGCGATATCGAAATGGTATAAAAAGAGGTTCAAAGTCGAACTCGACCCGGATACGGAAGTGCTCCCCCTTATCGGATCAAAAGAGGGGATAGCTCATATGCCGCTCGCTTTCATAAATCCCGGCGATTATGTGCTTGTACCTGACCCGTGCTATCCCCCGTATAAGAACGGGACTGTATTTGCCGGGGGAATGCCTTACCTTATGCCTCTTTTGGCTGAGAATGATTTCCTGCCCGACCTGGACAGGATAGATCCGTCCGTTTCAAATAAGGCGAAGATGATGTTTATTAATTACCCGAATAACCCGACCGGTGCGGTGGCGGACGGTGAATTTTATCGAAAGGTCCTCGATTTCGCGCACAGGAATAACATACTCGTCTGTTCCGACGCGGCGTACTCCGAGGTCTGCTACGACAAATACCGTCCGGAGAGCATCCTCCAGATGGTCGGGGCCAAGGACAGGGCGGTCGAATTCCACTCGCTCTCGAAGACATATAATATGACGGGCTGGCGGATAGGATGGGCTTGCGGCAACAAGAAGGCGATCCAGGGGCTCGCGAAGGTAAAATCGAACATCGATTCGGGAATATTCCAGGCGGTGCAATTGGCAGGCGTCGCCGCCCTCGAAGGCCCTCAAGAACCGGTAGCCAGGGCCAATAAGATATATAAGGAACGCCGCGATATACTGGTTAACGGCCTGAATTCGCTCGGCTGGAAGGTCCCAAAGCCGATGGCGACTTTTTATGTCTGGGCAAAGACCCTTCCGGGTTACAATTCAGCCTCGCTGGCGAGGGTTTTCCTTGAAAAGGCCGATATCATCGTGACGCCCGGCAACGGGTTCGGCAGGTACGGCGAGGGTTATATAAGGATGGCCCTCACCATCCCCAAGGACAGGATAAAGATCGCGGTCCAGAGGATAAAGAAATTCCTAAAGTAAGGGCATTCATCGCGCTTGGGTCTAACCTGGGTGACAGGCGCGGAAACATAGAAAAAGCGGTAGAAGAGCTCAGGGATTCGCATATGGTTGAGGTGGTTAAGGTTTCAAAGTTATATGAGACCGACCCTGAGGGAGGCCCGCCTCAGGATAAATTTCTCGATGGCGCCGCGGAGGTCCTGACGCATCTTACTCCTCACGAGTTGCTCGCGCTTCTTAAAGTCATCGAGAAGAAAATCGGCAGGACGCCGTCAAAAGTAAAATGGGGCCCCAGGGAAATAGACCTCGATATACTTCTATACGATGGCACCGTAATGAATGAGCATGACCTTGTGATCCCGCATCCGCAGCTTCATCTGCGGCGTTTTATGATAGAGCCGCTTTCTGAGATATCGCCTGACGCGGTACATCCGGTATTAAATAAGACCGCATCCGAGATACTGCGCGGTTTCGAGATTCGGCCAAATCAGATATGAAGATTATCCGTTCGATAAGTACGTTAAAAAATGAGCTTGGCCGCGGTAAAAAGAAGGGCCGGTCCGTTGGGCTCGTGCCGACGATGGGCTATCTTCACGAAGGGCATCTTTCGCTTATCAGGCGCGCCCGCAAAGAGAACGATCTGGTAGCGGTCAGTATATTCGTTAATCCCGCGCAATTCGGTCCGAACGAAGATTACAAAGAATATCCGCGGGACCTGCGAAATGACGCTGCCCTCTGTAAAAGAGCAGGAGTGGACTTTATCTTTTATCCGGCGGTGAAAGCGATGTATCCTAATGGTTATTCCACTTATGTGAAAGTGGAGGGTCTTACCGGGAACCTCTGCGGCAAATTCAGGCCGTCGCATTTTTGCGGGGTGACGACAGTCGTCGCGAAACTCTTTAATATCGCCAAACCGGATGCGGCTTACTTCGGGCAGAAGGATGCGCAGCAGGCGATCGTGATAAAGCGCATGGCCGAAGACCTGGATATGGGTATAACCATAAATATCATGCCTACGGTCAGGGAAAAGGACGGATTGGCGATGTCATCGCGCAACGCCTATCTTTCTCCCGACGAGAGGAGAGCCGCCCCGACGGTATATCGAGCTTTACAACTGGCAAGGGATTTGATAAAATCAGGCAATAGGGATACCGCGAAGATAAAGTCGGAGATGAAGAAAATGCTTTCAGTTGTCGCGGCCAAAATCGATTATATCTCTATAGTAAACCCGGAAGACCTGAAAGAAGTAAAAAAGATAAAAGGCGGAGCCAAGGGCAAACTCCTGGTCGCAGTAGCAGTGTGGATAGGCGAAACGCGGCTGATAGATAACATAGAGGTAAAAGCGTAAATGTTAAGGACGATGTTGAAGTCGAAGATACACGGGGCGACGGTGACAGAGGCGAATCTTAAGTACACCGGCTCCATCACGATAGACGGGAAACTGATGGAAGCCGCGGATATGCTTCGCGGCGAACGCGTCCAGATAGTCAATTTGAACAACGGTTCCCGCGTCGAGACTTACACGCTGGCCGGAAAAGCGGGAAGCGGCACTATATGCATGAACGGCGCGGCAGCTCGCTGGGCCCACAGGGGAGACATCGTCATAATTATATCTTATTGCCAGGCGGATGAGCAGGAAGCGCACAAGATTAAACCCAGGATAGTATTTGTCGACGCCAATAATAGGATGAAGAAAGCTTAAATTGTCCGAAAATCCTTCAAATCCAGAATTTACTTACAACGAACAGCTCAAGGATAAGATCCTCCAGTTAAAGAAACTGCGCAACGCCGTTATAATTGCCCACAATTACCAGCGCGACGAGGTCCAGGAACTGGCCG
Source organism: Candidatus Omnitrophota bacterium (assembly GCA_903889135.1). Taxonomy (GTDB): domain Bacteria; phylum Omnitrophota; class Gorgyraeia; order Pluralincolimonadales; family Pluralincolimonadaceae; genus Pluralincolimonas. The sequence continues at coordinate 11,719 of CAISWF010000105.1, read as the reverse complement.
ATATCACTGGAGATTCGCTGGCGCTCAGCCAGGCCGCGGTCAGGACAGACGCAAAAGTGATCGTCTTCTGCGGCGTAACGTTCATGGCCGAGACCGCCGCGATACTCAATCCTGACAAGACAGTGCTCCTTCCGGTCATCGAGGCGGGGTGCCCTATGGCCGATATGATAACTGCAGAGAAGGTACGCGCGCTGAAGGCGCAATATCCTGACGCGGCGGTTGTCTGCTATGTGAATTCCTCGGCGAGGGTCAAGGCCGAGAGCGATATCTGCTGTACCTCCTCGAACGCCATGGAGATAGTCAAATCACTTAAAGATTACAAACGCGTGATATTTATCCCGGACAGGAACCTTGGCCAGTACGTCCAGAGCCAGGTCCCTGACAAGGAGATAATTCTCTGGAAAGGTTTCTGCCCGACGCATATAAGGGTCCAGGAAGAAGATATACTGGAAGTAAGAAAGAGTTGTCCGGACGCGGAGTTCATAGCTCACCCTGAATGCGAACCCGATGTCCTGGCCCTGGCCGACCACATATGCTCGACCGGCGGGATGTTCAAATATATTAAAGGGTCCAGATCGAAGAGATTTATCATAGGCACCGAGTCGGGTATGCTCTACCGGTTAAAGAAAGAAAATCCCGGCAAGGAGTTCTTCCTAGCAACCTCGCACCTCATCTGCCCGAGCATGAAGCTTACCACGCTGGGATGGCTCGCGCATTCGCTGGAGAATATGGTCTATAAAGTCGAGGTTCCCGAGGATGTCAAAACCAAGGCTAAGCAGTCGCTTGACAGGATGCTTGAGGTATCGGGCGAGAAGCCGCTATCGGCTGCCGCGGGATATTGAGACGGGAATGCTCAAGGTAGGTATAATCGGCTGCGGCACGATCGGTTCGAGGATAGCCGCGCATATAGACGGTAAATTAATAGGCAGGGCGAGAGTCGCTGTTCTTTGCGATGCGGATGATAAGAAGGCGAAAGGCCTTTTTGCGGCATTGAAGTCGAGGCCAAGGGTTGCATCGATACAGGCGCTGATAGGTTCGGTCGATCTTGTTATCGAAGCCGCGTCGGCCAAGGTCTCGGGCGATATAGCGAGGCGGTCGGTAAACGCCGGTAAGGATGTCATGGTCATGAGCACCGGCGGCCTGCTTAAAGGTTATAGGGCGCTGTTTAAACTCGCGGAGAAGAAGAAGTCTCGTATATATCTCCCCAGCGGCGCGATATGCGGCCTCGACGGCCTTAAGGGCGCGAAGTTATCCGGGATAAAAAAGGTCACCTTGACCACCAGGAAGCCACCCGAGGGGTTTAAGGGCGCGCCGTATGTTGTCAAACATAATATTGACCTGGGAAAGATAAAGGCGGATAAGGTCCTTTTTGAGGGCGACGCGTTCAAGGCGATGGAAGGTTTTCCCGCGAATATAAACGTCGCGGCGACACTAAGCCTTTGCGGTATCGGCCCGGAGAAGACGAGAGTGAGGATCATCGCTTCCCCGTCAATAAAAAGGAACATTCACGAGATAGAGGCGGAAGGCGCGTTCGGAAAACTTATCGCGAGGACGGAGAACGTCCCTTCGCCGGGCAACCCGAAGACGAGTTATATGGCCATTCTTTCGGCCATGGCTACGCTGGACGGCATCCTGGGGAATGTAAAGATAGGGACATAAATGGAATAAATCCCGCCTCCGGCGGGATTAAATTCAGCCATATGGTTTACTGGCGTAAACCATGGCTTCATTTAAGAAGGGAGGTGAACACATTGGCTCAGAAAGTAACTAAAGCTGGCATCAAGAGACAGAAGGGCTACCTCTACTACCTGGACAAACAGGGTGATGTCTCGATGGCGAAGATGGCGAGAGGCGGCAAGAAAGGCGGCGCGCCCAAGAAGGTCGTCAAACTCGGCGTCAAGAGAGAGAAGGGTTATCTCTACTTCATTGACAAACAGGGTGACGTATCTAAGGCGAAGATGAAGAGAGGCGGCAAGTAAGCTTCTTTAATTTACGGATAGTTTGTTTTAGGCGGCGGAGCAGTCTAATGCTCCGCCTGTCTATTTAGGACGGACATGGATAAAGGATATATACATATACAGGGGGCGAGGGTCCACAACCTCAAAAACGTCTCCCTAAAACTGCCGAGGGGGAAACTCATAGTATTTACCGGCCTCTCCGGATCGGGTAAATCCTCGCTAGCTTTCGATACCATCTATGCCGAAGGGCAAAGAAGGTATATCGACAGCCTGTCGGCTTATGCCCGGCAATTCCTGGAGCAACTGCAAAAACCGGATTGCGATAACATCGAGGGGATGTCACCCGCGATATCCATAGAGCAGAAGACCGCCGGCTCGAACCCGCGTTCAACGGTCGGCACGACCACAGAGATATACGACTACTTAAGGGTCCTGTTCGCGCGCATAGGCACAGCCTATTGTTATAACTGCGGCAAGAAGATCGCGAGGCAGTCATCGCAGGAGATAGTCGACCAGATATTTAAGATGCCGGCCGGGAGCCAGGTCAGCATACTGGCGCCTAAGATCTCCGGGAGAAAAGGTGAATATAAGGAGCTTTTTAAGGAAATAAAGAAGGAGGGCTATACCCGCGTAAGGGTCGACGGAAAGATCGCGGAGCTCGAGAATGAGATAAAATTGGATAAGGACAGGAAACATTCGATCGAGATCGTCGTGGACAGGCTGGTGATCAAGCCCGATTCCAAAAGAAGGCTCGCGGATTCGGTAGAGACGGCGCTTAAGGCGGGAAGCGGCGTTATCACAATAAACGACGGTAGGAAAGACCAGTTCTTCAGCGAGCTTTACGCGTGCGTCGATTGCGGGATAAGCTATGAGGAGCCCTCACCGCGTTCATTCTCGTTCAATTCCCCGTACGGCGCATGCCCGGTATGCAACGGCCTTGGCACGAAACTCGAGATAGACGCTGATCTCGTGATACCCGATAAGTCAAAACCCGTCCTGGAATCCATCGAGGCCTGGAAGCGCGGCGGGCGAGGTTACCTGTTGTATTACCGCGGCGTCTTAAGGGAGGTCGCGGACCATTACCATTTTGACCTCGGCACCCCTTTCAACAAACTGAATAAGGATGTCCGGAAGATAGTCCTCTATGGCGCGGATATCGAGATATGGGGAAGGAAGTTCGAGGGTGTCGTACCGCAGCTCGAAAGGCTTTTCCGCGAGACCGAATCCGGATTCCTGAAAGAAGAGATAAACAAGTATATGTCGGTCCTGCCGTGCCCCAAATGCGCGGGCGCGAGGCTCAGGCCCGAATCGCTCGCGTTCAAGATCGGCGGCAAGCCGATAAACGAAGTGACCGCGTTGCCGGTGAAGGAAGCTAGGACGTTCTTTTCCGGGCTTGCCCTCGGAGAAAAAGATGCGATGATAGCGAGGCAATCGCTGAAAGAGATACTATCTAGGCTGAAGTTCATGGCCGATGTCGGGCTCGATTACCTTACTCTCGACAGGGCCAGCGGCACGCTCTCAGGCGGGGAATCCCAGCGGATACGGCTCGCCACGCAGATAGGCTCGGGTCTTGTCGGTGTTGTCTATGTCCTCGATGAACCGTCGATAGGCCTCCATCAGCGGGATAACACAAAATTGCTCGAAAGCCTTAAGTCATTGAGGGACCTGGGCAATACCCTTATAGTCGTGGAACATGACGAGGCGACAATAAAGAGCGCGGATTACATCGTCGACCTCGGACCCGGCGCCGGAAAGCACGGCGGGAAGGTCGTATGCGCGGGACCGTTGGAAGAATTCTTGAAATGTAAGGATTCCCTTACCGTGAAATACCTGAAGAAGGAACTCAGGATCGAGCCTAAACTCAACAGGAGGAAACTGGAGGGAAGGAAATTACTGCAGATAAAAGGCGCCCGCGAACATAACCTGAAGGACATAGACGTTAGTATCCCGCTCGGCGTATTCGTTTGCGTCACGGGCGTATCCGGCTCGGGCAAGTCCACCCTCATAGATGAGATACTTTACAGGTCCCTTGCGCAGAAGTTTTACAGGGCGAAAGAGAAGCCCGGTGATTTCGACAGGATAACAGGAACCGAGAATATTGACAAGGTCATAGTCATTGACCAGTCGCCTATCGGCCGGACGCCGCGTTCGAACCCCGCTACTTATACAGGGATGTTCTCGCCGATCCGCGATCTGTTCAGCCGGTTGCCTGAGGCGAAATTGAGGGGATACAGGCCGGGCAGGTTCAGTTTTAACGTCAAAGGCGGCAGGTGCGAGGCCTGCCAGGGCGACGGCGTTATAAAAGTCGAGATGCATTTCCTGCCGGACGTATATGTCACTTGCGAGGTGTGCAAAGGCGCGAGGTTCAACCAGCAAACGCTCGAGGTGTTATATAAAGGGCATTCGATAAACGACATCCTTAAAATGACGGTCGAGGACGCCCTGCCCGTGTTCACGAATATCCCGAGGATAAGGGAGAAGCTCCAGGTCTTGAACGATGTAGGCCTCGGCTATATGGAACTCGGTCAGTCCGCGACGACGCTCTCCGGCGGAGAGGCGCAGAGGGTGAAGCTCTCTACCGAACTCTCGAAACGCTCCACCGGCAGGACGCTCTATATCCTGGACGAGCCCACGACAGGCCTGCATTTTGCCGATGTCGATAAACTTCTTAAAGTTCTGCATGCCCTCGTTGACCAGGGCAATACGGTCCTGGTCATAGAGCATAATCTTGATGTGGTCAAGACCTCGGATTATATAATAGACCTCGGTCCGGAGGGCGGCGATGGAGGAGGGGAAATCGTCGCCGAGGGCAGCCCGGAAGAGGTTGCCAAGAACAGAAGGTCGTATACCGGCAGTTACCTGGGCAAGGTATTGGCCCAAAAAGGTTGAAGAAACAGCTTCTTTCTGTTATATTAAGGTTGCCATGCGGATCAAATCCTTTCTTTATTCCCTTATATTTCTGATGGTTATGTCGCCCGCTGTCCTTGCGGAATCTGCCGCAAGGACCGACCCGGCCAAGGACGATTTTATCCTGGCCCAAAAAGCTTTTGAGGACCAGTTTTACGACATTTCCAAGGAACAGATGGAGCGGTTCCTTGCCAGCTATCCCCAAAACGAATACAAGGACGAGGCGCACCTTACCCTCGGCAGGTCATATCTTATGCTCGGCAAGCATGCTCAGGCGCTGAACGAGTTCGACTTGGTGGCCTCATCCGCTTCAGGCCAAAGATTTTACGATGAAGCGGCATACTGGTCCGCCGAAGTCTATTTCCGCAGCAAGGATTTCAAACAGGCCCTCGACCAGTACCAAAAGGTCATCGATGGTTTTCCCGCGTCCAAGTACCTGCCGTTCGCCTATTATTCGAAAGGATGGTGCTATTATAACCTTAAACAATACGATACGGCGGTCGAGTCATTCGACGCTTTTGCGAAGAAATTCCCCGGCGACAGCCTCGTCGCCGACGCGAGATATAAAATAGGGGAATCCGTTTTCATGTCCGGCAGGACCGCCGATGCGAAGAAGCGGATTGAAGATTTTTTAAAGGAATTTCCAGTCTCGAAAAAATTACCCGAGGCGTATTATCTGTTAGGGGAGATCGATTATGCGTTGCTGGATTACGCAGCCTCAGCAAGGGACTACGCGAAGGCGCTTGAGATAAACCCGGCGGCAGCATGGGCCCCTTTCGCGTTATACGGAAAGGCCTGGGCGTATTTCAAGGCGGCGGATAATAAATCTGCCCTTGAAGCCTTTTTAGCCTTCCGCAAAAGCTATCCCGACAGCCCGTTGACCGACTCGGTCATATTCGGTGCGGGCCAATGTTATACTTTCATGAAAGATTATCCCGATGCCGCGGTAAGCTATGATGAGCTGATCCTGAGGTTCCAGAATTCCTCTTTTCTGGCCGACGCTTATCTCTGGAAAGGGGACTGTCTTTATAATCTCGAGAAATACGGTCAGGCGAAGGAACTTTACGAGGAGGCGCTGTTGAAATTCCCGGCCTCTGCGCTGCTGCCGCAGTTCTATTATAACCTGGGATGGACGCTCTTGCGGCTCAACGACCCGCAAAAGGCGGTCCTGGATTTTGAGGAAGTAGTGAAGCGGTCGCAGGACAGGAACCTTAAAGCCAGCGCCATATCGCTCACAGGCGATACCGCCCTCGACCTTAAAGATTACGAAAAGGCGAAACAGTCTTACGACGTGATATTAGAGGATTACAGGGATTCCGTGATCTGTGATTACGCGCAATACCAGCTGGGGATAACGATGTTCAGGACGGGCGATTATGACGGGGCGGTCCTCGCTTTCCAGAGCCTGCTGGGCAATTTTCCCAACTCAAGGCTCGGGGAAGATGCCCTCCAGCATCTTGGCCTGTCCTATTTCCGCGCGGGGAATTTTAAATCCGCGAATGAGGCTTTCCAGAAATTTATCGCGGCATATCCCAAGAGCCCGCACATCCCCGAGGTGCTGTTCCAGGAGGCGAATGGCCTCTTCAATGCGGCGAAATACGGCGATGCCGTATCGGCGTTCAATAAGATCATTAAGGATCACTCCGGTTCCGATTATGCCCGGCTAAGCTTTTATGAGATAGGCTGGTGTTATTATCAATGGGGCAAGGAAAGAGATGCCTTGTCGCAATTCGACGAATACCTGGCGAAATACCCCAACTCAGAGATGAGCGACGATGTCAGGATGTGGGAGGGCCAGTATTATTACAATAAGGGGCAGTTCCCCAAAGCGAAGGCATATTTTGATACCCTGGCCGCCAAATCGCCTCCGGCAGGCACCTCTGCCGATGCGGAATACTGGCTTGCCCTCATACTTTATAAAACAGGGGACATAGACGGCGCAACAAAGGGATTAGAGCATATAATAGAGGCATACCCCGCTTCGAAGGTGGCGGTGGAAAGCACGATGAAAGTAGGCGATATCCTTGCCGAGAGCGGGCATCCGGATGACGCCGTAAAGGAGTTGAAGGGCATAACCGAAAAATATCCCGGGACCCAGTTCGAGAAGGTCGCGGACAAAAAGATAGGGGATATTTTCAAACAAAGGAAATTATATAACGCGGCGATAGAAAAATACCGCCTCGCGATAACCGAGGCCCAAAGCGATTTTAACGCCGAGACCCAGTTCCTGATAGGGGAATGCTACGAGGAAGCGGGTGACGCCGACCAGGCAGTTGCCGAATTCCTTAAGGTCAAATATCTTTACCCGGAGATAACGAGATGGTCGGGCAGGGCCGGGCTGCGCGCCGCTACCTTATTTGAGAACAAGGGCCGGTGGAAAGACGCGAGGAAGATCTATGAGGAGCTTTCTGGCACAAAACTGGAAGAGGCTAAGTACGCCAGGGAACGGCTGGAATGGATGAAAGATAACGTCTCAGAAAAAGCGGGGGAGGTAAACTAAGATGATAGAGTGGATAATCATGGGCGGCCCGATAATGATACCGATCCTTCTGTGTTCGGTCATAGCTTTTGCCGTGGTCATCGAGAGGTTCATCTATGTGCAGAGGATAAAGATAAATACGAGGAAATTCATGGGGGAGATATCATATTCTCTCAAAAGGAACCGCGCGGATGAGGCGATAGAGATGTGCGACAAGTCGCCGGGTCCGCTGCCTAAGGTCCTAAGGGCCGGAATTTTGAAATACGACAGGACGAAACAGGAAGTCAAGGAGGCGATAGAGGACGCGGCGCTCCATGAGATACCTAAACTCGAAAAGAATATCGGCGTGCTTGCCACCATCGCGCAGATAAGCCCGCTCCTGGGTTTTCTGGGTACCGCAATAGGGATGGCCGAGATATTCCAGAAAATACAGGTTAAATCAGCCGCCCTGAACCCGGTCACGCCGGCGGACATATCCGGCGGGATGTGGCAGGCGCTCATAGCCATGGTCGCGGGTTTACTTATTGCTATTCCGGCGGTCACGGCGTATAATTATTTTGTAAGCAGGATAAATTATATAATACGCGAGATGGAGATAAGCGCGACCGACCTCGTGAACATCCTTTCCGAAAAAAAGGCGGAGTAGATGAGGTTCAATTTCTCGCGGTTAAAGGTCATAGACGGCCGTTTCATCGAGGCGGTGCCGCTTGCCAATTGCGTTTTACTGCTCCTAGTATTCTTTCTCCTGACTTGGAACTATTCTGCGCAGACCCAGGCGGGTATCAGGATCAACCTGCCGAAAGCGGTCACCTCCGAGACGGTGGGGACGAGGGGCACGATCATAACCATTACCAGGGAAAAGGTATTATACCTGGGGAGCGACGCGGTCTCTGCCCAGGAGCTGGTTTCGAAGATAGATGCGCTGCCTAAAAAGGATTCGATCCTGATAAAGGCGGATAAAGGGGCTTCGCTTGACCGCGTTGTGGAGGTCTGGGATATATGCAGGAAAGCGGGAATACAGCAGGTCAACATAGCTACGACACAAACGAGATAATAACAAGGCACGCGTTCGAGTTAGCGCTTGTTGTTTCGCTGGTCTGGCATTTATTTTGGCTATTTTCGGTCAAGATATCCGTTTCAGCGCCCGCCGTAGCGAACAGGCCGGAATCGGCCGTTTCTTTTATAGGCTCTATACTGGAAGAGGGGACTGTATTCCCGGCAAAAGGTCCTGGCGAGGCCGTCCCGGATGCCGGCATAACGCGGATGCAGGATCTCGCGGCAGGGAGGGAGACAGCCGGGGATGGCGGTGTCACGGGCTGGAACGGAAAGCTAGCGAGTGTTTCGGACCTGGATGTCCTCAAGGAAATAGACGCCAAATCCTCTGCCGATGCGGCGGTCGGCGTGAAGCAGATACCTGAAAAACCTTTTGACGAGATAAAGGTCTCGTACAAGACCTATCCGCCGGAGATCGAGGGACCGGCGAAGTTCAGGGAGGTCATATACAAGCCGGAACTTCCCGCTTACCTGCGGTGGGACGAGAGTCTGGGAGTGGACCTGGACAGGCTCGGTAATACTTTTTCGGTCAGGTTGAAATTCGCGGTATCGCCGGAAGGTAAAGTCGAGTCGGTGGAGAGATTATCGTCGTCCGGCCACCCGACTGTGGACATAATTGCCATGAGGTATCTCAAGGAATGGCAGTTCGCGCCGCTTAAGGCCGGGGGTCCCAAGGAAGAGCAATGGGGGACCGTAAAATTGAATTTTTCCCTCAATAAGGCTGCTGCCAGATGATAACGATTGAGTTGTCGTGGGCGGCGGCGTTGTACATGTCCGTCTGCGTAGGGATCGTTATTGTTTATTGGGCTTTTTTTGAAAGAGTGAAGGGTCTGCCTAACCGTTCCGTCTCGGACAGGAACGTATGGCATTGTTCTGTCTGCACTTTTTTTTATATAGACAGCAGGCATTCGGATATATCGGTCTGCCCGAGATGCGGCAGCTATAACAAAAAACAGATAGCTAATCAAGAAAGGGAGGCAAAGGGATGATAACCGAAATAGGTATAACGGCCGGAGAGATCTGGCATTATCTTGACGAGCACGGGGAGGTGTCGTTGTCCCAACTATGCTCGGGGATAGATAAACCGCGCGATGTCATACTTATGAGCCTCGGCTGGCTCGCCAGGGAAGGGCACGTTGTCCTGGAAGGCGACAAAGATTATAAGATATTCCTTCGCAGGTAGGCGGGTTGAAAAAGATAGTGATATTTATTACCGCCGGCTCTATAAAGGAAGCCGAGTCCATCGCGCAGGGCCTAGTTAAGAAAAAGTTGGCCGCGTGCGTCAATATTGTCCCTTCTATCAGGTCGATATATGCATGGAAGGGCAGGATAGAGTCCTCTAAGGAATGCCTTTTGATAGCGAAGACCCGGGAAAGCTTGTTCCCCCAGGTCGAAAAGGCAGTGAAGAGATTGCATTCATACGAATGCCCGGAAATAACCGCTCTTCCTCTTGCAAAGGGGAGCGCGGATTATATGCGCTGGATAGAAAAATCGACCAGGAGATAATCACATGGCTAAAAAAGCTTCTTTGTTGATATCGATCGCCGTATTTATGCTGTTTTCATCTTTTTGCCGCGCGGGGACCAACGCGGGTGATTCGTATTTTAACGGCGTAGGTTTGGCAGCCCAGGGAAAACTTGAGGAAGCCAAAGCGGAATTCCAAAAATCGCTGGACGACGATTCTGTATACCTGTATGCCAAGCTGGAGATGCACGCCATAGATGACGTCTTAAACCAGAAGATAAATAAAGAGACGGCCATACTTGTCTTCCAGGGGAAAGAGCTGGCCACCCAAAAGAAATGGCAGGAAGCCATAAACTTATATAACAAAGCCATAAAAGAAAATCCTAATTACGGCTATGCTTTTGTAAGCAAAGGGATCGCCTATATGTCCCAGGGAGATCTCGATAAGGCGATTTCCTGTTTCTCCGATTCGATAAACTGCTGTCCGCTATTCACCGAGGCGTACCAGAACCGCGGGGTACTTCTCGAATATAGGGGACAATTTAACAAGGCCATTGCGGATTTCGATAAAGCGATAGCGGCTGATCCTAATTCCTATGTGCTGTATTTTAACAGGGGAATGGCCCATGTATACAAGAACCAGTGCGACCTGGCGCTTCCCGATCTGGAGAAAGCCATAGAACTGAAACCCAATTACGCAAAGGCGTATATAAATAAAGGGGTCGCGCTTGAGGACCTAAAGCGCGATGACGAGGCTATCGCGGCTTATAAAAAAGCCATCGAGCTCGACACTTCACAGGATAAAGAGATAGCGAAGGACGCGCAGGCGAGCATCCTCTCGCTTGAGGCAGAAAAAAAGAAAGCCGATGATAGCAAAAAAGATAAATGACCTCATAAAGGACTACGACTTTATCGCCGTTGCTACCTGCGACCTTGAGGGGAGCCCGAATGTCGCCCCGAAGTTTTTCCTAAGGATCGAAAATAATTATATTTACCTCGTGGATTACGTCATCGGCAGGACATTCCAGAACCTCGTGGTGAACCCAAGGGCATCCCTCGCCGTTACGGACAAGGATACCCTGACCGGCTACCAGGTAAACGGGCCGGTAGAGATCCTCTCGGAGGGCGCCGCGTACGATAAGTTCGTAGATGAATTCCAGAAAAAGGAACTGAACCTCTCATCCAGGCGCATCGTCGAAGGCGTGCTGCGAGGAGAGAGCCATAAAAATTTCGAAGTCTCATTCCCAAGCAAAGTGGTCATTTTCAAGGTCAAAATAAGTGAAGCGGTAGAGATCAGGTCAAGCGGAGAACTAAAAAGGGAAATGTTGTAAAATGAGATCAAAAACCTTTATGTTTAATTGCCTGCTTTTGTCCCTGCTCATGGCCTCTATCCCAGTTACTTCATATTGCCTCTCATGGCGCAGCGACCTTCCGGGCGGCCTGAAGGAATCGGGATCCCGAGGGAGTCCGGTCATGGCCGATTTTTACGCCGATTGGTGCGTATGGTGCAAGAAACTTGATAAGGAGACCTATTCGGACCCGAAAGTGCAGGCGCTAGCCCAAGGATTTATCTGCGTAAAGGTTAACGGCGATAAATTTCCCGATCTCGTATCCAGGTACCTCATAACGGGCTATCCTACCGTAGTCTTTTTTGATCCGGGGGGAAAGGAGATAAGCCGAATAGCCGGTTATACGGATGCCGGAGGACTTTTAACCAGGATGGAGGAGATAGCGTCTAAATATCCCGGCGCGAGAACGGGAATAGCGCAGCCCGGAAAAACAGCCGCTTCCGGCTGGAAGGCCGCGTTCACGGACTTCTGGTATAAATTTACGGGGCACGGCCCAAAAAAAGAGCAAG
>CAISWF010000104.1 GCA_903889135.1 Candidatus Omnitrophota bacterium | reverse complement strand
CTTTTAAAGAAATATTTTATCGTGCGTGCCGGCTGGATGATAGGCGGCCATAACAAGGATAAGAAATTCGTCTGGAAGATCGTGCAGCTGCTTAACACGAAGAAAGAGATATCGGTCGTTACCGACAAGACGGGAAGCCCGACGTTCACCGGCGATTTTTCTCGGGGGATAATCGATATCGTCAACAGCGGCAAATACGGCCTTTACCATTGCGTCAATAAAGGCATATGCACCCGTTACGATATAGCCGTAAAGATAGCCGAATACCTTGGCAGGAAGGACGTCGTGATAAAACCGGTGACCTCAGACGCCTTCCCGCTGCCCGCTCCCAGGGGCAGGTCTGAGGCGATGTTGAACCAGAAGCTTTCGCAGATGGGCCTCGACAGTCCAAGGCCCTGGCAGGATGCCCTGAAGGAGTACCTTAAAGCGTTAAAATGAAAGTGATATTTTTCGAACCTTATCCTATCGAAGGACCGAGCAGCCGTTACAGGGTCGAGCAGTACATCCCGTATCTCAGGGCTAACGGCATAAAATGCATCGTGAGGCCCTTCGCCGGCTCCGCGTTTTACAGGATCCTTTACAAAAAGGGCGCATACCTTAGGAAACTACTGTATTTCTCCGCCGGCGCCGCGCGCAGAAGCATGGATTTTTTAATAGCGCTTTCCTGCGACGTCATATTCATACATCTTGAAGCCTTTCCTTTGGGCCCTCCGGTGATGGAATGGCTGTTGGCGAGACTGGGCAAGAAATTAATATACGACCTTGATGACGCCATCTATTTGGGCGCCGCAAGCCAGTCGAATATCTTTTTAAAACGTTTGAAGTGCCCATGGAAGATACCGAAGATCATTGGTTTAAGCAGGCACGTGATAACCTGCAACGAGCACCTTGAAAAATATTCGTTGGAATATAACCGCAGCGTGACCGTGATACACACCTCGGTAGATACGGACAGGTTTAAGCCTGCCGTCAAAGGGCCGTCAGGCACCATCATGATCGGCTGGATCGGGAGCCACAGCACCGCGAAATACCTTGAGTCGCTCAAAGCCGTATTTGAGCGGTTAGCAGACAAAAAATACGGGTTCAAGTTAAAAGTCGTAGGCGCATCCCGGAAAGTCTTTGATATTCCAGGCGTTGAGATAACATACAAGGACTGGAGTCTTGGCGAGGAGATAGAGGAGTTCCAATCGCTCGATATCGGCGTCTATCCGCTGCCCGACGACGAGTGGACTGCAGGAAAGACCGGCTTCAAGACTATCCAGTATATGAGCGTCGGGATACCGTGCGTCGCCTCGGATGCCGGCCCTAACCGCGTGATAATAGAGGAAGGGCTCAACGGATTTCTCGCAAAGGATAACGATGACTGGGTCTCTAAACTGTCAAGGCTTATAGAGGACCGGGGCCTAAGGGAGAAGATAGGAGTCGCCGGGAGAAAGACTGTCGTTGAAAGGTATTCACTTAAAGTGAACGCGCCGAAGATACTCCGGATAATCCGGGACGTCGCGGAGGCAGGATAGGTATGTGCGGCATCTGCGGAATAATAGATCTAACCGGGAAGCCGGCCGAAAGGGAAGCCGTAGCGGATATGTGCGGCGCCTTGAAGCACAGGGGGCCGGACGACGAGGGCATCTATACAAGCGCCGGATCGGCGGCCTGCCTTGGGCACAGGAGATTGAGCATAATAGACCTGTCATCGTCGGCGCGCCAGCCGATGTCGAACGAGGACGGGTCGGTTTGGCTTGTATTTAACGGCGAGATCTATAATTTCCATGAGTTGAGGCCGGGCCTGGAAAAGAGCGGACACAAATTCAGGTCGCATTCGGATACGGAAACGATAGTGCATTTGTATGAGGAGTACGGCGAGGAGTGCGTAAGCCGCCTGAGGGGGATGTTCTCTTTCGCTATTTGGGACGACAGGAAGAAAATATTATTCGCGGCGAGGGACAGGGCGGGCAAGAAACCTTTCCTTTATTACTATGAAGCCGGCAGATTCGTATTTTCTTCGGAACTCGCCTCGCTCCTCAAGTCCGGGATCGTCCCGAAGGAGATCGAGCCCGGCGCGATAAATTATTACATGAGCCTGGGATATATCCCGGCCCCGGATACTATTTTCAGGAAAGTCCGCAAGCTCCCTCCGGCGCATACCCTGACCATGGGAAAGTCAGGCGTAGAGATAAAACGTTATTGGAGCCTCGATTACTCCAAAAAAACAGGGATCAGTGAGACTGAAGCTGCCTCGGAGACCTTAAGGCTCCTCAGGGAAGCCGTCAAAATGAGGCTTTACAGCGACGTCCCGCTTGGGGCTTTTTTAAGCGGCGGCATCGACTCAAGTTGCGTTGTCGCTCTCATGAGCGAGTTCACAAAGGTCAAGACATTCTCGATAGGTTTCGAGGAGAAAGATTTCAGCGAACTGCGGTTCGCGAAAGAGGTATCCCAAAAATTCAACACAGAGCACCATGAATTCATAGTGAGGCCTAAAGCGCTCGAAGTGTTGGAACTCCTGGTCGAGCGTTACGGCGAACCGTATGCGGATTCTTCCTGCATACCGACGTATTACGTATCGCGCGAAACGCGGGCATTTGTCACAGTGGCTTTAAACGGGGACGGAGGGGACGAATCGTTCGCCGGGTACGAACGCTATCAGGCGATGAGCGCGGCCGGGAGGATCGGCAGGTTAGGTTTAAAAGGCGCGGCGCGCTCACTTGCGGATATACTGCCCGATTCGGTCGATTCCAAAAGCCTTTCAAGAAGGGCGAAGCGATTCCTGTCTAACGCCGGCCTGCCCGCCCCGGAAAGATATCTGAGGTGGGTGGGAATATCGGGCGGGCTTTCCTTAAGGGAACTATATTCACCTGAATTTACCGAAAGTATCGATATGGAAGCCCCCCTCGCGCTCCTCCGTCCGTACTTTACGGAAGATGACGGGCTCGATCTCCTCGACCGCCTTCTTAAAGCGGATGTCGATACATACCTGCCTAATGACCTGCTTGTCAAAGTGGATATAGCGAGCATGGCGAATTCCCTCGAGGCGCGCTCCCCGTTCCTCGACCATAAGGTAATGGAATTCGCCGCAAGCCTGCCGGTCTCTTATAAGATACGCGGCGGAGTTAAGAAATATATACTAAGGAAAGCGTTCTCGGGCATGCTTCCCGATAATATATTGAAGAGACGTAAGATGGGTTTCGGAGTGCCGGTAGGAAGGTGGTTCCGCGGAGAATTGAAAGATTTTATGCGGGAGACGCTGCTATCGCGATCCTGCGCCGGCAGGGGCTATTTCAGGCCCGGCTGCGTTAAAGGCCTCGTGGAGGACCATATTAACGGGAAGAGGGACCTATCGTTCCAGCTATGGGCACTTCTGAACCTGGAGTTATGGCACAAAAAATTCATGGACGGCAAGTTATGAAAAAAGCCGCACTCCGTGCGTTAATCATCCTGGCGGCATCAGCCGCGGTTTTGCTCACGCTGAATATACCCGTTACCACAAGACAGGGTGTGGATTTTGAGGTAAAGCAGATAAGGATACCTCTTTATCTTAAAGTGATCGATTTTATGGACAGGTATTATAACTACGGCGTCCTGGCAGGCAGGATCACTGCCGGTAAAAGGTTCGACTTTGACAAGGCGGTCGCTATACTTAAGTGGACAAAAGAAAATATAAGGGAAAACCCATCATCCCTTCCGGTAGTTGACGACCATGCTTGGCATATTATAATAAGGGGATACGGCCTGGACGACCAATTCCAGGACGTATTTACCACTTTGTGCAACCGCGAAGGGATAGGAGCTTTTTTTGTGAAGGTAAAATTGCCCGATAACAGTAAAGCGAGGGTCTTTTCTCTCGTAAATCTTAACCGCGGCTGGACGGTCTTCGACGCCTTTCAGGGAATTTACTTCCTCAATTCGGAAGGAAAACCTGCTATACTTAAGGAGATCAAAAACGGCGATTGGAAGGCGGTCAAGGCCTCTCCGATATCCGGCGGCGAGGATTACCATAAATTTTTCGAGTTTCTTACTTCCGTAGATGCGGCCTCCTGGAAGGATTCAAGGGCCGCAATACAATCGCCGGTCAGGAGGTTCGTCCACTGGCTGAAGGGCGATAAACGGCAGCAATATGGTGAATGAGATATGATAAAAAACAATGACATAATCTGCATATCCTCAATAGACTGGGATTTTATCTGGCAGGGCCACCAGGAGATCATGTCCACGTTCACTAAGAACGGCAACCGCGTCCTGTTTATCGAGAATACCGGCGTGCGTTCGCCCGGAATAAGGGATATATCCAGGCTTAGCAAGAGGTTCCGGGACTATTTTAAAGGCGTAAAAGGCATTCGCAAAGAATCGGAGAACCTCTACATATATTCGCCGCTCGTTCTTCCGTTCCCTTATTCGAGATTTGCCAGGTTGATCAATAAATACATACTTCTCTCGGTGATCAGGAGATGGATGAAGGCGGTGCGTTTCAACGACCCCATAATATGGACATTCCTGCCGACAGGTACCGCGCTCGATATAACCGAAAATATAAACAAAAAACTGCTCGTGTATTATTGCATTGACAGTTTCGCGGCCAGCTCGGCTTCCGCAAAGAAAATAAAGATTTACGAAAAGAACCTGATCTCCAGCGCGGACCTCGTCTTCGTGACATCGAAAGCCCTTTTTGATTACTGCGCGCAGTACAGCAAGAGTGTTCACTTATTCCCGTTTGGTGTCAATATTGACAGTTTTGAAAAGGTAAGGGTCCAGTCCGCTCCGCCTCCCGCGGAGATAGCCGATATAAAAGGGCCGATCGTGGGTTACGTCGGCGGGGTGCATAAGTGGGTGGACCTGGACCTGGTAAAAGCGGCCGCCCAAAGATATCCCGAAGCCGTATTTGTATTCGTAGGCCCGATACAGACTGATATTTCCGCGCTTTCTTCCGTCCCTAATATACGTTTTTTGGGAGGGAAGAAACATTCCGAGCTCCCGAACCTCGTGAAACATTTTTCGGTTACGCTGATACCGTACCTCATTACCGATTATACGGTAAATGTATATCCGACAAAACTAAATGAATATCTTTCGATGGGCAAACCGGTCGTCTCCACTGCGCTGCCGGAGGTCTTGACCTTCAACAGGGAGAACGGGGGTATCGTGCATGTCGCATCGGGGAAAGAGGATTTTATCGGACTTATAGGCAGGTCGATCAAGGAAGATAATGAAGGGGCCGCGCTTAAGCGCATAACGGCAGCCCGCGAGAACAGCTGGGAGTCCCGGATAGAAAAGATGAGCAAGGCCATAACGGATGCCCTCGAAAGAAGGCGGTCGGAGAACGGCTTGATTTGGAAGGAAGAGCTCATTTCTTTCTACCGCACGGCCCGCCATAATGTGGCTAAGCTATGCGTGCCGGTCGCGGCGATCATCATCTTGGTTTTTTATACCCCGCTAATATGGTATATCGCCGGGCCGCTTAAAATATCCGACCGGCCCGTTAAGGCCGACGCCATAGTCGTGTTCGCCGGCGGGGCCGGTGAGTCCGGAAAAGAGGGGCAAGGCTACGAGGAAAGGGTAGATTATGCGGTGGACCTGTATAATAAGGGATATGCGAGCCACCTCATCTTTTCATCGGGCTATACTTATGCCATAAAGGAAGTCGATATCATGAAAGCGTTAGCCGTTTCCATGGGGGTTCCGGCAAGCGCGATCACGCTGGAAAACAAATCGGGATATACGTATGACTTCGTAAGGAATACAAAGGAGATCCTAGACAGGAACGGGTGGCATTCGATGCTACTGGTAAGTTCCCCTTACCACATGAGGCGCGTCTCGCTCGTATACAAGAAGATGGGTAATGGCCCGAAGGTTACCTACACCCCGATTCTCAGCAGCAAGTTTTATAGCCATGGGATAGGCGCCTCGCCGGAGCAGGTAAAAGGGATTTTACATGAATATGCGGGTATAGTATATTATTGGTGGAAGGGTTACATTTGATCATAAAAAGACCGCCCAAAATCAGGAGGGGGAACGCATGTTGATCGACGAAAAAGGCAGGTTATTCGGCAAGATTAACGTCGTAGATC
Organism: Candidatus Omnitrophota bacterium; assembly: GCA_903889135.1. Lineage (GTDB taxonomy): Bacteria > Omnitrophota > Gorgyraeia > Pluralincolimonadales > Pluralincolimonadaceae > Pluralincolimonas. The sequence continues at coordinate 12,715 of CAISWF010000104.1, read as the reverse complement.
TATTTGTCGTAGTGCTTATACTTTTGGTAATTCCCATGTTTTTTATCGAGCATAAAGTGATCAGCGCGAAAATACCCTCCGTGATCAAGAAGGATATAACCGTACGTGTTGAAGCCAGATTCGACAGGGTGATACCCGAGCTTGCGAAAGTGATGGCTGAGGGCGACGTAGAGCAGGATGACTCGGGTAAGCGGTTAGGTAAACTCGTAAAGATAATAAGCGACGAACAGCCGAAAATATTTACCGTTAACGCCACAGGCGTTAACGAGAACATGCTGCAATTTGTTCCCGATGCTAATTATCGCGATATTAAGGTGCTGCTTGAACTTTCAGTCGAGGAGGGCAGGACCATTAAGTATCGCGGGGGCGTCATCAAGATAGGGAACCCGATCGAATTCACGACCGACTTATATCACATTCAGGGTACTATTACAGGTGTTAAAAAGTAATATGTCCCAAAAAAAGAGAGCATCTTCATGAATAGCTACGCAAAGGCCGGAGGCAAATATTTATTATTAGAGGACCGCGCCATTTCGCTTGTGCGCGGGAGTTTTATCGCTTCTATTTTCAGGAAGTTATTCCGTCTCATCTCGCTGATCTCATCGGGATGTTTCATCACAGTCCTTGCGGGCGAAGACAGATATGCCCTGTTCGCCTCACACAGCGTCATTGTAAATAAGTCCCGCGATATAATTCACCCTTTCGAGAGGTCCCTTTCGCGTAATTACGCCGCCAGTTTTACGGCGTCGTTTTTCTCCGCCGTCGCGAGCCGCGGCGTAGACTGGAGATCAGCGAGGAAGGATAGCTGGTTCCTCAGCAAAATATATCATGCGTGACGGGAAGATAAAGATCGTCAGGATAATCGCCCGCCTCAATGTCGGAGGCCCGGCAATACATACCATACTTTTGACAGGCGAACTTAACGACGACCGCTTTGAGTCTGTGCTCGTCTCCGGTTCTGTAGACGCCGGTGAGAAAGAGATGGACTATCTTGCTGAAAAGAAGGGCGTTAAGCCGGTGGCCGTACCCGAGCTGTCAAGGAAAGTCGACCTTCGTAAGGATTTTACGGCGTTCTTTAAGATCCTGCGCATAATAAAAAGAGAGAAGCCCGATATAGTCCATACCCATACTGCCAAAGCAGGCGCCCTGGGCAGGACAGCCGCGGTCCTTGCCGGGGTCCCGGTCAGGATACACACTTTCCATGGGCATATATTCGAGAATTATTTCAGCAAGCCGCAGGCGATGTTATTTCTCTTTATCGAAAGGTTTTTGGCCCTCTTTTCAAAATATATAATAGTTGTCAGCGAGGTGCAGAAAGAGGAGATAGTCAAAAAGTATAAAATAGCAGGCGAGGAAAAGGTTAAAGTCGTGCCTTTAGGGCTGGAACTGGACAGGCTCTCTTTGATCGGGTCGAGGAACGGGAAACTCAGGGGTGAACTGGGCATAGGCGACGGCTGCGTCCTGATAGGTATAATAGGAAGGCTCGTTCCGGTCAAGAATCACAGGATGTTCCTGGATGCCTGTAAGAAATTATTCGATCTGGCAGGCGGACTCGATATAAGGTGCATCGTCGTAGGGGACGGGGAAGAAAGGGAAGGGCTTGAAAGATACGCCCGGGAGCTTGGCATCCGGGAGAAAGTGGTCTTTAGCGGCTGGAAAAAAGAGATGGCGGATGTGTATGCGGACCTGGATATCGTCGCCCTGACGTCGCTTAATGAGGGCACTCCCGTAGCCTTAATAGAGGCGCTGGCCTCCTGCAGGCCGGTCGTATCGACCGATGTGGGCGGCGTGAAGGATGTTGTAGAGGACGGGATAAACGGCTATCTCGTTGCCTCGGGGGACTCCGCAGGTTTCGCAAAACGCTGCCTCGAATTGGCGAAAGATCCCGAAAAGAGGAGATCGTTAGGCGGGAACGGCCGCCAGAGGGTCCTGAAGAGATATTCCAAAGAGCGCCTGGTCAGGGATATAAAGGCCCTTTACGAAGAGGCGCTGGCAGGGATAAATTGAGATATATTGCAAAACGACATAGAATAAATTATAATATAACCCTACAAAAGGAGATAAAATCGTGAATTACCTGATCACTGGCGGAGCCGGCTTCATCGGTTCCCATCTGTCGGATAAACTGGTTGGCGAAGGACATAAGGTAACTATTCTCGACGATCTCTCTACCGGGAAAGTGGAGAACGTAAAGCATCTCGAGGCTAACCCTAACTTTCAGCTAGTTGTCGGGACTATCCTCAACGAGTTCCTGGTCGACAAGCTCGCCGAACGCTGCGACGCGATATTCCACTTGGCCGCCGCCGTTGGAGTTGAGCTTATCGTGAACCATCCCCTGGAATCCCTTACGACGAATATAAAAGGCAGCGAGATCGTCCTGGATATGGCGCACCGTTATCATAAGAAAGTCCTCATAACATCCACGTCCGAGATCTACGGGAAGAATACGCAGGGCCCGTTAAAGGAGGACCAGGACAGAATACTCGGTTCGCCCCTTAAATCGAGATGGAGCTATTCGACCGCCAAGGCGGTCGACGAGATATTAGCCTACGTATACTGGAAAGAGAAGAATGTGCCGACATCCATTGTAAGGCTGTTCAACACCGTAGGGCCGAGGCAATCCGGGGCGTATGGAATGGTCGTCCCGAGATTCGTAAAGCAGGCCCTGGAAAACAAGGATATCACCGTATACGGCTCCGGTAAGCAATCCAGGTGCTTCCTCCATGTCAAAGATGTCGTGGATACCCTGCCCAAAGTTATAGAAAACCCGAAAGCCTATGGCCAGGTCTTCAATATCGGCAGCCAGGAAGAAATAACGATAGAGGGATTAGCCGAAAAAGTCATAGGGATAACCGGAAGCCGCTCAAAGATCGTCCGCATACCTTATGAAAAAGCTTATGAGGAGGGCTTTGAGGACATGGAAAAAAGGGTGCCCGATACGACGAAGATCCGTAACCTGACAGGCTTCAAGCCTACTGCCGATTTGAAGAGTATCATCGAAGACGTTGTAAGGTATACAAAGGAAAAGACCTAGACGTGAAATTCGTGTACCTGTTTTTAACGTCATTTTTCATCAGTTTTCTCCTCACCCCGCTGGTTAAGTTAATAGCCGGCCGCGCAGGCGTTGTCGCCAAGCCCAAAGAGGACAGGTGGCACAGGAATGTAGTGCCTCTCATGGGCGGGATCGCCATCTACGCTGCTTTCCTGATCGTCTTCCTTTTTTATTTCAAGGGGATGAGGGGAGGTTTCGGGCTGATAGTAGGCGCTACCTCGATATTCCTGCTTGGCGTCATAGATGACTTGAAGGGGTTGAGCCCGCAGGCAAAGATCGTAGGCCAGATAGTCTGCGCTTCCCTTACCGTGATCTCCGGCGTCACCATAAATATAATCCCGTCGATAGTGGCGGTGCCGCTTACCATCATCTGGATAGTCGGCATAACCAATTCGTTCAACCTTCTCGATAATATGGACGGCCTGTCGGCGGGGGTAGCGTCGATAGCCTCGCTTACCGTTTTCGCGTGCGCCATGGCGCTTAAGAGCTACGAAACTGCAGCGATCTCGCTTATCCTGAGCGGCGCGGCGTTAGGCTTCCTGCCGCATAATTTCTATCCTGCGAAGATATTCATGGGAGACTGCGGAGCGATGTTCTTGGGTTTTATGCTGGCGGTGATCACCGTGATGGGAACATGGAAAGAGGCGTCGCACCTTTTCCTTGTCATGTTCATACCCGTGCTGGCGCTCGCGGTCCCGATCTTCGATACGATCTTTGTCACGGTGACCAGGACGATCGACGGAAGGTCGGTGGCGAAGGGCGGCAAAGACCACACGTCGCATAGGATGGTCTTTCTCGGCTGGCACGAAAAGAAGGCGGTCACGGTCCTCTACCTTATATCCATTCTTTTTGGTCTTACCGCTTATGTTTCTTTATACGTAAAAACATACGTAAGCGCGATAATAGTTACGCTCCTCATGATAGTGATATTTTCGCTAGGGGTATTCCTTAACCATACCACCCGCAGGAAGGAAGAGGCGCCCGAGATGCCGCTTCCGCGCAATATTTCGTATTACAAAAATCAATATGAGCTGATAGACGCACTCCTGAAATATAAAAGGGTTATATTCGAGGTTCTGTGCGATTTCTTCCTTATCTGCATAGCTTATTTTTCCAGTTATATAATCCGCTATGAAGGCATAATAGATAATTACAATTTCGGGCTGATCGCGAAATCGCTGCCGATACTCATCGTGGTAAATCTCCTGGCTTTTTCAGTAACGGGCGTTTACGGGAATATTTGGAGATATATAGGGCTCAACGAGATCCTGAACATAGTCAAGGGCATTATACTGGGATCAGCGGTTTCGACGGTGACGCTCCTTGTCGCCTTCAGGTTCGAGGGGTTCTCGAGGATGATATTCATACTGGACGCCATGATACTGCTGATACTCATGTCATCGGTAAGGGTCGCATTCAGGCTCTTCAGGGAACAAATTTTCGTCTCGCTCGATTCTAAGGGGAAAAAGATACTCATCTTCGGGGCCGGTGACACGGGAGACGCTTTCCTGCGCGAGGTGCGCAAGAACAAGTCCTTTAATTACTGGCCGGTGGGATTTATAGACGACGACCTGTCGAAGCAGGGGAGGAGGATCCAGGGCGTATCTGTTTTAGGCGTGAGGTCCGATATACCGCGGCTGGTCGAAGAGCATTCCATAGACGAGGTGATCATTGCCATACCTTCGGCAAACGATAAGACGAAAGAGGATATTGAAGCCATCTGCAGGGAGAGCGGGACCCAATACCACCAGGTGAACGGGATATATCTCAGATGAGCGCCGACAGGCAAAGAATGTACGCGGGCTGCGACAAGATCATCGAGTACATGCTCTACACCCTCGTTTTCTTTATTCCCACCTCAAAGAGCGTGGTCGAGGTCTTTGCCACATTGTCGATCATGATCTGGTTCTACAAGAACGGCTTTAAAGCGTGGGAATGGCTCCTCGAAAAGAGGAAATCGTTTGTGCCTCCGGGATCTGTTTACGGGCTGTTAAAGATCATCATCCCCATGGGCGTCCTAGTTACCCTCCTCGTGTATTCATCGGTCATGATATCACTGGCGGTCATATCGCACCATTTCGATATCGATGGGGACCTGTTCGCGACGGGAATATTCCTCCCGATAGTCATATTCGCCATATTCCTGAATGTACTCTTTTTTATAATAGCCCTGGCGGTAGCCAGGTCGGATCACGGGTTCAGCTTGAAGGCCTCAACCATATCCTTCATGACCATAAGCCTGATAACCTCTGCGTTCACAAGCCAGCGGTTAGGAATAAGCTCCGAGGCGTTCCTATTCAAGACCATGGAATATCTCCTGATATTCCTGATAATAGCGGAGGTCATCAACACCCCGAGGCGGGTCTTTAACTTCGTTTCCGTTTTTGTGATCGCCGCTTTTTTTTCGGGGATGGACGGAATATACCAGAGATTGGCCGGCCATGACCTTTTCAGGAAATTCTCCATGTTCGAGAATATGAAGATAACCGCGGCTTTCAAAGCTCCGAATGATTTCGGCACTTACGTTGCGACAGTACTTCCCTTACCTCTCGCGCTCATCGCTTTCAGCGTGATGGATTGGAGAAAAAAGGCAGGGCTTTTTGTGTTATCGCTGCTCTTTGCGGCCTGCCTTGTGCTTACTTTCGCGAGAGGGGCATGGCTGGGATTTTTTGCGGGATTTTTATTCCTCCTTGTTTTTACCGGCCGGAGGCGTTTTATCGCCACGCTCGTCATCCTTGCCGTATTGGCCGCGTTGACTGTTCTGGTCGCGCCGCCTGCTATAAAGGCGCAGCTGGGTTCCTTATCCCAATTAGGAAGCGACACCTCTTCGATGGACAGGCTGTTAATATGGAAGACCGGCTGGAGGATGTTTTTAGACAGGCCGGTATTCGGCCACGGGCTGAATACATTCATGAGCATATTCGAGAGATATAAGCCCGCCGATTACGTATGGATCGTTTATGCGCATAACTGCTTCCTCCAAATGGCCGCGGAGACCGGCATAACGGGCCTTCTGATCTTTTTGTGGTTTTGCGCGAGTGTTTTGGGCCGGGCGATCTCAAATTTTTTTGCTGAGCCCGATAAGTTCATGAAAGCCGCCGCGATTGGCGCGGCCGCCTGTATAATAGCCACTCTCACCAACAGTTTCGTCGATACAAACCTCTATTCCCTGCCGTTGGCGGTCCTTTTTTGGTCGTTATGCGGACTCGCGGCAGCGAGGGTACAGCCCGAGTAGGCCCAATTTGCTAAAACCCCGCGGGATTCTTCTGATCAGGACAGACAGGATAGGGGAGCTGCTGCTTACCACTCCGGCCTTCGGTGCGGTGCGAGAGAGTTTTCCCTCCGCGAAGATCACGCTTATTGTAACGCCTTCTTCTTCACCCGTAGTCGAAGGGAACCCGTGCATAGATTCCATTGTCAAAATCGACCCCGGTCCGGACCTCGATTCGTTCGCAAAGCGATTGAGGTTCGTCCGCTTCCTGTCGGGCTCGGGGCTTGATATGGTAATCATATTCAACCCAAACAAGTTCTTAAATGTCGCCGGTTATCTCGCCGGTATACCCGCAAGGGTCGGCTACGACAGGAAGCTCGGGTTCCTGCTTACGAAAGTAATAGAGGATAAGAAATATCTTTGCGAAAAACACGAGGTGGAATATAATCTTGAACTCGCAAAGGCGGCCGGCGCTGTAACCCCAGGAAAAAAGCCTTATTTTCCTTTGGCGGAAAAGGATAAACGCGCCGCGGCGGAAATATTGGCGCATAACGGCATCGCCGGAGGCGCTTTCATCGCCGTCCACCCGGGCACAAGCAATCCGGAAAAGTTATGGCCGGCCGAAAGGTTCGCCCTGGCCTGCGATAAGATCATCGATGGATCCGGGATAAAAGTCGTATTGGTAGGCGGCGAAGAAGAACGCACGGCCGCCGGAGAGGTAAAAGCGAAAATGCGGAATCCTGTTTTGGACCTCACGGGCAGGCTGGCGTTAAAGGAATTCGGAGCGCTTTTGAAAATGTCCGCCCTCCTTATATCCTGCGATTCTGGTCCGGTGCATATCGCCTCAGCGGTGGATACTCCGGTAGTCGCGCTTTTCGGGGAATCGCGGCCCGGCGGGTCATCGAAGAGATGGGGGCCTTACGGAGAGGGACATATCGTCATCGGAAGGCCTAAAGTGGCCGATATCACGGTCGAGGACGTATTCGAGGCGGTCAGCGGGAAATTATGCAAAATAACATAAAAAATATACTAATCATCAATCCTTTCGGCATAGGTGATGTGCTTTTTACCACGCCGCTCATCGAGTCGCTGAGCGCGCGTATCGAGGGCTCCGGGATCGGGTTCCTTTGTAACCGCCGCACAGAGCCCCTGCTCAGGGCTAACCCGAAAATAAAATGGGTTTTTGTTTATGAAAAAGATGAGTTGAGGGCGCTCTGGAAGAGATCAAAGGCCGGATATATCAAAAAATTCTTCGCCCTGGCGAAAGATATCAGGGATAAAAAATTCGATGCGGTCATCGACCTTTCGCTGACCAGGGAGTACTGGTTCCTTTGCTTCCTTGCGGGTATAAGGGAAAGCATAGGGTTTAATTATAAGGGCAGGGGGAGCTACCTGACCAGGAAGATAGAGATCAAAGGTTATAGCGGCAAGCACGTGATAGAATATTACCTAGAACTTTTACGGTTTATCGGTATAGAGCCGGTGCATAAAGGGATCAGCCTTTACGTGCCGCGGCAGGATAAGGAGTGGGCGCGCGATTTCCTCAAAACAAACGGGATAAAAGAAGGCGAATTGCTTATAGGTATCGCACCGGCCGGCGGCGCGAGCTGGGGCAAGGCCGCGGCGATAAAGCATTGGCGGAGTGAGGGCTTTGGCGGTGTCGCCGACCGCCTTATCGAAGAACTGGGCGCGAAGGTGATCGTATTGGGGAGCGATGCCGAAGCCGGGATATGCGAAAAGGCCGCGAACGCAATGAGGAACCGGGTTTTGATGGCTTGCGGCAAGACTACGCTTTTGCGTTCGGCCGCCCTGATGTCCCTGTGCGGGCTGGTCATCGCCAATGACGGCGGGCCGTTGCATCTTGCTGTGGCGGCCGGCACAAGAACAGTTGGGATATTCGGGCCGGTAGATGAGAAGGTATACGGGCAGTATCCGCCTGCGGGCAGGCATAAAACCGTCAAAGAGGACATCGAATGCCGCCCCTGCTACAAGGGTTTCAAGATGAAAGAGTGCGCCGAAAGGAAGTGCCTGTCCGGGATCAGCGCGGAAGACGTTTTTAAAGCAGCCAAGGAGGCATTGGCTGCCGGATGAAACTCGCGCTGATCTTTAACAAAGACAGGGAGGACACGATAGGCGGCTATTTCGAACGCGCCGCGGCGCAGATGGGGATAGAGTCCGACCATTTCTGGACGAGCGACTCCGATATCCCGGCCGGGTACGACCTTTACCTGCGCATTGACCACGGCGATTATAAATACGACATACCGGGCCACCTCAAGCCCTCCGCTTTTTACGCGATAGACACGCATCTCGAAAAACCGTACAGGAAGATCAAGGAACAGGTGAGGCATTACGGTTTTGTTTTCTGCGCCCAAAAGAGCGGGGTGAAAAAACTAAAAAGAGATACGGGCATCGACGCGAAGTGGGTCCCCATCGCCTGCGATCCGGAGATACATAAAGACCTTAATATCGAGCGTAAGCTCGATGTCGCTTTCGTCGGGACCGAGGGCAAAAAGAATTTGAGGGGGGAGCTCCTTAAGCTCCTCGCGCGAAGATACCCGAATAGTTACATCGGCAGGGCGGATTCCCGCTTTATGTCGAATATCTACAGCAGCGCGAAGATAGGTTTTAATTATTCCATAAACGACGATATAAACATGAGGATGTTCGAAGTGCTTTCATGCGGTGCGCTGCTCATCACTAACCGGTTGAGGGACGACAGCGGTTTTAACGAGCTCTTCGCGGACGGGAAGAACCTCGTGACGTACGGCACTCCGGGTGAATTATTAAAGAAGACGGAATATTATCTTTCTCATGACGCCGAGAGGATAAAAATAGCCGCCGAGGGCCGCTCGCTCTCGGTGAACAGGTATACGTACAAAGCGAGCCTTAAGAATATGCTGGAGGCGTGCGGATGGAAATAAAGTGCGACCTCATCCTCTTAAGCTGGAATAACCTAGCTATCCTGAAAAGGTGCGTGGGATCATTGATGCGCTGCACCGGGGTACCCTCACGTTTGATAATAGTCGACAACGGGTCTACGGAAGAGGGGCTTCGCGAATACCTCTCGTCGCTTAAAGACGGCCCGAACGTCCGGTTAGAGGTCATCTTCAGCAGCACCAACGAAGGTTTCTCGCGGGGCATGAACAAAGGGATGGAACGTTCCAGCGCCCCGTACGTATGCTTGCTTAACAATGACCTGATCCTGACCGAAGGCTGGCTTGAGGAGATGATAAAGGTTGCCGTGAGCGGCCCATCGATAGGTATCGTCAATCCTTCATCCAATAATTTTGGCCTGCGTTTTGGGAAAGACACCACGCTGGAGGAATTCGCGAGGGGGTTCGGCAGGCATTCGGGAGAATGGGTCGAGATGAACGCCTGCGTCGGCTTCTGCATGCTGATAAAGCGGGGAGTGATAGATAATATCGGATTTCTCGACGATAAATACGGTTACGCATATTTCGAGGATACGGATTACAGCCGCAGGGCACAAGCTGCGGGGTTCAAGTGCGTGATGGCGAAGGGATGCTACGTATTCCACGAGGAGGGCAGATCCGGGAAATTCCTTAAGGATAAGAACGAGACCTTCGACAGGAGCGCGCGGATATTCGAGAAGAGATGGGGCAGGATACTGCGAGTCGTCTTTATCGTGACTGAGAGGGAAGTCGCTTCCATGGAAAAGGCCGCGCAGATGATAAAAAAGGAGCTTGACGGCCATAACAGGGTATGGCTCTTCGCGGTAAAAGGCGCGGACCTTAGCTCGCTCCCGAAGCATCTCGATCTTATGGATGATTCGCCTAAAAATTTCTTTAAGTTGAAGTCATTTTGGAATATCATTATAAAGAAAAAGAGGTTCGACAGGATATATACCGGCGATCCGGTATTGCGCGGCTCGTTGGCGGGTTACAGGTTAATCCGCGGCGCGGAGATCAGGGAAATTTAACTATGGATCAGAAGATACCGGTTTCGGTGGTCGTAATAGTAAAGAACGAGGAGGAGAGGCTCGCCGCCTGCCTCGAGAGCGTGGCGTGGGCCGCCGATATCGTGATAGTGGACGATATGAGCACGGACAGGACCGTCGAGATCGCGCGCCGATACACTGACAGGATATTCGAGAGGAAGATGGACATAGAAGGCGTTCACAGGAACTATGCCTACTCGCAGGCGAAGAACGAATGGGTCCTCAGTCTTGACGCGGACGAGACTGTAAGCCCCGAGCTTAAGGAAGAGATTATCCGCGTGATAAACGAAGACAAGAACAAGCGGATCGATGACCATGTCGTATTCGCCGTCCCGATGCGTAATTATATCGGTGATTACTGGGTAAAATGGGGCGGCTGGTACCCGGCTTATAAGGACCGGCTGTTCAGGAGAGGTAAGTTCACGTACGAAGAGACCGGGGTGCATCCGCGGGTTTTCTACGACGGGAAATGCGGGCGGCTCAAGGGCGACATCATCCATTATTCGTACGCGGATTTTACCGAGCTTATCAATTCGTTGAACGGCCAGACATCGAAGGAAGCGGAGAAATGGGTGACCACGGGCAGGAAGATGCCGCTGCACGTCGCTTTGTACCGCGCTTTCGACAGGTTCATCAGGAGTTACGTCGGAAATAAAGGCCGCCGCGACGGCGTCATAGGACTTATGGTAGCGGTAAACGGCGGGTTCTACCAGTTATTGAGTTTCGCCAAATATTGGGAATCTAATGCTAAAAGCAAGACTTAGCGTAGTTATCCTGACAAAGGACTCCCAGGATTATATAAAAGATTGCCTTGAAAGCCTGAAGTTTGCCGACGAGATCGTCGTTGTCGATGACAGCTCATCGGACAGGACGGTCGAGATATGCAAAGGTTATACGGATAAGGTCGTCGTAGACAGCGTCGAAGGGTTCGCCAATAAAAGGAACCTCGGGGCCGATAAGGCTGCAGGCGACTGGATATTGCAAATAGACTCTGACGAACGCGTGACGCCCTGTCTCGCCTCGGCGATCGGCGAAAGAATAAATTCAGGGAAAGATATCGCCGGTTATAAATTCAGGAGAAAAAATTATTTCTTGGGGCATTACATGAGGTACGGCGGCTGGTATCATTATTCGGCCAACCTTTACAGGAAAGGCCGGGCGAGATACGAGGGCCTGGTGCATGAGAGGCTGGTGCTTGACGGGCCCCAGGGCAAGATAGAAGAAGCGACAGAGCACAGGCCGTTCAGCAGCATCTCGCAGTTCATGGAGAGGCAGAACAGTTACACCGCATACGAGGCGCGCGATATCCTTAATGAACAAGGCGTCGTCCCGGAAAAAACGGTCATGTATAACCTTACGTGGAAGCCGGTGAAATTATTCCTTAAGCTCTACTTAAAAAAGCAGGGGTTCCGCGAGGGGATGACAGGTTTCATATTTTCGGCGCTTTATTCATACGTGCATTTCATCAAATGGGCTAAATACTGGGAGCTGGCTTATGGCCAAAAAGCAAAATAAGGTGATATTCCTGGACAGGGACGGGGTCATAAATGAGGACCCGGAACATTTGAAATTCCAATACGTGACCAAATGGAAGGAATTCAAGTTCCTGCCCGGGGCGAAACTCGCCATAAAAAAGCTTACGGACGCCGGGTATTCGGTATACGTGATCTCTAACCAGGCCGGCATCGCAAAAAAATACTTCTCGATGCGGGACCTTAAATTCATAACGGCTAACATGATGAAGGAAGCGGAGAAAGCCGGCGGGAGGATAACCGCTGCCTATTACTGCCCGCACCGGACCGAGGATAATTGCGGCTGCCGGAAGCCTAAGGCCGGGCTTTTCAAGAAGGCGCTGAAGAGAGGCCCGATCGATTTCAAGAAAACCTTTTTTATAGGTGACAGTATCAGGGATGTCCAGGCCGGGAAGGCGATAGGCTGCAGGACCCTTTTGGTATTGTCCGGCAAAGTCAGATCAAGGAAAGGCAAGGGTTGGGCGGCCAAGCCCGATTTCATAAAACGGGATATCTTGAAAGCCGTGGAGTTTGTCCTAAGGAGAGATAAGAAAAAAACATGAAAATATTCATTATACACGCCCAGGCCGGGGCCGGGCACAAGAGCGCCGCCTTGGCGATAAAGGACGCCTTCGATAAAGCCGTCACGGGCCATGACGTGAGGGTCATAGATTCCCTGGAATTCGCGAACCGGTTATTCAGGTTTACCTATGTCTGGGGATATAACTTCATGGTTTCAAAGGCGCCGTTCCTCTGGACTTTCTCTTTCTATTTTACCGATTTCAAGCCGCTTCGGCCGGTCATAAGGACGGTGAGGCGCATGATGTAATTGTACACGTATAAATTATTGATTTTGATTAATTGTCCCTACCCCTGAAATGCACGACATCAAGCCGACTAAGTCATTAAGGGAAATGTCACTTTCACCATATAGTTCCCCAGCAAGTTTGAATTGGTTTGTTAGAGGATGAACTCCAAGG
>CAISWF010000103.1 GCA_903889135.1 Candidatus Omnitrophota bacterium | reverse complement strand
AGAGGCGGCCGCTCCGGTCTCGGAGGGCGGGGAAACCTGGTCGAGTTTCCGGAGCGCTTATTTTACCGTCTACTACGAGCCGGATGTGAATTTAAACAGGGTCTTCTCGGGGATAACCGACCGGGACATCCCGCGCGACCCCAACCCGCCGTCTTACAGTTTCGGCGGCATCGAGGCGAAGGTCGCCTATCGCCTGGACGCGCTCCTGGTCCGGGTCGAGAACATACTGGGGATGTATCCTGCCAGCCTGAACATCACGATAAAGATATATAAGAAGCGTAAAGAGATCAACGCCGAATACTGCCGTCTCACGAATACCGGCGAGGAGGATTGCAAATCCTTTTACGTTTATCATTTTAACACCATCTTCGCCTCGGAACAGGACATTACGGATTCGATAATGGCGCATGAGATGGCCCACGCCGTCGTAGATAACTATTTTGCCACCACGCCGCCGGATAAGATGAGCGAGATCCTCGCCACAACCGTAGACCAGCACCTTGACGATTATTAGGGCTACCAATATGGTAGAAAAAAGTCATAAAAAAGTCGAAAAATGATATTTACTTTTATAGTATTATTGACTAAAATGTAAACTAAGAAAGTGAGGTGCGTCATGTTAAAGAGACTTATAGCGATGGCAGTGGTAAGCGGGTTGATGGCATCCGCGAGCGCCGCGGATCTTTCGCAATACCAGACACCTAACACTTGCGGGTGGACGAATTATACTTTCGCCCAATTTCTCGCTAACAAGTACGGGATCAAGATCGCGGATACTAAGCCGCCGATGACTGAGGCCGCCAAATATAAGGCGCTGGCCGACGCCCTTGCCAAGAAAAATATAAAGTACTTCTCGATAGCCGATCCCAAGGCAATGGTCAAGTGCTGCGACGTGGCGGATGTCCTTTATGCCGTCGTAGGCGCGAAGGAACCGCTCAACTCCTGCGACCTTGAGTATACCTGGCTGGTCCAGAACGGTTACCTGAAACTCCCGGATCCAAATGTACAGGCGTGCACCATCCTCTGCGATGTAGAGGGCGTATTCAACAATCCACTCGTCATAGAGAAATATCAACCGCCGGTAGGCACGCCGCCTCCGACGAATCCGCCGGGAAAGCATAATGAGGGGCCGTCGAGCCGCATATGAAAAATTACAAATTGACGGTATTTTTGGCTGTCTGCGCGTTTGTTTTCCTGTCGGTCCGTGCCGGCACATCTTACGGATACACGGAACCGGTAAGGCCGATCCTGTCCAAGATGAACGGCACCGTGCTGGACGATCCGGACCTGCCTAATCGCAGCGGGTTTAAGACCAAGATAGACCATATCGTAGCGCATGGCGCGGTAAGCTCTGGCCTGACCTTCGATCCCAACATCTATTTAAACGAGGGCCACCACACCTACGATATGATCTATGTCGAAAACCAGTCGGCAGGCGTCGAGATCCCCTTCAAGAATCATAAACTAAGCCTGGATTACGGGATCACGGAAAATATATTTGAGCGTTTTCCGTTAAATAACCATATCGACACCCGAGCGCGCGGGCTCCTGGACCTCGAACTTTCGGATTACCGCATTACCATAGGCGAGACTTACAAGACGTTTACCGACCTGCCCGGTACACAGAACCAAAGCCGCCTCAAGCAGGATTCGAGCAATATGAGGGCCGGTATCAGGCACGAGACTGACAAATTCGGTTTTGATATCGGGTATTCACACCTCTTCCACAATTACGACAATGACGATAGCATATTCGGGCCGTTGACCAACCGTGACAGGAGTT
>CAISWF010000102.1 GCA_903889135.1 Candidatus Omnitrophota bacterium | reverse complement strand
GAACTAAAGCTGCCTACGGTAGATTTAAACGATGTTAAGGCATTAACCTTTAAATTTCGGGAAGAAACCGATCTTTACGAAAGAAAAATAATTGAAGTTGGGTGCCAGCGCGCCAGGTTTGATATGGATATTGACCCTTATACGGGGAAGATATACGCTTGTTTTAATTTTTCAATAGGCGATATAACAGAATATGAAAAAAATATCCCCCTATTTACGGGTAACCCAGAACCATTCAAGAAAAAAGAAGAAATAATCAAAGAAGCGGAGAACTGCCTTAAGATATTGAATAATGGAACGATGCCGAATAATATCCAATTCAAGGAAGCGAGGTATTATGAAGGTGGCTGGAGGAATCGAATGCATCCATTCATGGGAGAATGGTCTGTGATTTGGATTCAAATGGAAGGCCCGTATGTTCTTGGTGATATACGTATGGGAATAAATGAAAAATACGGCTTTTCCGGCTTCAGTGATAACCGTTATTCAATCTATTATTCCCCCAAAGAAATTAAGATTACCAAAGAAAAGGCCATAGAAATGGCAAATAAAGATATAGCGAAAATAATCCCTCAAGGCTATAAAATCGAAGGACAACCTTCAGCAGAACTAAAAATTGTAAATCAAAATAGCCTTGCCCGCGAGATAAATCCGAATTACATTAAACATCCCAAATCCTATGCCCGTCTTGCGTGGGAGGTAAAATATAATTGTGTAAGTGTCGTGATATTAAAGGACGGTTCTAAATTGGAACCTTGTAAAGCCGCAATTTGGTATGACGCCGAAACAGGTGAAGTACTAGGTGCTGCTAGATAGCTCGCAAGGCTCATAACCTTGAGGTCAGAGGTTCAAATCCTCTCCCCGCTACCAAATAACTAAAGCGGAGACAATGACTTACATTTGTCTCCGCTTTTTTGTTTTAAGACCTGTAATTATAAGGTATAATTAGAGCGAACAGGGGACATTTAAAAAATACAAAGGAGATGCGATGAAAGTACGGATTTTAGCTGTGGTCTGCTTATTTGTTTTTTTACTACGCTTTAATTGCTACGCGGGTGACGCCCAGGACCTGATAGGCGCTGCTTGTATAGACGATATCTCGACTATCCAAATACTCATCGACAAGGGCGCAGACGTGAATGCGAAAACCGACAATGGATGGACTGCCTTGATGTCGGCATCTTCATCCGGTTATGCCGGTTCAGCCGGCCATCTCAATGTAGTGCACACCCTCCTTGCCAACGGCGCTAACGTGAATGCGAAAGCTAACGACGGATGGACCGCCCTGATGTGGGCGTCCAGGGAAGGCCATCTTGAAATAGCGAAAGCTCTCCTTGCCAAGGGCGCGGACGTGAACGCGAAAAGTAATTCCGGCCTGACCGCATTAAGCGCAGCCAACGCAAAAGGGCATAGCGACGTAGCCCAAGCGCTCATCAATGCCGGGGGAAAATAGATATAATGAAGATCCTGACCTTAACCAGCCTGTTAATTTTTTTACTGTGCTTTAATTCCTACGCGGGCGATGCGGAAGACCTGATAATGGCTGCCTGGAAAGGCGACCTTTTGGCCGTCCAGGCGCTCATCGCCAAAGGCACCGACGTGAATACGAAAGTCAGCGGCGGCGAGACCGCCTTGATGTTCGCCTCCCAGGCGGGACACCTGGACGTGGTCCAGGCGCTCATCGCGAAAAAAGCGGACGTGAACGCAAAAACCGATAACGGCACCACTGCCTTGATACAGGCGTCCCAGTACGGCAGGCTCGAAACGGTCCAGGCGCTCCTTGATAAAGACGCCGACCCGAACGTGAAGATCAGCGATGACGGTACGACCGCCCTGATATGGGCATGCCAGGGAGGCTACCTCGATATAGTCCAGGCGCTCATCAAAAAAGGCGCCGACGTGAATATCAAAGCTACTAATGGGGCAACTGCCCTGATGGCCGCGGCCCATACAGGCAATGCCGATATAGTGGAAGCGCTCATCAAAAAAGGCGCCGACGTGAACGCGAAAGTCAATGACGGCACGACCGCGTTGAGTTTAGCGAAAAGAAAAGAGTATAACGAGATAATAGACCTGCTTACCAAAGCCGGGGCAAAGGAGTAGGTGAAAACCCTCTTCAGGCTGAGATATCTTATCTGTTTCCTGATCTTATCGGCCGGCGTTTTAAGCGCCGGCATTGTTTTTGCGGGGACGAAAGAAGAGGCCTTCATAGAGAACGCGAGGAAAGGCGATATAGAGAAGGTTAATTTATTCATAAAAGAGGGCATGAATTTAAACGCCCGGGACCCGAATGGCGGTACCGCCTTGATGGCCGCGTCAGAGAATGGCCGCAGGGAGATGGTCGAGCTTTTACTCGCCCACGGAGCATCCGCAAATTTAGACGATAACAACGGCATGACGCCGCTTATGTTCGCGGCAATAAACGGCTGGATCCCGACAGCCGAATTACTGATTTCCGGCGGGGCCAAACCCACCGCCAAGAACGTACGCGGTTATTCCGCGATTATGTTCGCTGTAGAGTACGGCTTCATGGATATAGCAAAACTCCTCCTGGATAAAGGCGCCGATCCGAATGAAACGAACAGCGCGGGTGAAACCGTCCTGATGATGGCCTTAGGGAACGGGAATAAAAACACAGTCGAATTATTACTTTCGAGGGGAGCCAACATAAATGCGAAGGTCGAGGGAAATGTTTACTGGGCCGACGGAATAACGCCGCTGATGATGGCTGTCGCGACCGGCCGCGAGGATATAGTTAAGCTTCTTATCGACAAAGGAGCTGAGGTAAACGCGAGGGCGGACAGGAATTATACCGCCTTGATGTATGCCGTAAAAACCGGGAACGTAGAGGTTACAAGCCTTCTTATCGAAAAGGGCGCCGGCCTGAACGTGAGAAACTGGGAAGGAAGTACGGCGCTTACGCAGTTAGATCAAAATGCGCACCCGGAACTCGCAGCGCTTCTTAAAAAAGCCGGGGCAGAATAAAAAACGGCAATACCGCCGTCCCCATGATCGCACTATACCTTGTGTAAGAATTATTTTGACACCACAAGCCGTTTGTGGTATAAATAAGCGTAGTAAAAGCCTACATTAAACGAGAATTCCTCAAAAAAGAAGAACAAATAATGTCCCAAACGCTCTCCTTTACGGGTATTATGCCTTTGGAGGCAAGATGATCGAGAGATACACCCTGCCCAGGATGGGTAAGATCTGGGAAGACCAGAACCGCTTCCAGCGCATGCTCGACGTTGAACTCATGGCGTGCGAGGCGTTCGCGAGGAAGAAACTCATACCAGGGTCAGCGCTTTCCGGCATAAAACGCCGCGCCCGCTTCGACGTAGACCGCATCAAAGAGATAGAAAAAGAGACAAAGCACGACGTGATCGCCTTCATAAAGAGCATCTCCGAGAACGTCGGGCCGGACGCTAAATATATCCATATGGGCCTCACTTCAAGCGATGTCCTAGATACGGGGCTTTCGCTCCAGATGAGGGACGCGGCCGATATCCTTATCGACGACCTCAAGAGATTCCTTATAGCGTTAGAGAGAAAAGCCAAAAAATATAAGAACACGCCGTGCGTCGGCAGGACCCACGGGGTGCACGCCGAACCGATGACATTCGGTCTTAAGTTCGCGCTCATTTACGCCGAGATACAACGCGATATCGCCCGGATGGAATCCGCGCGCGAGGCGATAAGCGTCGGCAAGCTATCCGGCGCGGTCGGGACATTCGCCAACGTCGATCCGTGGGTGGAAGAATATGTCTGCAAACGGCTGAAGCTTGAGCCTGCGCCGATATCGACGCAGGTCATCCAGCGCGACAGGCACGCGCAATTTTTGACGACCATAGCCATAGTAGGCGGCACGCTCGAGAAATTCGCAACAGAGATAAGGGCGCTCCAGAGGACCGAGATCCTCGAGGCGGAGGAACCGTTCACCGAGGGGCAGAAGGGCTCGTCGGCGATGCCTCACAAGAGGAACCCGGTGATCTGCGAACGCATAGCCGGCCTCGCGAGGGTGCTGCGCGGAAATTCGCTGGCGGCCATGGAGAATATTTCATTGTGGCACGAGAGGGACATATCTCACTCGTCGGTAGAGCGCGTCATAATCCCGGATTCGTGCATCCTCCTGGATTATATGCTGAACCTTGCCGTTGATGTGGCGATGCACATGGCTGTATATCCGGAGCGAATGATAGAGAACCTCGACAGGATGAAGGGCCTCGTATTCTCGCAGAGGGTGCTCCTTGCGCTCATCGGCAAGGGGATCACCAGGAATGAGGCGTATGACATGGTCCAGAAATGCGCTATGCGCGCCTGGAAAGAGAACATAGAATTCAAGTCGATACTCATGGACGATATCGATGTCACGAAGTACCTGCCGCACGAGGAGATAGAGGCCTGTTTCGACCTGGCTTATTACACCAAGAACGTCGACAGGATCTATAAAAGGTTAGGGTTATGACGGAAAAAGTAAAAGAAGAAGTTTTGCTCGCTACAGAAAATATCCCGCTGAAATTCTTCAAACGCGGGAAGGTCCGCGATATCTACGAGCTTGACGGCAAATTGCTCATTATCGCGACCGACAGGATATCGTGTTTCGACGTGGTCTTGTCCGAGGGCGTGCCCCATAAAGGGAAAGTCCTGACGCAGATATCGAAGTTCTGGTTCGAATACCTGAAGGACCTGAGCGAAAACCACGCGGTTACGTTCGACATGGAGTCACTGCGTGATAAACTCGGCGACTCGACGGAGATATTAAAGGACCGCTCGATGCTGGTAAAGAGGACCCGGCCGCTCGCGATAGAATGCGTTGTCAGGGGATACCTCGCCGGTTCAGGGTGGAAGGAATACAAGGAGACCGGAGAGATATGCTGCATCAAGCTGCCGAAAGGCCTGAAGGAATCCGACCAGCTGCCGGAGCCGATATTTACGCCCTCGACCAAGGAGGACATCGGCCACGACCTGAACATCACGGAGTTCGGCGCGAGGAAGAAGCTCGGCGACAGGCTTTACGACCTCGTGAAGGGCAAGGCGATAGCGATATACAAAAGGGCCGCGGAATACGCTGATTCAAAAGGGATAATAATTGCCGATACGAAGTTCGAGTTCGGCGTTACCGAAGAGGGCAAGACGATACT
>CAISWF010000101.1 GCA_903889135.1 Candidatus Omnitrophota bacterium | reverse complement strand
TTTCTTATCCTTCATAATTAAAACGGCCCTCAAAAAATGAAAGAGCAGGAAGACATAATCCTCAGGAACGGGATGGTCGAAGATCAGCTGATACCGAAGGGAATAACAGACAAAAAAGTATTAGCTGTCATTAGGAATGTCCCGCGCCACCTGTTTACTGCCGGAAAAAGTCTCGAAAACTCCTATGCCGATCATCCTCTGCCTGTGGGCGAGGGCCAGACGATCTCACAGCCATATATGGTCGCCTTGATGACTCAATGCCTTGAGCTTAAAGGCGGGGAAAGGGTACTTGAAATAGGGACCGGCTCGGGTTATCAGGCGGCGATTTTAGCGGAAATAGCTAAAGAGATATATTCGGTCGAGCGGTTCGACTCATTGGCGCAAAAGGCGCAGGTAATCCTGGAAGGCCTCGGATATAAAAATATAAGAATAAAAGTAGGCGACGGCACCGAAGGCTGGAAAGAATTCGCGCCGTATGACGGGATAATCGTGACAGCGGGAGCGCCGTCTGTCCCCGAACCTCTCGTTGAACAGCTGGCAGAAGGCGGCCGGTTGGTGATCCCGGTCGGCGGCGCGTTCGGCCAGGAACTCCTGCTCATCAGTAAAAATCAGGGCGAGACCACGCAGGAAGATATCTGCGGATGCACTTTTGTGCCGCTTGTGGGGAAGTATGGGTGGCAGGGATAACCATGGTTTCAGCATATATGCTGCAACAATAATTATTTTCTTGCAATTAATATTCGCCGGTGTTATCCTAATACTGCTTTAAGCGCGGGAAGCCCGTGAAAAACGGGCACGGCCCCGCCACTGTAACCCCGCACCTTACTGATAAGTAAGGTAGCGCCTTAGACTACCGAAAGAATATTCTTTCGGAAAAGACCACTGTTAAAAACGGGAAGGTTTAGTTTAAGGTGCGGGGGAGTCAGGATATCGCGCTTAAGGTTTGCAAATTCCTTCGAGGGTGAGGAGAATTTTTTTATTACCTCATTCCAACAAAGGGATGAGGTTTTTTGTTTGCGAAGCAAACAATCCCGACAAGTATTTCGTCGGGATAGATCGAGGGATCAAATGTCTGAATTGATATTGGTGACCGGAGGCGTCCGATCCGGCAAGTCTTCATACGCGCAAACGATTGCCGAGGCATCAGGCGCGAAGGTCTTCTACATCGCGACAGCGGAAGCGCTGGATGCCGATATGAAGAAAAGGATAACCGCCCACAAAAGGTCCCGCGCCAAGTCCTGCGTCACCGTAGAAGAACCCATCCGTCTCGTTAAAGCGATCAATTCACTTCCGGCGGGAAATATTACCGTGATCCTCGATTGCCTTACGCTTTTCATCTCAAATCTCATCCACAAAGGCCTGACCGACGCGCAGGTATATTCTGAAATTAAAAAAATGATTAAGGCCATGCGAAAAAAGGCCGGGCTTTCCATAATCGTGACTAACGAAGTCGGTAGCGGCATCGTCCCTGAGAACAGGTTGTCCCGGAGGTTCAGGGACTTGCAGGGGCGCGTAAACCAGATAACTGCTAAGGAGGCAGACGGGGTATGTCTATTAGTGTCAGGAATACCGGTAAAGATAAAGTAAAGATCGATGAAGTCATAAAGGCGATCGAGCCTGTGGATGCCGGCTATTTTGCTAAGGCTCAGGCCAGGCTCGACACTTTGACGAAGCCGAAGGGAAGCCTGGGGCGGCTTGAGGAGATAGCGGCGCGCATAGTCGCGATATCGAAAAACCTGAAACCCTCGGTAAAAAATAAAGTGATATTCACGATGGCAGGCGACCACGGGGTCTGCGATGAGGGCGTCAGCGCCTATCCGCAGGAAGTCACCCCCCAGATGGTATACAACTTCCTGAGGGGCGGAGCCGGGATAAATGTCCTGGCGAGGAACGCCGGCGCCGAGGTCATCGTCGTAGATATGGGGGTGAAAGAAAAGATAAAAGCGGACAATGCGCGCAATTTTAAGGACAAAAAAGTGGCTTTCGGGACGAAGAATTTCGCGAAAGAACCGGCGATGACAAGGGAAGAGGCGTTAAAGTCCGTTCTCAGCGGAATTGAAGTCTTCAATGAGTCATATGCCGAGCAAAAGATCGAGCTCGTAGGCGTCGGGGATATGGGGATCGGGAACACTACCCCGTCAAGCGCGATAATCGCCGCCGTAACCGGAGAAGACGTTGCCCGCGTGACCGGCAGGGGGACAGGCATAAACGATGCCACTTATGCCCGTAAGATCGATGCCATAAAGAAGGGACTCTCTTTGCATAAGCCGGACCCGAAAGACCCCATCGATGTGCTTTCCAAAGTGGGCGGATTCGAGATAGGCGGGATCGCAGGCGTGATATTGGCAGCCGCCTCAAAGAAGGTGCCTGTTGTGGTAGACGGGTTGATATCTTCCTGCGGCGCACTATTAGCGTTTGAAATGTGTCCGGCCGTAAAAGATTATATCTTCTTTGCGCACCAATCTGTCGAGGCGGGGCAGTTGGCCATTTTAAGGCGCGTTGGTCATAGGCCTTTGCTGAATCTCGATATGCGGCTCGGGGAAGGGACAGGCGCGGCGCTTGCCATGGGCATAATCGACGCAGCCGTAAAAATATTGAATGAGATGGCGACATTTGGCGAAGCGGGAGTTTCGGAGGAGAATGACCCCCTCGATCACACCCTGGGGAATGGTAAGCGAAGCGAACCATGAAAGGTCTTCTTGTTGCACTGCAGTTTTTGACGTCTATACCCGTAAAGATCAAAGGCAAAATAACCGATAAAGACCTTGCCGGCTCGATGGCGTATTTCCCGTTGGCAGGTCTTTTAGTGGGCGCTCTTCTCGCCCTATCGTACAATATCTTGGTCCTGGTCTTTCCGCACGCTGTCGTCTGCGCTTTTATAATGATAATCAACGTGATGCTGTGCGGCGGGCTCCATATAGACGGTTTCATAGATACTTTCGACGCGATAGCCAGCGGCGCGGACAGGAAGAGGATACTGGAGATAATGAAAGAAGGCCGGCCCGGCGCTGTCGGGATGGCATCGGTCGTTCTTTTATTTATCGCGGAATACTCGCTCCTCGTCTCGCTTCCCGGGGAGGCGGTTGCGATGTCATTGATAGCGATGGCGGTCCTGAGCAGGACTTCGTTTGTAATTTCAAGCGCGTTCTATCCTTACGCGAGGGAGACGGAAGGGCTGGGAAAGAAATTCGCCGGGCGGTTGGCGAAGAAAGATATCATTACGGCGTTACTCACCGCAGTAGCGGTTTTCTCCCTTATATACAGATTTAAAGTGTTTGTCTTTATTCCGGCCGCATGTTGCGTAATTTTGGCGTTTAACAGTTATTTTTTCAGGAAACTCGGCGGGGTAACAGGGGACACGATGGGAGCCCTGGGGGAGATAATGGAAGTCGCTGCGCTCGCGCTTGCTGTAGCATTGATATGAGAAAGATCATTATTGTAACATTCATGCTCATTTTTATCTGCCAACATGCCGTAGCGGGCCAGATGAGGATCATCTCTATCGCGCCCGCTGCTACCGAGATCGTCTGCGCTCTCGGCCTCGAGGATGATCTCGTCGCGGTCTCTTCATATTGCGATTACCCGCCCGAAGTAAAAAATAAAGAGAAGGCCGGCTCATTCAGCGAACCTAATATAGAGAAGATACTTGTCCTTAAGCCGGACATTATCCTCGCCACGGGCCTGGAACAGGCGCAGGCCGTAGAGAAATTAAGAAGATTAGGCCTTCCGGTAATGGTCTCAGACCCGAAGAATTTTCCGGGACTTTATGATTCGATCCTCGAGATAGGCAAGGCGTGCGGGAAGGAGCGCGAGGCCGTCTCATTGATAAATAAAATGAAGAAGACTATATCGGCTGTCTCGGCAAAGGTCGCCCTGATGGAGCCGGATAAACGGCCGAAGGTATATTTAGAGATTTGGCACGATCCTATTATGACCGCGGGCAAGGGGTCATTTATAGACGAGATGATAACGATAGCCGGCGGAATAAATGTTACTTCCGATGCGCCGAGGGCATTCTCGCAGTTCAGCCCGGAACTTATAGTCAAACGGGACCCGGACGTGATAATACTCGGTTATATGGTAAAGGAAGAGAGCGCTGCCGAAACGCTATCAAAAAGATTCGGGTGGGACAAGATCAATGCTGTAAAGCAAAAAAGGGTATATGACGATATCGATCCGAATATACTCTTCCGGCCCGGCCCGCGGCTGGCAGATGCCGTTGTCCAATTAAACGAAAGGTTTTATAAATAGCCGATGCAAGCGCGTGAGGCGTCACAGATATCAAGGAAGAGGGGCCGCAAGGTCTTCATCATCGCGGCCGCGATATTGGTCGCGGTCGCCGCGGTCTCGGTCTATTTCGGCGCGGCAAAGGTCGGTTTCCTCTCAGCGCTTACCGATATGGATAAGCGCATACTCGGCCTAAGGGCGGGAAGGATATTGCTCGCCTTGACCGTTGGCGGGGGCCTCTCGGTAGCCGGCGTGATATTGCAGGGGCTCATGCGCAATCCTTTATGCGAGCCTTATGTCCTCGGTATCTCGAGCGGCGCGGCGCTGGGCGCGGTAATATCTACCATTGTATTAGGCATGCAGAGCTTCCTGGGTTTAAGCGCCCTTCCCGTATGGGCTTTCCTGGGAGCGGTTGCCGCGTTTTTTGTTGTATACAGGATATCAGAGGTCAACGGGAGGATACCGATACAGAACCTCTTGTTGACCGGCGTCATAGTGGGAGCCGTGCTTTCGTCTATCGTAGTATTCCTTGTATCGTTCTCGGATAAAGAATACCTGCACAGTGTAATGTGGTGGCTTCTCGGCAATCTGCAGATATTCGATATGAAATTACTTTTGTCGGTTGTGATAATAGTCGTCACGGCGGTGATCCTCGCGGCCCTTAATTCAAGGGAGCTTAACGCCATTTCGCTCGGGGAAGAAGAGGCCGCGCACCTCGGGGTAGATATCGAGAAGACGAAGAAGCGGCTGTTCATAATAGCGTCGATAATAACCGGGGCCGCGGTATCCGCGGCAGGGATGATAGGTTTCGTCGGGCTAATAGTGCCTCATTTTGTCAGGTTAGTGATAGGGGCCAACCACAGGGCTGTCATTCCCGTATCATTTATCGCCGGAGGAGCGTTCCTTATTTTTTGCGACTTCATCGCGAGAATGGTAATGGTCCCGGCAGAAGTGCCGGTCGGCGTCATAACGGCTTTATGCGGCGGGCCTTTCTTTTTATACCTTTTACGGAAGAAATCGAGGATCAGATGACGCTTCTTAATGCCGAATCCGTGACAGGCGGTTATGGCGGAGAACCAGTTATTAAAGATATCTCCTTCTCTACCACAAGCGGCAGTTTCGTCGGGATCATCGGCCCTAACGGCGCGGGGAAGACGACGTTTTTGAGGATGTTAAGCAGGGTCCTGCATCCGGCCGCGGGCAGGATAACCGTGGACGGCAAGGACATATACAAGATGCCGATAAAGGAGTTCGCCGCGTCCGTGGCGTTCGTCTCCTCCGAATCCGGCGTCATGTTCCCGTTCACGTGCCTCGAGATAGTGATGATGGGGAGGTTCCCGTATCTCCATCCCCTTAGGGGCGAATCGGAGAGAGACCTTGCGGCGGTCGAGCGCGCGATAGAGATGACGGATTGTTCCGACCTCGTATCACGCCAGATAGACCAACTCAGCGCCGGAGAGAGGCAGAGGGTATTTATCGCGAGGGCACTTGCCCAAGGCCCACGTTTGATATTTCTCGATGAGCCGACAGCACATCTCGACATATCGCACCAGGTCCAGATACTTGACCTGATAAAAGACCTAAGCGAGCGCGAGAATATAACTATCGTCGCGGTTTTCCACGATCTCAACCTGGCGTCGGAATATTGCGATACGCTGATGCTAATGGACGGCGGACGCATAGCCGCGCTCGGCGCGCCGAAAGAGGTCATAAGTTATGAATTGATAGAGAAGGTATACAAGACCGTCGTTGTCGTCAGGGATAATCCCGTCAGCGGCAAGCCGTATGTTCTGCTCGCGCCTAGGATAAAAAAACCAGGAAAAGGAGTTTGATAGAATGTCTTTTGCGAAGATCTCCATGGCAGTTTTGTCAGTCTTCATATTTATCCCGTCAGCTTATGCGGAAGAACCGGTAAACGTCGAACTTGAAAAGATAGTGGTGACGCCCCTCGGCACAGAGCAGAGTTACGGCACGGTATCCCGCGACATGGATATTATAGATAAATACGACCTTTCGTCGTCTTATTATGCGAATGTCTCACAGCCGGTCGGCAGGCTCACCTCGTCACAATCGATTGATTACGGGGCGGAAGGCGGGGTCAAGTCGATAAGGCTGCGCGGTTCAAGCGCCGAACAGGTGTTAATTTTGGTAGATTCCAGGCCTGTCACGGACTCCCGGACAGGACAGGCCGAACTTCACGCTATCCCGATCGATTCCGTCGATAAGATTGAGGTCATTAAGGGCCCGGCCTCCGCGGTATACGGCTCCAGCGCGATAGGAGGTGTAGTCAATATAATAACAAAGAGCCCGACTAAAAAACCCAAGACCGTCATAGAATCCAGCGTCGGCACCAACCAGACGCTCCACGACTCGCTTTCGACATCCGCGACGATCAAAGACTTCGGGTATTATTTTAATTACTCATACGATTCGACGCACGGCGACAGGGACAATTCGGAATACCGCTCGCACAATTGGACTACAAGGCTGGATTATAAGGTCGGGGAAGATAACAAAATATATTTCAACAGCGGTTATTTCGAGGATAAAGGCGGCGCGCCGGGGTCTATCTTCATGCCGACGCTCGACAATTTCCAGCTCAACTTCAAAGACTACTTTGACCTCGGCTGGACGGCGAAATTATTCGAGGATAGCGAGGTAAGCATAAGGGGCTACCAGAACAACGACAAACTCGTCTTCATAAATTCCACAACCCCGTTTTCCAGCGACGCCGCTAGCGGCCGCACGAGAGGCATGCTGGCGCAGTATTCGCAGAAGTTCTTCGATTTTTACAAGGTGATCACGGGGTTCGACGGGAAGATGAACCATGTGGACGCTTCCCTCGTGGGAAAACACAAGAATACCGTCCGTTCGCCGTTCGTGCAGAATGAGGTTTCTATAGGGAAAAATATCGAGGTGAATTTCGGCGTGAGGGATGACGATTATTCCAATTTCAAGGGCACGGTCTCGCCCAGCGCCGGCGCCGCGTTCAAGATAGGCGAATATTCGAAGTTAAGGGTCAATTACGCGAAGGGGTTCCGCGCGCCGACGTTCAATGACCTCTATTGGCCGTTCGACGGGTTCACGCAGGGGAATCCCAACCTCAGGCCCGAGAAATCCTGGTCCTGGGAAGGAGGGTTCGACCTCGGCTATCAGAGCGGCCTCCAATTGAGCGCGACCTATTTCACCAACAAGTTAAAAGACCTGATAGACTGGGCGCCGGGCACCGATTTCGTCTGGAGGCCCACCAATATCACGTCGGCGGAAATAGACGGCGCCGAGTTCAAGACCTTGGTACCTTTGACCAAAAGCCTGAAATTTGATTTCGGGTACACTTACCTGAACGCTAAGGACGTCGACCTGAACAGGTTCCTTATCTACAGGGCAAAGAATAAATTCGACACGGGCCTGACGCTGGAATACGAAAAATGGGACGTGAGGTTTTACGGGGAGTCGCTCAGCAGGAGGTATACCGATACTGACAACACTAATTTCCTGAAGAAGAATTTCGTCGCGTACCTCGACACGTCCTATAAGGTAAACAATTATTTGACTACTTTCGTTTCAATTGATAATATATTCAATAAGAGCTACCAGTCGGTGCTCGGTTACCCGGTTCCTGGTTTCGCGATAAATGGGGGTGTAAGGGGTGAATTTTGATACGTTCGACAGCGCCACAAGATCACCGCTCAGTATCAACCCTGAGCAGAATTGTCTGTTAAGGCGATGAGTGCCGAATGGGCTGATTACGCGGCGGAGAAGAACAACAAATTTTTAATAGCGCTGGCATTTTCCGTCGCCATCCACATATTGTTATTGTGCAATTGGCCTATCTATCGCCAATTCTTTACGGATAGGATGCACCCCGCTGACATCGAGGTGACATATCTTAAGTCCAGGGAACAGCCGGCCGCTAAACAAGCGGAACCTGCGATGAGGAGGTCCGAGCCCATGCCCGAGCTCTCTGCGCCGCAAAACCTGGTCTCGGCAGAGCCTCCGAAAACGGCTCCGGCGGCAAAAAAGATCGAGACTGCAGCCCCGAAGAAAGAGCCCGTCGTACCGGCGCCCGCGAAGAAAGCCGCGGTAGAACAGGCTTCCAAGATTGTTATAAAACAACCCCTTATGCCGAAGATCGAGGCTATCACGTCTGTCGTAGACGCGTCTGTTGTGGCGGGCGGGCTGCGCCTCATACCGCCTTCCTATTCCCAGGTCGTCAGGGACAGGATAATAGATAATATCGATACAAGGAAGACCGGGGGGGAGGGCGACGTATACGTGCGTTTTATCATCACCTCTTCGGGCGCGCTGAAAGAGGTCAATATAATCGATGATAAATCGAGTAGTGACGGCGTGCTGAGGGCGGCCGCTTTCCAGGCGGTCAAGGATTCCGCGCCTTTCCCCGTCTTTCCGGAAAAAGTCCAGCTCCCGGAAGTGGCTTTCACCTGCCAGATCAGTTTTGCCCGAAAGTAGGGCAATTTTCCTTGACAACTTTATAACCGTCTGTTATATTAAAAACATTAAATCCATAAGAAAGGGATGATAATAATGCCAATGGTAGAAGTCGGCCAAAACGAGCCTTTGGAAAAGGCCCTGAGGCGGCTTAAGAAGAAGATCGAAAGAGAAGGTATATTAAAAGCTATAAGGGCGCGTAAGCATTACGAGAAGCCGAGCGTCAAAAAGAAGAGAAAACAGATGGAGGCGCTCAAGAATAAGAGAAAGAGATTCAGTTTTTAGGCTCTTTTAAGAGCGTGACCTAATGAAAATTTTATATGTTTTTATGCTGCTGTGTCTTATAGCCACAGCAGTTTTTATATTCCAACCGGCCGTCACTCCGCTGCTCCAGAACGAAGACACGGTCCATAGCCATATCCTGGATAACGGGATGGCTGTCTTGACCAAGAGCACCCATAAAGTCCCCCTTGCCGCAGTAAGGCTTGTCGTAAAGGCCGGTTCTGCGACCGAGGGCAGGTTTGCCGGAAGCGGGATATCCCATTTCGTGGAACACATGCTCTTTAAGGGCACCGCCGACCTGCCGGTCGGTGAGATAGAAAGACGCATAAAATCCTACGGCGGATATATAAACGCCCAGACCTCCCACGATACCACCGAAGTCCACCTCGTCGTCAAGAACGAATACCTCGATAAGGCGCTTGACCTTGTCTCGGATTTTGTATTTAACA
This sequence comes from Candidatus Omnitrophota bacterium, assembly GCA_903889135.1. Classification (GTDB taxonomy): domain Bacteria; phylum Omnitrophota; class Gorgyraeia; order Pluralincolimonadales; family Pluralincolimonadaceae; genus Pluralincolimonas. The sequence goes on along the minus strand of CAISWF010000101.1, from coordinate 5,615 downwards.
CTTCCTTCGACGAAAAGGAGTTCGCGAAGGAGAAGGAAGTGATATTGGGCGAGATAAGGATGGACCGCGACGAACCGTCCAGGAGGGCCTCGGACCTGTTGTGGGAGACCGCGTATCTCGTCCATCCGTACAAGTATCCGGTGATCGGCTACGAGGACCTGTTCAGGCAGATAAGCAGGGAAGATCTCGTAGAATACCACAGGTCGAAATATACCCCGGATAATTGCGTACTTTCAGTCGTTGGAGACATAGATGAAGCCGCCGCTCTCCGCGTATGCGAAAATACTTTCGGAAAACTTCCGCGCGGGAGAGGGATCGAATCGCTCAAACCCGCTGAACCCCTCCAGATGTCTACCAGGAAGGCCGACGCGCAGATAGACGGGCTTAAGCTCTCGTACCTTGTGATAGCTTTTCACACCACAAGTTTCGCGGATAAAGATCTATATCCCCTGGACCTTCTGGCCGCCGCGTTGGGGCAGGGAGAGAGTTCAAGATTACATTACACTCTCGTCAGGCGGAAGAAACTGGCCTACGGGGTATCCTCGTCTAATTATACGCCTTCCGACCCGGGGCTGTTCATGATCTCCATGAGGCTCGAGGAGGGTAATATAGACGCAGCTTTAAAAGAGGTGTGCGCCGAAATTAAACGGATAAAGGCGCATTCCCTTCGCCGTAACGAACTGGAAAAGGTCAAGCGGTCCGTTTTAAGCGGTTATATATACGACAAGGAATCCGTCGAGTCGCAGGCGGATGACTACGCCTCAAGTTACGCCTCTACCGGTGACTATAATTTCTCCCGGGCCTACATAAACGGCGTGGATGCGGTGAAGCAGGCCGATATCGCGAGGGCGGCGGCGAAGTATTTGAATGACGAGAATATGAGCGTGGTCACGCTGGTCCCGAAAAAGGCCGTCCCTGCCTTAAAACAAGGCGTCGGGCAGGGAGAGAAGAAAGAATTTAATGTGCGCAAGGTCGCGTTAAAAAACGGCGCCGTCGTGCTTTTTGACGTGGACCGTTCCCTGCCTGTCGTTTCGATGAGCGTCGTTTTTAAGGGAGGCGTGAGGGCCGAAGACGATAAGACGAACGGAATATCGCGCCTGTTTTCCAATGTCCTGTTGGAAGGCACATCGTCGCATTCGAGTGATTGGATCGCCAGGACGACCGAGTCCCGCGGCATATTGCTCGGGGGTTTCAGCGGCAAGAACTCATTCGGCATATCATTGAAATGCCTTAAAGATGATTTCGGACTTTCCCTTGATATAGTCTCAGATATCCTGAAGAACGCAAATTTTCCTCAAAAGGAGCTGAAGTTATCGAAAGACCAGCAGCTAGCCTCGATAAGGACGCAGGATGACGATATCTTCGCCGTGGCTTCGAAGGAATTGATAAAAACGATATTTATGTCCCATCCGTACGGGATGCCGGACCTGGGGGAAAAGGGTTCCGTCGAGGGCCTGAGCAGGACGGACCTCCTGGATTATTACAAGCGTTATGTCGTCCCCGAAAATATGGTCGTTTCCGTCTTTGGGGATATAGATGCGGCGACGCAAAGGAAGGTAGAAGAGGTCTTCGGCGGCCTTGAAAAAGGCGGCTTCAAGGACATAGTGACGATAAGCGAGCAGGAGCAGCTGGCGCCTCGTAAAGATATAAAAGAGATGCCCAAGGAACAGGCGGTCATCATGCTCGGTTATCCCGGCGTCGATGTCAGAAATCCGGACAGGTACGCGCTTGATGTGATCAATTCGATACTCAGCCGGTCAGGCGGCAGGCTCTATACGGATATCAGGGAGAAACTCGGCCTTTCATATACGCTGGGTTCTTTCTCCGTATTCGGTTTGGACCCCGGCTACAACGCCTTTTATGTAGCGACCACTTCCAAGAATATTCCGGACGCGAAGAACATAATATTGAGCCACATTAAATCCCTGAAGGCCGAGGGACCCACCCAGGAAGAGATGGAGCTCGCGAAGAGCGATCTCCTCGGAGGGTATTTCCGAGGCCTCGAGGTTGATTCCGACGTCGCCTTTAAGACCGCGATAGATGAACTTTACGGCATCGGTTACGATGACGTCTTCAAATATCCCGAAATGATAAATGCCGTGGACGCGCAAGAGGTCATGCGGGTCGCGAAGCGGTATTTTGCGGATTCCAAGCTCAGCGAGGTCACGGTCGTTCCTCCGGTCAAGGCCGGGATAAAATAAGATGTCCAGAGATCCCGCAGTGGCCGGGCAGTTCTATCCGGGCACAAAGGCAGGCCTCCGGAAAGAAATAGAAAAATACATAATAAATGGCGCCGGGAAGATCAAGGCGATCGGAGTCGTCTCCCCCCATGCGGGGTATATGTATTCGGGATCGGTCGCCGGCGCGACGCTCTCCTCGGTTGAGTTGGCGGGGACATGCGTAGTGATGGGCCCGAACCATACGGGGAGGGGAAGGCCGTTCTCGATAATGACAGAAGGGGCCTGGAAGCTGCCTTCCGGCGATTGCGAGATAGACAGTGTACTCGCGAAAGCCATCCTCTCGAATTGCGGTGACCTCGAAGAGGACGACGTGGCCCAAAGAGAGGAACATTCGATCGAGGTGCAGGTACCTTTCCTTCAGGCTCTGAAAGAGGGCGTCCGGATAGTCCCGATAGTTTTGGCGGACGCCGAAGTCGAAGTATACAAGGCGATAGGGAAGGGCATTGCCAAGTCTGTGAAGGACGAAGGCCGTGGGGCGACGATAATCGCGAGTTCTGACCTGACCCATTATGAGCCGCACGATTCGGCGAAGCAGAAAGACGGCAAGGCGATCGAGGCGATCTTAGCCCTCGACGAAGAGGCGCTCGTAGACGCGATAAGGAAATACAAGATCTCAATGTGCGGTTACGCCCCTGTCTGCGTTATGCTTGCGGCCTCAAAGGAATTGGGCGCGAAGAAGGCCAGACTGATCAAATACCAGACCAGCGGGGATGCCACCGGGGATTACGACGCCGTCGTGGGCTACGGCGGGATAATCGTCTATTAATCATTGAAGAGCGTTTAAAATAGGAGTAATATAGGCCGTTATGGAATTCCAGAATAAGATGGGCAACGCAGGGTCCGAATACGAACCGAACTTCAGCATATTCCTTACCAGCCTCGGGATGCAGGCCATGATATTCCTCGGCGAGATGCCCAACCCCATCAACAATGAGACCAAGGTAGAGCTTAACCGCGCGAAATATATGATAGACACTATTGCGATCATAAAGGAAAAGACGCAGGGAAATCTCTCGGCCGAGGAGCAGAAGCTCGTAGACGATATACTCTACGGGTTAAGGCTTAAATACGCGGAGAAAAATAAGTGACGGCACTTATCATTATATTTTCCGTCTTCTCAATGGCGTCTATACTGATATCCTTATATCTCTTCACGAAGCTGCGCCATCTCCCTAAGGATATATCCGCCGGCGTGACCGACGCGATGCAGGCGACTACCGGCGCGATAGGCGACATGAACAGGAGCCTGGGGGAGATCAGGACCAGGGGAGAGCGGCTCGAGGAATTCGGTAAGGCGATAAATGAGATCGGCAGCCTGCTCAAACCGCCGCAGATGCGCGGGATGACCGGCGAAGTGCTCCTCGAGAAGATGCTCTCGGATATGCTCCCGTCTGGCGCTTACCAGATGAAGTATTCGTTCCGGTCCGGCGACCAGGTCGACGCGATCATAAAATTCCGCGAGTTCATCCTTCCCATAGACTCGAAGTTCCCGCTGGACAGCTTCAGGCGGATGCTCGAATGCGAATCAGAGGACGATAAGCGCAGGTGTTTCAGGGAGTTTGTCCAGGCCGTCAAGAAGCAGGTGGATAATATAGCGAGAAAATATATTGCGCCGAACGAAAAGACGTTCGAGTTCGCGCTCATGTATGTCCCGTCGGAAAGCGTCTATTATGAGGCTATAGTGAGGGACAAGCAATTCGGGGAGGAGACATCGCTACTTTCATATGCGACCAGGAACAGGGTATACATAGTCTCACCGTCCACGCTTTATCCGTATATCTCGACGATAGTCCACGGCCTCAAGGCGTTCAAGATAGAGGAGAACGCGAAACAGATCCTGGAGAGAATAGGCGCGCTCAGGAAGGATTTCGAGGATTTCAAAACGGTGTTCGATATAGTGGGTTCGCACTTGAGTGACGCCCATAAGAAGTATATGTCGGACGCGGCGCACAAATTAGCCAAGGTCGAAGCAGACCTCTCGACGCTCGAGCTGAGACATAATGATGAGAAATAAGTTATCCATCCTCCTCAGGGCAGCGGTCAGCCTGGGCTTGGTCGGACTCCTGGTCTGGATCTTCAGGAAAGATCTGCCCGGCATAGCAACCGTTTTAAAGAATGTGAGCCCATATTATTTCCTGGCGTCGATATTATTTAATATTTCCGCGGTGGTGGTAGTTTCAGAAAGGCTCCGCATGATCCTCGCGGTGCAAAAGCTCAAGATCAGCCTGGGCGAATCGGTATACCTGACCTTTATAGGTAATTTCTTCAATAATTTCCTGCCCACATCGATAGGCGGGGACCTCGTCAAGGCCTATTACGCCACCAAGAAGAGCGAGAGGAAACTTGAATCATTTTCCGCGGTCTTCTTCGACAGGTTTTTCGGCTTTTTGTCGATCGGCCTGCTGGCTTTCCTCGGCTTAGTGCTCATGAACCGCCGTATCAAGGACCCCCAGATCTTATGGGGCTGCCTGATCTTTTCAGCGGTGGTGCTGGCAGCGTTCGTCCTATTCCTCAACAAGTCCATGACAAAGGCCATATTCTCCAGGCTGCTGCATCTTCCCGCTTTCCAAAAGGATTCGAAATTGCGCAAATTATATAATGCCCTCAACGCCTACAAGGAACATAAGTCCATCGTCACGAAACTCATCCTGATATCTCTCGCCGCGCAGGTGCTTTCCGTAGTATTATTGTATTGTATAATCAGGGGCATCTCCCAGGATGTATCATTCCTTAACCTGCTGCTGATAATGCCGCTCGTTTCTGTCGCCTCGATGATACCTTCGATAAACGGCCTCGGGGTGAGGGAGGGCGCCTTTGTGATATTCCTGGGCGAGTTCATAAGCAAAGAGAACGCCGCGGCGGTCTCAATATTGTTCCTGGCCAACATTTTGATAACGAGTTTCATCGGCGGGGTGCTCTATCTTTTTTCAGCGAAACTTTACAAGGTGCCGATAAAGATAAACGAGATAGTTTAGCGGGATCCGGGGACGATAAGATAATTTGCAAAAATCCTAAATGTGGGTTAAAATATCCTAGATGAAGAAGATACTCGTAATTCACGGTCCTAACCTTGACCTGCTGGGGCAGCGCGAGCCCGGCGTATACGGCAAGGCCACGCTCAAGCAGATAAACGGCGAGTTGTCGAAGATCGCGAAAGCCGAGAAGATCGCCCTTGAGACATTCCAGTCCAACCATGAAGGCGAGATCGTAGAGAAGATAGGGAAGGCGAAAGGTAAATTCGACTGCATAGTCATAAATCCCGCCGCTTACACCCACACATCCGTCGCGATAAGGGACGCGATCTCCGCGGTCTCGATGCCCGTAGTGGAAGTCCATCTCTCGAACATCTACGCCCGGGAAGAGTTCCGGCATACC
>CAISWF010000100.1 GCA_903889135.1 Candidatus Omnitrophota bacterium | reverse complement strand
TAATGATAGCACAAAATGGCTTGCATTGGGAGATATGTTAGGGTATTATTATATAACGTTCGAGGGGGATACAACTTAGGAGGGGAGATGTACCTTAGAAAGCTCAGTTTTGTCCTGGTTTTGATGCTTTTTGCCTGTTTCAGCCAATTTTCCCATGCCGCGGGATGGAAGGCGTCCGCTTCTTCGAGCGGAGAAAAACTAGATCCTCAGTTCGCCATAGACGGGGACCCGTCTACCCGCTGGTCCAGCCAGTTCGCAGATAACCAATGGTTTATCATCGATCTAGGCCAACCCACTGAAATAAAAAAAATAACGCTCAGCTGGGAAGCCGCATGCGCGAGCGACTATAATATCCTCGTCTCTAATGACAATACTTTGTGGAAAAAGGTCTATGAAAAGAAAGGCAGTTCCGGCGGGACTGAAACCATTAAAATAACCCCGGTCAAAGCCCGTTACGTAAAGCTGGAACTTATCAAGCGGGCGACCAAATGGGGCTTTTCTCTCTTTGAGGTAGGATTTAACTCCCCCGACCCGATAAAGGCGAAGGCGACCGCGTCATCGGGCAACGACGATTACGGCGCGGATAAGGCCATAGACGGGAATATGCAATCGCGCTGGTCGAGCAGTTTCGAGGACAACCAGTGGTGGCAGGCAGAGTTTGACACCCCCCACAAGATTTGTGGTGTCGTCCTTAAATGGGAGAACGCTTATACCGAGATATATAATATAGAAGTTAAAGACACAACCGGAAACTGGAATAAGGTCTATGAGACTACAGAGGGTGACGGCAATACCGATATAATCTATTTTGAGCCGGTCATAGCGGCCGCGCTTAAGATAAACTGCATCCAGCGCGGGACAGGCTGGGGTAATTCCCTTTGGGAGGTGACGTTCCTCGACGGCGATAAGCCGCCTGTGGTAACAAGGAACGGCGCGCAGACCGATATTAAATTGCCGGCGAAGATGAGCCTCGGCGGGATCATCCTGAGATGGAATGAGGATTACCCTAAATCTTTCACCCTTGAGGCTTCTCCTGACGGCCAGGCCTGGAATGAAGTCTTCAGGACAGACAAGAACACGTCAAAACAGGACTGGATCTATTTCAAGGCCGCCTCTTTGAAGGAATTCAGGGTGAACTGCCTCGTCTCGGCGACAGGGAAGGAATGTGTTTTAAAGAGTTTCGAGCCGAAGAGCGGCGAGGAACAGGCGACGCCGATAAAGATCTACCAGATGCTCGCGAAACAATCCCCGCCCGGCTATTACCCTATGTGGCTGAGCCGGGTGCAGGAGTTCTGGACGGTTATCGGCGCTCCGGATTCAAATGACGAAGGGCTGTTGAGCGAGACCGGCACCTTTGAGCCGTACAAGGGCGCTTTTGACGTCATGCCGTTTATTTATGACGGCAAGAAACTTTTCACCGCTAACGACTGTAAAGTAACCCAGAGCCTGCTTGACGATTACCTGCCGATACCGACGGTAAAATGGGACCATAGCGATTGGACACTTGAAGTGACGGCGATCTCGACCGGCGGGTCTTCGATGGAGGTCAGGTACAGGTTCAAGAATACCGGCGACAAACCGTTCGACGGGGTGTTCGACCTCGCGGTGAGGCCGGTGCAGTTGAACCCTATATGGCAATACGGCGGCTTCAGCCCTATCAATAAGGCGGAATGCGCCCCTCCGAAACTGCTGATAAACGGGCAGGCAAAACTAGCCTCAGGCACAGCCGGCGTAAAGATGGCGGCGGTGCCTTTTTCTTCAGGAGACATAATCGATTTCATGGAAAAGGGAGGATTGCCGGATTCCGCGGCCGCCCAAAGCGGAGAAGGTACGGCTTCAGCCGGTCTTTCTTATGAGCTTAAGACCGCCCCCGGAGAGGTAAAGGATTTCATCATCCAATACCCGGCCGGCGGCACTATCGCTGATTTCGATAGCGAGCTTGCGAAGCAGGCGGCCATGTGGGGCGCGTTAGAGAATCGCGTCACCATTAATATCCCGGAGAAGCGCCTCATCGACGTAATGAAGACAAATATCGCCTACATCCTCATAAATAAGGACGGCCCGTGGATAAAGCCCGGCTCGCGCAATTACAGCCATTCGTGGATACGCGACGGTTCCCTCACATGTTCGTCGCTCCTTAAGATGGGGCTCAATGAGCCGGTGAAGGAATGGCTCGACGCGATCTCCTCAAAAGTCACGGATAGCGGGTTCGTCCCGTACATCGTTTTCGAGGGAGGTAACGCAGTAGGCAATAATGATAACGGCTCGGGAGAGGGTGTCGAGTGGGACGCGCAAGGTGAATATGTCTTCGCGGTCAGGAACTACTTCGATTATACGGGAGACAAGGCATATTTACAGGCGATATATCCGAAAGTCGTAAAGGTCCTGGAATTCACCCGCGGTTTGCGCCGCCGCACTATGGGCGATGATTTCAAGAATAACCCTAAGAAACAGCCGTATTACGGTATACTTCCTAAATCCAACAGCCATGAGGGATATTATCCCGCGATGACGAGCTATTGGGATGATTTCTTCGCGCTGAAAGGGTTCAAGGACGGGGTCTATCTCGCCAATTTGATGGGAGATAAGGCCGGCGCGGAATGGATGCAGAAGGAAG
>CAISWF010000099.1 GCA_903889135.1 Candidatus Omnitrophota bacterium | reverse complement strand
GGCTCTGGCACGGATCGTCTCTGCAATCGTCTTGAACAAAAACTTCTCATTATTGGAAACCCCGCCGCCGATAATGATCAACCGTGGATTTAACAAGTTGACAATACCGACTAACCCATTACCGATGCGTTGAGCCACTCTACGCCAGTACACTAACGCTTTTTTGTTCCCCTGTTGAGCTAAAGCAAACATTTTTTGCGTAGTCATGCCGCGTTTACCTACCATGCGAGAGGCCTTGGCAAACAAAGGACGGTTGCCTACATAAGCTTCAAAACAGCCCCAGCCGCCGCAATTACATCTGGGGCCATGCTCATTGATCGGCATATGCCCCAACTCTCCGGCGGCATTGCCTTCGCCACGGTAAAGCCGGCCGTTGAGAATCAAACCGGCCCCCACACCCGTGCCTAAAGTCAAACATACCAAATTAGCAACCCCTTGGCCCGCACCGAACGGAGCGCAGCCTGGTGCAGGACATAATCGCAGCCCTTGAGCGCTTTTTTTAATGCGGCTGGATCGCGTATGTCCCCTTCTATCAATTCGATCTTGCCCGAGGCGTTCTCGAGGTTTTTCTTTTTTCCCGACGAGAAATCGTCCAGGACCGTCACTTCTTCGCGGCGGCGCACAAGCTCATCAACGATGTTGGAACCGATGAACCCCGCGCCCCCGGTAACGAGATATCTGGCCATTACATTAGAGCCTTTCTATTTTGCTTCGGTTCGTCCTGACATTCCTTAACGCGTTACGCGTATCGAGGATAAACTTGGAATTTTTGACTATAAAATCGTAGTCGACGTTCGAGTGGTCGGTCACTATGACCGCGCAATCCTTGCCCCTAAGCTCGGACGCTGTCAATTTTATGGATCTTATTTTGTGCCCCTTTAACGAGGATTCCGGAACGAAAGGATCGTAATATGAGATGATGGCCCCGCGCTCCCTGAGCCTCTCCATGACCTCGTATGCCGGAGATTCCCTCGTGTCTGTCACGTCTTTTTTGTAGGAAAGACCCAGGATGAGTATCTTCGATCCTTTGACAGCCTTCCCGAACCTGTTGTTGAGCGAACGCGATATCCTCTCGGCGACATGTTCGGGCATGTCGGCATTCACCTTTGATGCGAGGTCTATGAACCTCGGCTCGAAACCCTGTATCCTCGCCTTCCATGCCAGATATATGGGATCGATAGGAATGCAGTGCCCTCCTAATCCGGGGCCGGGATAAAAAGGCATATAGCCGAACGGCTTTGTCTTCGCGGCCTCGATGATCTCCCATACGTCCACCTTAAGGCTGTCGCACATGAGCGCGAGTTCATTTACGAGCCCTATGTTGACCGACCTGAAGGTATTCTCGAGGAGTTTGACCATCTCGGCCACTTTCACCGACGAGACCGGTATGACCTTGCCGCATATCTGGGAGTACAGCAATTCTATATTGTCCCTGCATATCTTCGTCATACCGCTTACGACTTTCGGTATATTATGGGTCATATATGTGGGATTGCCCGGGTCGATCCTCTCCGGAGAAAAGCCGAGGCAAAAATCCTTTCCCACTTTCAGGCCCGTTGCCTCCAATAAAGGAAGGATCACCTCTTCGGTAGTCCCGGGATAAGTAGTGGATTCGAGGATTATCACCTGGCCTTGTCTTAAATTCTTGGCGATCGCCTCGGCGGCCGATACGATGAAAGACATGTCCGGATCTTTTGTCTTCCTTAACGGCGTCGGGACGCAGATTATTATGGCGTCGACTTCCTTCAGCTTCGAATAATCACGGGTAGCCCTGAGCGCACCTCTTTTTACCAGCGGCTTGACCTCTTCGCCCGGGATATCCAATATATAGGACTTACCGAGGTTTATGGAATCCACCTTGTTTTTGTCGAGGTCGACCCCTAGCGCCTTGAAGCCTTTTTTTGCGAACTCCACAGCCAGGGGCAATCCGACATAACCAAGGCCGATCACCGCGATCTTTGCCTTCTTCCGGTTTAGCTTTTCTTTAAATTTCGTAACCATCAGTTGCTCATCTCCTCTTTATGGTCTTCAAGTAATCGTTCAACGCTTCCTTGTAATGCCTTAACTTATATCCCAGCACCTTGCTTACCTTCGTGTTGTCCAAAGCCGATAATTTCGGCCTCAGGGCCGGGCCGCCGGCGTCCTTGGCGGTTATAGATACGATCTCGGCATTCAGCCCGCAGAGACCGGATATCTCTTTCGCTAATTCGTAACGCGAACACACCCCTTCGTTTGAAACATTATAGATGCCTGACGGGGCAATACCCTGCCTGATCTTCGCCGACAGGCCTGATATCGCCTTCGTCAGGTCCGCCGTATAGGTAGGGTTCCCGAACTTTTCTCCTACGGCCTTTATGCTGCCGCCTTTTCTGGCCGATTCGATGACGAGATCGACAAAATTCTTTCCGCAGGGACCGAACATCCAACTCGAGCGCACTATCGCATATTTTCCGATATTTGACCTTACATAATCATCGGCTGCCAGTTTCGAAAACCCGTAAACGCTTACCGGGTTAGGCTTGTCATCTTCCGTATAAGCCGACCCCTTCTCGCCGTCGAATACGTAATCCGTGCCGATCTGTATAAATAACGCCCCCGCCCCCTCCGCCGCGTCGGCAACGTTCTTGGCCCCCTCCGCGTTTATCCTGAAAGCCTCTTCGGGGTTAAGTTCGCAGAAATCGACATCCGCTAACGCGGCCGCGTTTATCACCAGGTCGGGTTTGGCCTTCCGGACGATCCGCGCTACGCCGTCCCTGTCCGTTATATCCGCCGCCAGCAGCTGCGAGGCGCGGCATTGTTTCGTCTCGCGGTTGCCGCGCGCTAAACCGGTGACGTCGCCTGCTACCGAAAATTCCTTACAAAGATCGCAACCTAACATGCCGGTTGCGCCGGTGATGAGAACCTTCAAGACGTCCCCTTATACTGCTTCGTGTAATATTTTTTGTACGTGCCCATATGCTTTATCTTCATCCACCAGTCTCGGTGGTCTTCGTACCATTTTACGGTCTTATCGAGCGCTTCCTTGAAGGTATGGTTAGGCTTCCATCCCATTTCCCTCAATTTCGAATCGTCGAGGGAGTATCTCCTGTCGTGCCCCAGCCGGTCCTTTACATATTCTACCATCGAACTGTCACCGCCCGCGGCCCTGAGGATGTCGTGGACCATATCTATGTTCATCATCTCATAACCGCCGGCAATATTGTAGACCTCTCCCGCTGCGCCTTTATTCAACGCGAAATATATCCCGTCGCAATTATCCTCGACGTAGAGCCAGTCGCGGACGTTCTTTCCGTCGCCGTAAAGGGGTATCTTCTTCCCCTCGATAAGGTTTGTTATGCTCAGCGCGACGAATTTCTCGGGATATTGGTAAGGCCCGAAGTTATTCGAGCTCCTCGTTATGACTACGGGCAAGCCGAAAGTCACGAAATACGCGCGGCACATGTGCTCGGCCGCGGCTTTACTCGCCGAATAGGGGCTGTTTGGGGCAAGGGCGCTGCCCTCGTTGAAAGAGCCGTCCTCTATCGAGCCATAAACTTCGTCGGTGGATATCTGTATGAACTTGGACACGTCGTTCATCCTGGCCTTCTCCAACAGGACGTTCGTCCCGAGGACGTTAGACATTATGAACTCATCGGCACCGTGGATAGACCTGTCGACATGGCTCTCGGCCGCGAAATTCACGACATAATCGCAGCCCTTCATCGCCTTTTCCACGATCTTATGGTCGCATATATCGCCTTTGACAAAGGTATAATTCTCGTTCTTCTCTAGATCCTTAAGGTTCTCAAGGTTACCGGCATAGCTCAACTTGTCTAGATTGATTATCTCGCAGCTCATATTCTTATCGAGGACGTACCTTATGAAATTAGAGCCGATGAATCCCGCCCCGCCCGTGACTAATATTCGCATATCTTTTTTCCCCCCTTGCACAATTCCTTCTCAACCAGGCTGCCGGCGCGGAACAGCGACTCGAAGGTCCCGCAGTCGGTCCACCAGCCGTCAAGGACGTCAAAGGTCATCTTCCCGGACCTTATGTACTCGTTATTGACGTCGGTTATCTCCAGTTCGCCCCTCTTAGAGGGTTTAAGCGGCCTTATGATATCGAAGACCTTCGGATCGTACATATATATGCCGGTCACAGCGAGATCGGATTTCGGTTTTTTCGGTTTCTCATCGATATTTATTATCTTATTTCCTTTGATCTCGGCCACCCCGAAGCGTTCCGGGTCCTGCACTTTCTTCAAGAGCACTTTCGCGCCGCACGGCTGCTTCCTGAAATCCTGCACATATTTCTTAATGCTCTTCTCGATAAGGTTGTCTCCCAGGATCACAACGATCTTCTCGCCGTGGGCGAAGTGTTCCGCGAGGCCGAGCGCTTCCGCGATGCCGCCTTCGCCGCGCTGGTACGTATAATTTATGTGCTTCAGGCCGAATTCGGAGCCGTTCCCCAGCAGCCTCAGAAAGTCGCCTGCGTTATTCCCTCCGGTCACTATGAGGATGTCTTCTATCCCCGCATCGACAAGCGTCTGGATCGGGTAATATATCATGGGCTTGCAGTAGACCGGCAAAAGGTGCTTGTTGGTTATGCGGGTCAAGGGATCCATCCTCTTGCCCAGACCGCCGGCCAGTATCACTCCTCGCAGGGCCATTATTTCCTCCAGTCGTAAGGTATGTCGTTATCGTACGCGTCTATCCTGAGCTCGTCCGGCTCTTTCGGGTTATACGCCATCGTAGGTATATTGACGATCATCGATTCAATATCTGCGACACATTTAAAACCGTGATAGACTCCCTTGGGTATCTTAACGAGGAACGGGTCCTCGAGCGACAGGATGAACTCATTGACCTCACCCTTGGTCTTGGATCCCTCCATCGCGTCGTAGAGGCCGAGGCGTATCTTGCCCTGCAAGCAGACGAAATGGTCGTCTTGTTTCTTATGGAAATGCCACGCCTTCACCACTCCCGGGAAAGCGGTCGTGAAATACGCCTGTCCGAATTTTTCGAAGATCTCATCATCGCAGCGCATGATCTCCATAAGCTTGCCGCGGTCATCCGGGACTATCTTAAGTTTCTTTATCTTTACTCCGTCGATCATTAGGACGCCCTCCCGATACAAGTGTACCTGAAACCGAGTTCCTTCATCTTTTTAGGATCATATATGTTCCTGCCGTCAACGATTACCGGATGTTTCAGGAGCCTCTTGACTTTTTTAAGATCGAGCTCTTTGAACTCGTTCCATTCCGTGACTATCACGGCGCAATCGGCGTCTTTAGCCGCGCCATAAGGCCCGTCGCAGAATTTGACTTTTCCGAATTCAGGCAAGCGCTTAGCCTTATCCATGGCCTGAGGGTCATAGGCGCTTATCCTGGCGCCCTCGCTTATGAGCTTTTCTATTATCTTGACGGAAGGCGCGAATCTCATGTCATCGGTATTAGGTTTGAAAGCCAGCCCGAGGACCGCTATCGTCTTGCCCTTGATGTTCCATAACGCCTTCTCGATCTTCCCGATAAAGAGCGGTATTTGCTTTTCGTTCACCTTCTTTACGGCTTTGAGCAGCTCAAAATCATATCCTGCCTTCTCAGATAACTGGATGAAGGCCTCTATATCCTTAGGGAAACAAAAACCGCCGAAACCTATCCCGGCGTTCAGGAAGTCCCTGCCGATCCTTTTATCAAAACCCATGCCCCTGGCGACTTCCTCGACGTCCGCGCCCGCCTTCTCGCAGACATTCGCCACGGCGTTGATAAACGATATCTTAGTAGCCAGAAATGAATTTGACGCGTGCTTTATCATCTCGGCACTGTTGATGTTCGTCACGATTATCTCGGCGCCTATCGGTCTGTAAAGCTCGAGCAGCATATCCCTGGCTTTCTTGCTCTCGACCCCGATTATTATCCTGTCGGGATGCATAAAATCCTCAATGGCTGATCCTTCCCTTAAAAATTCCGGGTTTGAAGCCACGTCGAACCTGACGCCCTTACGCGCGTTGGCCTCGAGCACCCGCTTGATCCAGTTGCCGGTCTCGACCGGGGTGGTCGATTTCTCCACGACGAGATGATACGAGGTCATATAACGGGCGATACCTTCCGCGACAGCTTCGATATGCGTCAGGTCGGCTTCCCCGTTCTCCTTCGGAGGCGTGCCGACGGCAATAAATATGATCTCGCTCCTCCCCACCGCTTCTTTAAGGTTAGTCGTAAATCCTATCCGCTTCTCCTTGCGGTTCCTTTTGAGGAGGTCTTCGAGGCCAGGCTCGTAAATGGGCACAATGCCGCGGTTAAGTTTCGATACCTTGGATCTGTCTATATCGACGCATATCACATCGTTGCCCAGGTCGGCAAGGCATGCGGCCGTAACCAATCCCACGTATCCTGCCCCGATAACCGTTATCCGCATATTCTCACCATTCGTTAATTCGGAGGTAAAGTAGAGCCGAACATCGGCGGGTTATAATTCTTCTGGAATTCGAAAGGCATCTCCGGGAACGCCTTTAACCGCAACGAAAACATAAAAGTATATCCGTGGTCCTGCGATACGTTAAAGATGAGATCCCCGATCCAGCAATGCAGGTCGCGGCTGACCCTGTATTCCTGTTCGGTAAACCTGTTGAAGAAACTATTTCCGGCATTCACCCCTGTGGTCGTGCTCCTGAAATTGAGCATCTCGTAAGCAGTGACCTTCCATTTCTCGGTAACGTTGAACATCACCTGTCCTTCCAACTGGCTGTAGACATTATTCTGCCATCTGTATCCGGCGCCCCAGCTCCATTTCTTCAGGGTTAGATCCGTGTATTCGGCGCCTCTGAGGTCCTGATTTTCAAGATTGTTCGGATCTCCCACAATATTAAAAGTAAACGCGCTGAATCTCGAGGCATGCTGGTCATACGAGGCGGTGGAGAGGATCCTCATCCAATTATACGGCTTCGATTCAAACAAATAATCGTAAGTTCCTACCTTACCCTTTTTCTTATCTGCGGTCTCGAAATTGTAATTGGTGCTTAATATTAATCTCGCGAGATCGACCGTCTGCATCTTTCCTGCTATCAACCTCTTCGTCTGGAGCTTATTTTCCAAAGATGGGGTTATGTTATTGCTGTAGTTAATGGTATCTATCGAATCAAACTGGCCCAAATTCTCCGGACGGAACGTGGGCCTGTGGGCATAATAGTAACTGATCGTGGGAGAGACCACATGCCTGAGGCCGTTTATGTCAATATTTAACGCGTTTGATTTGACGTCAAAAGTCTTATAGAAGCGCGTATTGAGGTCGACGCCCGTAAAGGCATTCCCGCGGATGAAGTTGTCATTATCCCCTAACCTGTCCCTGCTGTAATACGTCTGCTCTGTGCCCACGAAAGGCTTTATGCCTAGCCACCCTAAAACATTTGCCTGGTATGAAAGCTGGTTATTGGTATCTACTCTGTTTACGGCTGCTACGCCGTTGACCGGCGCGGCTTGCAGATTATTGATATTGGCGGCCTGTGCGCTGCCGTCATAATAAAAATTCGTCTGGCCGATCTTCAGGCTGCGCGTCTGGAATTGCGCCTGGGGGAGGTATTCGATCACGGAATCAAAACGGTTTACCCGGGGCTGTACTAAAAGGCTCGTCGTGTAATACGGGTCGGTCCTTACGATCGAGGCGTAGTTGTTGTTGACCATGTCCCGTTGGTAATTCCTGATGTAATAATCCTTTACTACATTTATATCGGATAACTTGTTGTATTCGACGATCGCGCTGGTAGCCGGGTCCGGCTGCCACTTATGCCTTAGTTGCGCCCTATAGCGATCGAGTTTCTCGTCCGGTTGGTCGGGACGGGAGCTCCAGCTGTGCTGATTCAGTTCGTTAAAATAATTTAAGTTCACGACGCCGCTGCCGTAATTGTCGGTATGATAATTAGTGGAGACGCCGTAAGCGAAATTCCTAAATTCCCTGTAATCTATATTTATCCGGCCTTTTATATTTTCGTTGAGGTAGTATTTCCAGGAAGTAAGGAGGAAATATCCCCAGTCATCGTTATGGCCCGGCTGGACAGTGACCGGCGGGCGGTGGTCGTTTAACGGGATGCTCAGGTAAGGGAAATAAAATACCGGCACGTCTCCTACAAAAACCAGAATATTATTCGCGGTCACCCTGTCATTAAGGTAGACGTTCAGTTGCTTGGCCTGGACCCTGTAATGCGGTTTTTCCTTGTCGCAGGTAGTGACATAACCATTTTTCATGTAATAATGGTTTAGGTCCTGCTTCTCGGCCTTTTCCCCGCCGCCGTAATAAGTGGGGGCTATGAAAACGCGTGGGCTGACCAACGTCCCTGTCTTCGTCTCGACGTTATAAACCATACTTTCGCCCTTGAGGAAGTCCTTGCCTTGCATCAGGTTTACGTCCCCCTCGGCCAGGATCTCCTTCGTGTCCGTGTGAAAAATCGCTTTCTTACAGGTCAACTTCGTATCTTGATAAGTTATTACTACATTCCCGTTCGCGACCGCGGTCATATCTGTCTCGGAATACTCTACCGTATCGCCGTTTATAACGACGGGCTCTTTAGTGTTCTTGTCTACTTTAAGGATAGGAATAACCGGCGCCGGTCCCCCCTTCAAACTGGCAGCGTAAACAAAACCGGAAATGATTACGGTTATTATAACGGTAAAAGCGAAGATCAAAGACTTACGATTCAATTGCGTCTCCGGTTATTTGCAACGGCCGCGGGTCTCGGGATAGAAGAAAAGCGCTGCGGCGCCGATAATGCCGGCGTCATTCCCGAGTTTCGCCTTGAGGATCTTGACGGCTTTCCCCGGGACGGGCAAAGCCCTCTCGCCCACCGTCCTCCTGATGGACTTGAACAACGGCTCTCCCGCGTCCGCGACCCCGCCTCCGATTATTATCCGCTCGGGATTCAGGAGGTTTACGATACCTGCCAGCGTAACGCCTATCCTTTCACCGACCGTATTCCAAAAATCTATAGAAAGCCTGTCGCCCTTGAGCGCGGCTTTACTTATGATCTCCGGCGTCATGGCCGAGAGATCGTTATTTACCAGTTTCTTGATGATCGTCGGGCTGCCTCGAAGTATCTTCCCTTTTAGTTCATCTACGATATACCTGTTGCCGACGTAACGCTCCAGGCATCCGTAACTTCCGCAGCCGCACGGTAACCCCCGCTCTTTGAGCGGCATATGGCCTACCTCGCCGGCGGAAAAAGCCGAACCCCGGTAAAGGGCCCCGTCTATTATTATCCCGCCTCCGACGCCCGTCCCCAAAGTGATGCAGACGAGGTTTTTCGCGCCCCTGCCCGCGCCGAACCTGCATTCCCCAAGCGCCATTAGGTTGACGTCGTTATCGACAAGGACGGGAAGATCTAACTTGGCCTCAAGCATCCCTTTTAGCGGCGTATTCTCCCATCCCGGGACATTGGTCAGGTTATAGACCCGTCCGCGCCTGAAATCCACGATCCCCGGGACACCGATGCCTACGCCGAGTATTTTTCTTGGGGAAAGGCGCGCCTTTGCCAGCACGGCATTCACCTCTGCGACGATCGCGGCTATCAGGCCTGCCCTTGTGCGGTATGCCGCAGTGGACAATTTAGTCCTATTAGAGACCTTGCCCTTCGTATCTACGAGGGCAAGCTTAGTATAGGTACCGCCAAGGTCTATTCCGATAGCGAATTTAGTCATTAAGTCAATAATTTTAACTCAAAAACGGTCATTTTTCAATATAATTCAGCCCAAATCCCGTCTTAAGGCCATATTACGGCCTTATTCCTGCCGCCTTCTTTCGCCTTATAAAGGGCCTGGTCCGCGCGGTCTATAAGCATCGACACGTCATCTCCGGTCTCCGGAAAAGTCGCCACGCCTATGCTTATCGTCATCAATATGGTCTCGTCATACGCCCTGAATTTATGCTTTTCCACGGACATCCTTATCCTGTCGGCGACGTTGACCGCCGAATTTTTGTCCGTATCAGGAAGCGCTATGACGAACTCTTCTCCTCCGTACCTTCCGATAAGGTCCACCTGCCGCACATATTCCGTCATTATCCTGGATATCTCCTTGAGCACTATATCTCCTACTAGGTGCCCGTAAGTATCGTTGCACTGCTTGAAATGGTCCAGGTCTATCATAAGAAGCGAAAGTTTAAGGTTGTGTCTTTTGGAACGCGCGACCTCTTCGTTCAGTCTCTCTATGAAATGCCTTCTTACGTATATGCCGGTCAAGCCGTCAGTTATCGCCAACTCCTGGACCTTTTCGTACAAGCTTATCTTCTTGAGCTCGAGCGCCAGCTGCTCCGCAAGGATAGAGAAGCTTTCTGCGTGCTCATCTTCCATGCCCAGTATCGCAAGTATCCCCAAGGGCGCTCCCTCCGAAAGTAGCGGCAGGGCGATAAAGGACTTATTCGACCCTCCGAGGTAAGGGGCGAAAGGATGGCCCTTATCTATAGGCGCCTTGAGCGATATTGCCCCTTTGCCCGCGGAAACCGTTTCCGCAAGGACATGGTCAAATTTATCGGGCGGACCACTGTGGATCTCGCTTGAGGAGATCTTTCCCCTGGAGGGGTTATGTATCTCATAAGTTAAGCGGGCTGTGGGCTTGTGATGGGATTCTTCCAGCAATATGACCCTGGCGGTGACGAATCTCGAGATCTTGCTGACCGCCTCCCTAAAAATCCTTAGCATATCTCCCGTATCGAGAGATGCGCTCATCTTCTTGGTCACCTCGTAAAGATCGAGGATATCATGGACCTGGTTCTGAAGCGAAACATTCAGGCCCTTTATCACCTTGAGCTCGCTCGTTAACTCATCGTACGATTTTCTCTCGTCGGTAAACGCGGTACTTTTTGAGGTGAAATAGTCGGAGTATTTTTTATTGAAATACGAAGGGATGAGCGGTATGAGGTTCAAAGATATGATCGAGGCAAAATAAGGAACCTCGAATCCCCTTTTGAAAAACATCAAGGCTAAAGTGAAGGCGGTAACGCAGCCCGATATCATATATGATACGCCCAACCCGAATTCAAAAGCCGCGGCTATGATCGCTATGAGGGAGAAATTCAGCGTGAAGATATAAATATGCGCCGGCTTGCCGATGCAGTAAAGCGGCGGGATAAACGCCAGTATGAAAAATACCGGCAGGACTCCCCTTTTTGACAGGGCCCATCTTTTCGGGGAGATGTTCAGGCGAGGCATATCTTGTTGCCTCCGCTCTTTTTGGCTTCATAAAGGGCCGCGTCGGCTGACCTGATGATCTCATCCCTCGATACCGCGTCTTCGGGCACCCCGGCGCAGCCGATCGAGACCGTAACATGCGTCTCAACCTGTCTCAGGATGAACTTTTCGGACTCTATTTTTTTACGTATCTCCTCCCCGAGTTTTTGCGCGACGGCCTTCTCCTTCCCGAAGAGGACGATGGCAAACTCTTCCCCGCCGTACCTGGCCGCGATATCGCCGGCCTCCACTGAGCCCTTGAGCAGGCCTCCGATCGACTTAAGGACTATATCTCCGGCGATATGGCCGTATTTGTCATTATAGCCCTTGAAGCCGTCTATATCGAACATGAGGAGCGAGAGCGGTTGTTTTATCCTGGCCGCTTTCGGGATGTCCTCCGCCAACCTATCCTTGAAATATCTCTGGCAGTAGAGCCCGGTCAATCCGTCGCTTATAGCGAGCTCTTCTATCCGGTGAAAGAGTTTTGAATTTTCCAGCGCGATAGCCGCGAGGTCGGAGATGATAGTGAGCAGCCTCAGGTCGTCGGACACATAAGCCTCGGCCTCCCTGCTTTCGACCCTCAGGATACCGATGACCTTCTTCTCTGAAATAAGCGGAGTGGCTATCAGGGACTTGAAATCCCGCCTGAACTCGCCTGGTATAAGATCCAGGTTGAACCTGAAATCTTTATCCGCATCCGATACCATGAGCGGCTGCCTCTGTTTCAGGACCCATATATCGAAGATGTCGCCCTTTTTCGATTTGACGGATACCGTT
>CAISWF010000098.1 GCA_903889135.1 Candidatus Omnitrophota bacterium | reverse complement strand
TTTCCCGGATACATTCTCTGGTACATCTGAAAACCCTCCTCGCCCATATATTCTTTAGCAACTGCAACCTTATCCTTCCCGTTGTCGTAGTCGCCTTCCATTATGGCTATTGTCTTAAATATATTCCCTAGCTCCATTACAACGATATCCCCGTTTACGATACTATTGTATATGTCATCTGTTATTTCCCTGACATAATACTCTGAAGGTAATCTGATAATTACCCCGTCTTTCTTATTAAACTCCCGTAAATTATCTATGAAGGAAAGCCTGGCCTTGTCATCTACCATGATCCATATTGTTATCATGTCCTTCTTTTCGATCTCTGCTTTAAGGAATGCTTCGTCCGCATCTTTGGGTATGATCCCCTTCTCGATTGCGACCTTCTCCAGCATATCGTCCGTCACGTGCTGGCGCTGCTTATTGCCATGCTGCAATTCGGGGATAGATGCATAGGCGGGAATAACGCTGAAAAGCATCAGTAACGCCGCTACAGCTCCGGTTATCCTCAAGCTATTTCTCCGTTTAGCATGGTTAATTTGCCGAAGAATCTTTTATGGGTATGATCCCCACGCTTCGGGCATCCTGAATATTGGCGGTATGATAAGGCCAGTCTTCCTCTTTTTCAGAATCAAATTTACCTTCGTTTTCCGTATACTCTTCATTCCCTTGTTTCATGGCTTCATCCAGGCTATAGCCGCTAAGCATGGTCGTCTCAATGAAAATAGTCTCTTTCCCCTCCCGGTCCAGATTAACGGCGATGAACATGTGGCCGGGGATGCTGACCAGGCTCACATTAAGGCCGATCTTCCTAAGAATAGACGCCATAAGGACGGAGCCGTCAACACAGTTGGCTTGGGCATAATCGATACTCTCTCCCAAGAGCCTGACATACTGGCTTCCGATATATGGATTGTCATCGTCTGCGCTAGCGGGCATTGTGATGTAATGCACATCCCTCGCTTTGAGAGTTTCCCAGATCGCCTCGATCTCTTTAACCACGTCTTCTTTATCCCCCGAGTAACCCGTAAAACTATCTACCATTTTTGAGGCGATAGCTTCTTTCAGTATCTGGCTTACGATGGGATGGTTCTCATTAACATAGGCGGCAAAAAAATAGGATACATCACGCGGATTTCCTGAAGAGTCTATAAAATAAAAAACGCATTCATTGACAGGGCGGACCTGTACCCGCACTATCCTTTCGGGATCGGTTTTTTTGCCTATCGTAACTTCAAAGCTTAGCATTTCGGGGACGGTTTGCTTAACAGACAAAAGTTTTTCATAATCATATTTAAGATCGGGGTAGACACAGTATACGGTGTCCTTTTCGGGCAATGTGCCGGTGAAGGTGGTGGGACCGATAAAATTACTGCCTGATATTTTTACCGTTATCGGGCAATTTTCTTCGGTGCCGCGGACCGCTATGCCTATAGTCCCGCGCAGGTCTCCGATATGCTGTTTATCGTCCCAGAACCCTATTTTCAAGGTCGCCATGCTTATGACAACGGAAGGATAAATATCTTCCCCCATTTCAAATAACGGTTCCCATTTGCCCTGCTCCAGCTGTGGGAGCTTCCGCTCGGCTGCTGCATTACTGTCCCCGTCTTGTGCGCCTGTTTCGTTGGAACACGTAACGGTAACCGGATTCGCAAAAAGGAATAAAGGAATGATAAGTAAAATATACGTTAATTTTATTTTTAAATATGTCATATTACCTCACTTTAATTGTTATTAAAATAAAAACGCTTCGCCTGATCATAGCTTTTAGGCTCTCCCATGAGCCGAGGGGAAACCTCTCTGATTTACCTTATTTTATTATAGGGGGAATAGCTTACTATATCAAGGATTTTTGGGGATTAGAGAGGGATTCTTGCGCCAATTCTTGTTCGCGTCTGCAATCTTCTCCAATTGCCAGGAACGCCCGTTCTCCGGTGTAATGCTATTGCCCTTCTCCTGAACTGAATAATCGAACACCCACACGGCGGCCAGAGCGACCCCCTGCTGCTGCATGCGTGTAATCCATATATCAAAGAGCGAGGGCGCCTCAGGGCCGTTGGGAACCTGGAACTCTCCGACAAATACCGGTTTCTTCACCGCTTCTGCCGCGCGGGTTACAAGCGGCAGGCGCTCTATAACATCTCTATAAACATGCACGCTGATCATATCAATGGAATCTGGGTTCTGGGCCAGCAGTATATCCGCGGCCTGTTCCGGCGTATCCGTGTCCCAGTTATTTTGGTGCGTGTTGTGCCACGCGGCTGGGCGAGGCATGGAGTTTCCGCTAGTGATAAAATGCTCCGTATCGTATTTCCGCACCTCCTTAGCGAATTCCTTCAGGGCGATTTGCAGCATGCCGAGCGTTAAATCATCGTCTGCTGAGCGAGTAGCGGGGGTTCCTTCTTTAGTATTAACGGGTGGTCGATGCTGCGCGCGGTTTGGCAGATCGATCTTATTATTGTATTCGTTGCCAAACTCCCATCCTATTATAGCGGGCGATGTCTTATATCGCGTAACGACCTCTTGTATATAGGCCCGCATCCAAGCCTGTGTCTTGCTCTGAGCATTACCCCACTGGTTGCAGGGCTCACCAACGATGTCGGGTACCGTTGAGTAGTGCCAAAACAAATCAGGAATAAGGCAAATACCGTTCTTTTCCGCGGCATGAACCACGGCATCCAACCGCGCGAAATAGGCGACCTTATCCTGTCGATACAACGCCATGTCTTTTGGCCAGAAACCACAGGCTGCGAAACGGACAAAAGGAATATGATACTTCGCCAAGGCCGCAAAGCCCGCTTCATACGATGTATCTTTGGGATCCCGCAGGGTGCGCAGGAACGCGTTAAAATAATTAATACCGACGCCACTCGCGAGCTTCCTGGCAGGCAACAACGCGCTGTTATTGACCCCTTCTTTATCTGTATCATCGCTGTGTTTTGCAAACACGGGGGTGCTAGCCAGCAGCAGAAAAGAAAAGACAAGCGAAAACCGTAGGATTTTTTTAAGAGTAGAAAACATGGTCAACACCTCACACGACAAATATTATAATTTGGCATTCCTCTCCTATGAGCCGAGGGGAAACCTCTC
>CAISWF010000097.1 GCA_903889135.1 Candidatus Omnitrophota bacterium | reverse complement strand
TGGCGGTGGGATGAAAATGTGGTAAAACTTTACGACGCGAGAAATAATCGCTGGATCCATTATTTTTATTCCCAGGGTCCGGCCGCGGAAGGGTACAACAAGAACATCACCGAAGATATGTATGTCGACGAACTGAACGCGTTCATCCAGGCCGTTATGAATAAGGCAAAATTCCCGAATTCCCTGGAGGAGGATATTTTAATACTGAAACTCCTGGAAAAAATGGAGGGATCGAGTGAGACAAAATAAAGGAGTCTTACTTTACCGCAAGGCGAGAAAGATCATTCCCGGGGGGACGCAGCTTTTATCCAAGCGCCCGGAGATGTTCCTGCCAGTCGGTTGGCCCGCCTATTATTCCAGGTGCAAAGGGATAAGCGTATGGGACCTGGATAACAGGAAGTATTTGGATTTTACGATCGCTGGCGTGGGCGCGTGCACTTTGGGTTATGGCGACCCTGATGTCGATGCGGCGGTAAAAAATGCCGTAAAACGCGGCAATATGTGCACGTTAAACGCTCCGGAAGAGGTAGAGCTTGCGGAATTGTTATGCGATATCCACCCCTGGGCCGGGATGGCCAGGTACGCGAGGACCGGCGGAGAAGCGATGGCCGTCGCGGTGAGGATAATACGCGCGTACAGCGGGAAAGCGATAGTCCTGTTTTGCGGTTATCACGGCTGGAGCGATTGGTATATATCAGCCAATCTGGCCGGATCTTCCACCCTTGACGGCCAGCTGCTGCCGGGGCTTGAGCCGGCCGGTATTCCGCGCGGCCTTGCCGGGACTGCGGTCCCCTTCAAATATAATGAGCTGGAGAATTTTGAATCATTAGTGGATAAATTCGATAATAAAATTGCAGGTGTCATCATGGAGCCTGTGAGGAGCTCCTGGCCGGTTGACGGATTTTTGGAAGGCATACGCAAGATAACAGAAAAGAAGAATATCCCCCTTGTTTTTGACGAAGTCACCTCGGGGCTGCGCATGAATTCCGGAGGCATCCATTTAAAGCTCGGAGTGAAGCCGGATCTCGCCGTGTTCGCGAAGGCATTGGGCAACGGTTATCCCATGGCTGCGGTCATAGGAAAGGCTAAGATAATGTCTTCAGCCCAGAAGACCTTTATCAGCAGCACGTATTGGACGGACAGGATCGGCCCGTCCGCGGCATTGGCTACGTTAAAGAAGCATAAAAAACTTAAGGCCGGCGGACACCTGGTAGAGATAGGGACAATGGTGCAGCAGGGATGGAAAGACCTGGGGAATAAATACGGCCTCAAGATCCATATCTCGGGGATCCCCCCCCTAAGCCATTGGCAGATAGCCGCTCCCGACAGCCAGCTCGCGCACACCGCTATTGCGGGCGAGATGCTTAAAAAAGGGTTCCTTACATCAAAATCTTTTTATTCCACGTATGCGCACAAGGCGAGCGACGTGCATCGATATCTTGACGCCCTCGACGGTACATTGAGGGAATTATCCCCGTATATTAAGAGTTCAAGCGTGCGAAAGGTCTATCCCTTTCCGGCCGCCCACACGGGATTTAAAAGGTTAGTCTGAGAGGCCTATAATGAAAATACTGCTGGTAGTCTACGATAACGATTCTTATATCCATTGGTTCCCGCAGGGACTGGCGTATATAGCGGCCGTCCTTCTGAAAAACGGCCACGACGTTACGGTCTATAACCAGGATATGAACCATTATCCCGAAGAACACCTTACGGATTATTTGAATAAGAATGTTTTTGACGTTGTCGGGGTGGGTGTGATCGCCGGATATTACCAGTACAGGAAACTGCTTAGGATATCCGACGCGATCAACCGGTCTAAAAACAGGCCGGTCTATGTTATCGGCGGGCACGGGCCTTCCCCGGAGCCGGAATATTTCCTGCGGAAGACAAAGGCGGATTTTGCGATCTTAGGCGAAGGGGAGATAACTGCAGTGGAATTGATGGAAACGCTCTCTAAAAAGAGATCGCCGAGCGGGATCAAGGGTATTGCTTACAGGGAAGACGAGAAGGTCACGGTCAATGAAAAAAGGGAGCTTGTAATGGACATAGACAGCATCCCTTTCCCGGCGTACAAGATATTCCCGATGGAATATTACCGGCTTTTAAGGCTGCCTCATTGCAAAAACAAAGATTTCGCCATTCCCTTGCTATCGGGCAGGGGGTGCACTTTTAAATGTAATTTTTGCTACCGGATGGATGAGGGGTTCCGTCCTCGCTGCAATGAGGCTATTATCGAGGAGATTGAATTTTTAAAGAAAGATTACGGGATCACATATATCGCGTTTTCCGATGAATTGCTTATGTCCTCCGCTAAACGTACGTTTAACTTATGCGAGGCATTTATAAAATCCGGATTAAATATCAGGTGGTCATGCAACGGCAGGTTGAATTATGCCAGGCCGGATGTTTTGGAAGTAATGAAAAAAGCCGGATGCGTTTTTATCAATTACGGCATCGAAGCGATGGATGACCGGATATTGAAGAACATGCAAAAGGCGCTGACTACCGAACAGATCACAAAGGGTATCGAAGCCACCCTCGCCGCGGAGATCAGCCCCGGTTTTAATATTATTTTCGGCAATATAGGGGAAAATGCCGAGACCTTAAGGAAGGGAGTGGATTTTTTGCTGAAATATGATGACGGCGCACAACTGCGTAACATACGTCCGGTCACCCCGTATCCCGGTTCTCCGCTTTATTATTATGCGATCAAGCAAGGGCTGCTGAAGGATTGCGAGGATTTTTACGAGAATAAACATATTAATTCCGACCTCCTGGCGGTCAACTTTACCGATATGACCGACGATGAATTTCACGAGGCGTTATTCAAGGCAAATAAGCGTTTATTGGAGAATTATTTCCAGAAGAAGCTGTGCGGGGCGATTGAAGATGCGAAAAATCTTTATATGAATAAAAATAAGGATTTTCGGGGTTTCCGCCAGGATTAGAAGGGCTAAACGGACTACGGAGATTATAATGAAGAAAAATGAAGCAAGAAAATGTTATTTATGCGGGGCAAAGAAGTTCGAACGGGTTAAAGGGAGGGTCAGGGACCTGCCCGGAATGCCGATCCTGAGATGCAAAAGATGCGGCCTTGTTTTTCTCGCAAGTTTCAACCATATTGATGACAGGTTTTATGAAGAATCCAAGATGAGGGAGAAGCAGCCGATAGCGGATTGGAAACGGTATTTGAAGTTATGCGGCGCCGATGATACGAGACGGGCCGAATGGATAAGACCAAAGGTCTCAGGCAAGTCGCTTCTTGATTTCGGATGCGGCGTTGGGGGGTTCCTCGCGAAAGCGAAGAAGTCCGCTAAAAAGTGCGCCGGGGTCGAAAAGGATAACAGCTTGAGGGAGATAATCGAAAAGCGCTTCAAGGTCAAGGTTTATTCCGATATCGAAAAGGTAAGCGAGAAGTTCGACATAATAACTTTATTCCATGTATTGGAGCATTTCAAGGACCCCAGGGATATCCTGGTGAGATTATCAAAACTGTTGAATAAGGGCGGCAGGATCATCATAGAAGTCCCTAATTCCAACGACGCGCTGTTGTCCTTATATGGAAATAAGGGTTTTTCTGAATTCACCTATTTTAAATGCCATCTCTATTTATTTAACGATTCAAATTTAAGGAAACTTCTGAAGGATTCAGGTCTATCTGCCGGTTCCGTGCTGCAGGTCCAAAGATACCCGCTTTCCAACCACCTATATTGGCTTTCAAAGGGTAAGCCCGGCGGCCATGAGACCTGGAGTTTCCTCAATAATAAGGAATTAAACGACAGCTACGAAGCGCAATTAGGCAAGATAAAGGCCTGCGACACTTTAATAGCATTAGCGGGCAGAGCGCGGTAAAAGCCCCGGTAATGGACAGACTGAACAAGAAGAATAAAAGAATCTATTGGGTAGAAAAAATATCTTTAACCGATATTTTGTTCTTCCTTATCCGGAGCAAGTTTTCCGATATAAAAGTTAATTTTGACCAGCGCCAGGCCCGCCCCAGGTCTTCCAAATTCCTCGGGATCCTGGGAAGGACCGGATCTGGCGGAGTTTTCTTCCCGGTGGATTTGACCCTTCATAAATTAGACGCGAAAGGCCTAGCGTTAACTTACAGGGTAGACAAAGAGCTTAACGCCTGCGTCGGCGGTTTTATTGACGGGAAGATCCCGCGCGAAACCGGGCGATTCAAGGACATGCTCAAGTCTTATCTGGCCGAAAACCTTAAAAGTAAGGTCATTTTCATCACGATGGCAGGTTCGGAGATCGTTCCCGGGAAAGGGGCGGCCGGAGAGGCCCATATTATTTGCCTGAGCGGGCACCCGCTTAATTATTTGCTTTGCCGGTTTTATAGCGGGCCCGATTTCATTGTGCGGAATGCGATCGATCCGGTTGGGGACCTGAAATATTATTCCAAGCCTTTTTACTATCTGGTCTTTTTTCTCTTATGTAAACTGGGCGCCCCTAAAGTTAAGACCAACATCTCCGATATAAGGCCTGCCATTTGGGCCGAATATTATCCAAGCCATTTCCACGATTTTTGGATGGGTACGATAAAAACCGACGATTTTGACGTAGTCGCTTATATTGACCGCAGCGATACGCCGGTAATAAAAGAGACGACGGATGAAATAGAGAAGAAAGGGATAAAGTGGATCGACGCCCAATTGCCGGCGTTAATAAAGATGAGTCGGCTGGGCCCGGCCGGTTATTTAAAAATGACCGGTCGAGCGTTTTTCTCCTTTTTTTCAAATCCGATCTGGCTTGGGATATTCGGGTTCGAGTACTATTTTTTATCGTCAATTTACGAATCCGTATTCAGGCGTTATAAGGTGAAGATATTTTTGCAGCACCAGGAGGCTTCCTGGAGACAGGAAGCCCAGGCCAACGCAGCCGAACGCGCCGGCGGGATAATGGCGGGCTATCACTGGTCGATCTATACGACCTATTTATTGCCATCGCATTTTTTCCCGCAGCATGTTTATTTTGTATGGGGTAAATATATGAGCGAATTGCTCAGGAAGAAAAACAGCGCGTGCCGCTATGTGCTGCCTTCGGGGATGTGGGCCGCCTCCAACAGCCGGGATCTCAGAAGAAAAGATATTTTTCCCGGGGCTGCGGATTTCATAATATCAGTCTTTGATGATTCGGTCGGGTACATGCTACATCAATCCCCGGGGTCGTTATCCGAGTTTTATTTGAGGGTCTTGAGCGTTGTCGAGAAACATCCCGGGATCGCTTGCATAGTAAAAAGTAAACAGCCGCTCGAACGGTTGCTTTTATCCATTCCTTCCGGGAAAAATATAATCGATAAGATGGAAACGTTAAAAGGCCGCGGGAAGCTGGCGGTATTAGATCATTCCCTATTCCCGCTTGTCGCGTCGTCGTGCTCGGACCTGTGCGTGGGATACAGCATCAATTCGGCATGTACGATCGCGGCAGTGGTCGGGAATTGCGCTGCGATAAATTGGGATTGCGCGGGTCTGGGGAAACATCCCTTTTACAGGCATCCCGAAAATAAGATCGTATTCAGGACTCTTGATGAGATCGAAGAGGCGGTCTTAATGGCAAGTAAAGGGGATAAGACGATAGGGGATTACAGCCATTGGAAGAAAC
>CAISWF010000096.1 GCA_903889135.1 Candidatus Omnitrophota bacterium | reverse complement strand
TGGGCGGGCTTACGATATCCGAGGCCCTTTCAAAGGACTTGCCGATAATAATATTGAACCCGATACCGGGGCAAGAGGCCAAGAATACCGAGTACCTGATAAGCGAAGGCGTCGCGGTGAAGGCGGATAGCGCTGCTGATGCAGCACTGCTTACGGAGATGCTGCTCGGCAACAGGTCGAAGCTCGAACAAATGCGCGGCAACGCCAGCCGGATAGCGAAACCGCGATCGTCAACCGACATAGCGAGGCTTATACTCGAATGCGCGAATTCCTGATATATAGGCTCGGACAATCCCTGGCGCTGGCCCTGCCGCTTAAGGCCGGATACGCCGTCGCGACCTTTTTTGCCAGGCTGCAGTATGCCCTCTCGCGGAATGACCGCCTTATAGTATACGGCAACCTGCGAGCCATATTTCCCGATAAAGACGAGGAGGAGATCGCGCGGCTCGCTAAAGAAGTCTTCGTGAATTTCGCCAAATACCTGGTAGATTTTTTCCGGTTCGAGAAGATCGATAAGAGATTCCTCTCCGAGAAAATAAAGGTAACGGGCATGGAGAATCTTGATGAAGCCCTCAAAAACGGCAAGGGTGCCATAGCGTTAACGGCCCATATCGGGAACTACGAACTGGGCGGCGCGGTGATATCCCTTTTAGGCTACAAGTTCAATGCCGTTGCGCTCGACCACAAGAACAAGCTGATAAACAATTTTTTCATAGGCCAAAGGGCGCGCACGGGAGTAAAGGTCATACCTCTCGGGTCTGCCCTGAGGAGATGCTTTTCGGCCCTGGATAAAGGGGAGGTCTTGGCTTTGTTGGGGGAAAGGGATTTTTCAAATCACGGCATCGTCACAGATTTCTTCGGGAAGAAGACTTTGATCCCGAAGGGCCCGGCAGCTTTTTCCATTAAGACTAGGGCTCCTATCGTACCCGGTTTTTTGCTCAGGATGCCGGATGACACCTTTGAGCTGATATTCGATAAATCCTTATCGTATCGCGCCACCGGGAACCGCGAAGCGGATGAAAGGGAAGTCACCGACCTTTGCGTGAAGGCCATCGAGGGTTATATAAGAAAATATCCGTCCCAATGGTATATGTTCAGGAGGTTCTGGCTGTGAATGGTGAAAACTCCCGCTGCTGCGGGACCTTGCCGCCGAAGCGGGGGTGCGTAATAATTCCCGCGTATAATGAGGAGATGCGTATAGGCCATATCGTAGGCGAAGTCAGGGCCAATGGCCTCGACTGCATAGTGGTAGACGACGGCTCAGCCGATAAGACGAAGGAAGAGGCGAGCAAAGCCGGCGCCAGTGTCATCAGCCACGCGAAAAACCTCGGGAAGGGTGTGTCGCTTAGGGACGGCTTCAAGGAAGCGCTGAAAAAAGATTATGATTTTGTGATAACGATGGATGGCGACGGACAGCACCACCCGGGCGAGCTGCAAGGTTTCGTAAAGGCGACAGGACTGGGCGACGCGGCAGTTATCCTCGGGAACAGGATGGGCGACCCTAAAGGCATGCCGCTTAAAAGGAAGGCCACTAATTGGGCGATGTCGAGCTTTATATCCCTGATCGCCGGACAGAAGATGCCGGATACGCAGTGCGGGTACAGGCTCATAAAAGCTGAAGTTTTGAGAGCAGTGCCGCTTACCACCGATAAATACGAGATAGAGTCGGAGCTCCTAATAGGGGCCTCGAAGGCGGGGTTCAAGATCGACTCCATTCCCATAAAATCTATCTACGGGGGAGAGAAGAGCCAGATACGCCCGTTCATGGATACCTTCCGTTTCTTATC
>CAISWF010000095.1 GCA_903889135.1 Candidatus Omnitrophota bacterium | reverse complement strand
TATGAAGGCTCTTTACCTTAAAGGTATATCCCCCGTCGACTAACACCGAATACTGCTGGCCGTTGTAATGGGCATCGGCAGTCCTCATTATGGTGCCTATCGCTATGTTCCTCGCACCTTTGTATTTGTTGAAGGCGAATGAGAAGGCACCGTTTATGTAATAAGGGTTTGCGCCGTCTATGTATCCGGCGTAAAGGGTAGTCTGGTAGCTGTTAATATCGGTAGCTCCGCTGTTATCCTTGGAATTTATATCGCTCTGAGCATAACCTCCGCTGGCGCCCAGGCGCATCCTGTCGTTAAATAATGGAATATCTCCTCCGATGGCCGTGCCCCATATTGTAGCGTGATAACCGTTACTTGTCCCGCGCGGGTCCTGGTGGGCGTATTCGCCGAAGCCCTGCCCCCATGCCTCAAAGCCGTTACGCCCTTCACTTCCGGTCGATACGCCGGTATCCCCTGTCTCTTCGTTACGCGCCTGTGCAAAAAGACCACCGAGCCTGTCGGTCGACGTCCCTATGAACTGGTTGATCGCGGTATTGCTTGCCGTAGTCACACCGCTGTCTACGACCGGGACGACGGTGGCAAGGGCTGAGGCTGCCTGCGAATTATTCAATCCTTCGAGCGCATTTAAGACGGTCGTCATATCGGCCGACGGGTTTGAAATATTATCGAGTACGGCTGCGGCACCCGAAGCACTAGAACCAACGACTAAGCTGGAGAAGCCGCTCGTGGCACGGCTTGCGGTCAGGATGAGGTCGCCGTTCGAGCTTAAACCTGAGAACGTGATGCGGGGATCGCTTGATGCGATCGCGCCGGGTACACTTACGCCGGCGGCGCCGGGCGCATCTACTACCGTGAATGTGGCGTTATTCGGGATGAAGATACTGTTTGGAACGGTAACATTGACATTACTCGCTGCGGACACAGTCGTCGAGCTGTTGTTGGATATTATTTTACCCGATGACGACGGACTCGCGATGGCCACCTTGAGAGTTGAGCTGGCATTCTGGGTATACTTGCCGTTAACATTCAATGTGCTCGCGCCGACATCAAGCGCGGCATTAGAAGCCAGGACTACATTTCCGTTGATAGTTCCGCCGGTGCTGTCAATAACAGTGGTCCCGGCGTCAATCTGGATCGCCGCCGAATCAGCTGCCCCTCCTGTCGTGGAAATGGTCCCCCTATTAGTGATCCTGTTGGTGCCGCTTAAAAAATGGATGCCGTAGGTATATCCGGAAATTGTTCCGCCATTGACATTGGTGATCTCGGTGTTTCCGGCATCGGCCTCTATGGCAGTACTGGCGTTGTTAATATCGCTGGAGATGCTCCCTGAGTTAATAAGTATATTTTTGCCGCTGGGATCGCCGTAACTGGTATCGCCTTTAAAAAGCATGGCGATATTTGCGGTGCCGGTCATTCCGGGATTAGTCTTACCGGCAGTAGCATCTTGTAATTTGTTAAAGGTCGCTCCGCTGATAGTGCCGTAATTGGTAACGGTATAGTTCGGCGACCAGACCAGGATACCCTGACCTCCTGAAATAGTCTTGCCGGCGGCTAAAACTATCTGATTCGGGTTGTTGGGGTCGTTGCTGGCGTTCTTTTGAAAAGCATTGCCTGCCCAGATAGTATCGCAGTTATCCGTGACATTAAAACTGCCGAAGCCGTTGCCGTATTCGGCATCCAGGTCAGCGCTGAAGGCGCCGTTCTTGTTTTTAGTATACATATAAGATTCCGGCGAATAAATACCGATGATCTTAACTGCCGTGCCGCCCAAAATAATAAACTCACTTGAGCCCTGTACATCAGTAAGGGTGGTGCCGGTGTGGCCCCAGTAATAAGTATATCCCAGCTCGGTCCAGGGAAAAGTGCCGGCGCCCAGGGAAGCGCCTTGCCAGTATTGAAGATAAGTCTGCGCGTGAGCGAAGACATCGGCACTCATATCTGCGAGCGGAGGTTGCACCGGGGTGAAGGTAGCGTGATAGGTGTAATCGGTATTAGTCGTAGAATAACTGTTAATATACAGCTGGTTGGTCGGCCGGATCAAATTATTGTTGTCGGGAATAACGCCGTATTCCACTATCGCAGTATGTGTTCCTCCCAAGGCAGTATCCATTCCAAGGCCCTGCTCCATGGTAGTAACAAAAGTGCCGGGAGAAGCTACATTAGCATCGATAAATTTAGTCGTATCATTGCCGGTAGTCACCCAGCTGGCTTGATGGTTAGCACCGTCATTAAAAGTCGTATAAGCTCCGGTGCCGTATCTGATCGAGCCCGTCTGCGCTCCGCTTCCGTACAGATAAAAGGAGACGTTGGTCAACGTCCTGACCACTAGATAGTTCTTGCCATCGCCAAAATTACTGTTATATGTTATGCCGAAAGAAGGATTCTCCAGGGCCGGAGTGCCCTGTATCGTAATGATCGCCTTGTTGCCTCTGGCGGGAAAATCGGGGACGAAAGCATTGGAGCCCGCTACACCATTGATATTGGTTTGGGCATTAGCGATCGCCTGAAGATAGGTCTCGGGTAATGGGGCTGCCGGAGCTATGGATGGATCGAGAAGGAAAAGCAGGACAAAAAGAGCAAGACTGCAATATTTGAAAAACTTTAAGTGGCGTACGCTCATGGCATTATAGCTCTCTTATCGTCTTGATTTTACCATAAATCTAAATTCTTAACAACGGGTATGCGGTCAGGCAGAGATATCCACGGATAAATATTCATCGAAGGTTATGCCGGGGCGGTCTATAAAACCGTTTGGCGTGATCTCGACGATACGATTAGCCACGGTCTGGATCAGCTGATGGTCATGCGAAGCGAACAGCAGGGTCCCTTCGTACTTCTCCAGGCCCTTATTCAAAGCCTCTATCGATTCCAGGTCGAGATGGTTAGTCGGCTGGTCCAGGATCATTACATTGGGCTGGGCAAGCATCATTCGCGATAGCATGCACCTGACCCGCTCGCCGCCTGATAAGACCCTGACCTGTTTTAAGGATTCGTCACCGGAAAAAAGCATGCGCCCCAAAAACCCGCGCGCAAAACTTACGTCGGTGCTCTTCGATTGTCGGAGGAGCCATTCGATAATGTCGTAGTCCGCCTCAAAATATTTGGTGTTATCCTTGGGATAATACGCCAGGTTGACCGAAGCGCCCCATTTGAAATTTCCGCCGTCGGGCCGCGCCTCCCCGGCGAGGATCTGGAACAGTGTCGTATTGGCGAGGTCGTCCGAGCCGACAAAAGCGATCTTATCACCCTTCTCGACGGTAAAGGTAAGGTCCTTGAACATGGCTAACCCGTCAAGCGATCTGGATAAGCGGTCGATAGCCAGTACATTGTTCCCGGCCTCGCGCGCCTGTTCGAAATTTATATACGGGCTCCTCCTTGAAGAAGGCTTGATGTCCTCAAGGGTGAGTTTTTCCAGGATCTTCTTGCGGCTGGTCGCCTGCTTTGCCTTGGAGGCGTTGGCGCTGAAACGGGCGATAAAACTTTTCAGCTCTTCCCTTTTCTTCTCGATCTTTTTGTTGGCCTCCATTCGCTGCCTGAGGATAAGCTGGCTCGATTCAAGCCAGAAACTGAAATTACCCGGGTACAGCTGGATCTTGCCGTAATCGATGTCCGCGATATGCGTACAGACCTTATCCAGGAAATGGCGGTCGTGCGAAACCACGATGGCGGTATTTTTGAAATTGGACAGGAACCCTTCAAGCCATATGCAATTCTCGATATCAAGGTGGTTCGTGGGCTCGTCCAGCAGCAGGATATCCGGGTTACCGAATAAGGCCTGGGCCAGCAGCACGCGCACCTTCTGCCCCTCTTCCAAATTCTTCATCTCTACCCCTTGGGATTGTTCCTCAATGCCAAGGTCGCTTAACAATTTTGCCGCGTCGGATTCGGCGTTCCATCCGTCCAGTATCGAGAACTCCGCCTCGAGCTCGGAGAGTTCCATCCCGTCCTTATCGGTGAAATCCTTTTTGGCGTGTAGTGCTTCCTTTTTTTCTATGATATCATAGAGCCTCTTATGGCCCATGATAACTGTGGTCAGGGCCGTGAATTCATCGAAAGCGAACTGGTCCTGCTTTAAGACCGCGATCCGTTCGCCCGGGGTTACCGCGACCTCGCCGGCGGTGGAATCGACTTCGCCGGAGAGTATCTTTAAAAACGTGGATTTACCCGAGCCGTTAGCACCTATCAGCCCGTAACAATTTCCCGGCGAAAAAATTATGTTAACGTCGGAAAAAAGTTTGCGCGCGCCAAAATGCAATGATATACCATTAGCTGAGATCATTTTTTGGGATCCTTAATATCGGCAGAAAAAAAGGCCCTGTCATCAAACAGGGCCTGATTTAACTAACCCAATTTTTACTTACAAAGTATTATACCAAACACTTCCATGATTTGCAAGGATTTTTGCGTCGGGCGAATACTGCGATCCTAACTCTTTTCGAAATCAACGTGCCCCTTATAAGGATCCATCCCGGTCAAACGGACGCGGATCTTCTGTCCGATAACCAATCCCTTTTCACCGCGCATGACCCGCCCTTCAACCGGAGGCGTTTCAATCCGCACATATGTCCCCTTCTCGGATACCCCCGTAACTATCGCGTCAAAGGATTCACCTGTCCTGCCGCTTAACAATACGGCGGCCTCTGCCTTACGCATGAAGCGTTCCACCTTTTTAGCGGCCGCATCGCGGTCTGTGCATCGAGCGGCATAATTGACTAATTCATCCTGGCTATACTGGCACGACCGCTTGTCCAAAGCCGATTTCAAAAGCCGCTGAATGATAATATCGACATAGCGCCTGTTGGGAGCTGTCCCATGGATATAATCCATAACCGCAAGGCCAAAATGACCTACAGAATCTGCCTGCGGCTCAAGCATCACATATTCACCCGGACCCAATAATTTGACGATGGTCAAAGAGAGGTCAGGAAATGCTCCCGGATCAGCGATCTTTCTTTTATGGAGGAACCGCTCGAGGGCCTTAGCGTCAGGTTGAAGCGGCAATGTCTCATGATAGGCGGCGGCAACCTTCATGATCCCCTCCCAATTTTTAGGGACACGCACGATCCTCTGGATCATCGGGAGCCCCGCGTTCCTTAGGAATTGTGACATGGTGAGATTTGCAGCGATCATGAAATTTTCTATAATGGACCGGGCGCGGTTCTTTTCCTGGACAATGAGCGCAATGACCTTGTCTTCGCGTATGACCGGTTTAGCCTCAATGGTGTCAAATTCAAGCGCTCCCTGCTCGACGCGGAATTTGCTCAAGCGTCCGGCGGCTTCATCCTGTAACTCTAGTTGTTCTTTGAGGCCGGGTACGCTGGCAACCGATCCGGGAAGCCCGGTCTTTCCTTCGATCCAGTCGCCGATCTCTTCATAGATAAGTTTTGCTTTATTGCGGATGGATCCCCGGTAAATAGCGCCTGAGGTGATCGCTCCGTCGGGAAAAACGCTGAATTCAATGATCACGGCGCAGTGATCCGTCCCGGGCAGCAAAGAAGTAAGCTCGGTTGACAGGCGGGTCGGCAACAGGGAAAAAACATCGATACCGGTATATACCGATGTCCCATTATGCGCGGCGTAGACATCGGTTTGAGAGTTCTTCGGAACGAACAGGTCTACGTCGGCAATAGCAACCTTGACCATGATCTCATCGTTGTTGCCGCGAACGCAATATTCTAACTGATCAAGATCAAGGGATTCCGTGTTGTCGATAGATGACCAGAGAAGCCCGCGAAGGTCCCTTGCCCCGCCTTGCGCGCTATCCAGGAGACTCCCCGGGTCAATGGCGCTGATCTCATCCAGCACCGGTTTAGCAGGGACGAAATCAAAACCATATTTCTCTAATGAAGTAAGCGCGATCTTATGAAGGTCAATGTTATTATAATCAGGCATGAGAACGAAATTACTGGGTATAAAAGCTAAAACCTGTATCTGATATCAGCCCAACCCGTGTGGGACGTAAAATCTTCCTTGTATTCGAAATCGTAGTTTGTCTCAAGGCTCCAGCTCCATAGTGTCGCCAGGGTCAGCTTCGCCCCGACATCCAAGGCGTTGCGCGCGGGATTGAACCCCTGTGTGGCGAACGAGCCGCCGCCGCCGGAGAATGTTGAGGTCGTCTCCTGGTTGTCGTCTATGATATCATACAGCCACTTCGCGTGGACCTCGGGAATGATAGTGGCGCCCCCGGCGTCGAAAGGACGCTCGAACTTCATGCCGAGGCCTGACTCCAGCATGTTGTAATTCTGGCGATTGACGACGAGATCGAGAGCGTTCGCATTTGTCTCGGTATAGCCCTTGAGATGCAGGCGAAGATACTGCAATGAGGCGACTGGAGTTATGCGAAAGCTTTTTACCCTAAAAGTATATCCGCCGTCCACTAATACCGAATACTGCTGTCCGTTGTAGTCGGCGTTGGCGGTCCTTGTGATAGTGCCGACGGCGATATTCCTTGAGCCGTCGTATTTGTTGTATGCGAAGGAGAAAGCGCCGTTTATATAATAAGGATTCGCGCCGTCTATGTATCCGGCGTAGACGGTGGCCTGATAGCTTTCGATATCGGTTGCGCCGCTGTTATCCTTGGAGTTGATGTCGGATGACGCATAGCCGCCGCTTAAGCCTACGCGCACCCTTTCGTTAAATGTAGGGGCGTCGACGCCTACGGCGGTGCCCCAGATGGTGGCATGGTATCCGTTACTTAGCCCGCGCGGGTCCTGGTGGGCGTATTCGCCGAAACCCTGGCCCCAGACATCTATGCCCTTTTTCTCATCGCTTCCGGTCGATACGCCGGTCTCCCCTGTCTCCTCATCACGCGCCTGGGCGTAGAGCCCTTCCATCCTCTCCGTTGTCGTCTCGATGAACTGATTGAGCGAGGTAGTGGTGGTTTGGGTTATGCCGCCATCGACAATTGGGGTGACGGTGGCAAGGGCTGAGGCTGTCTGTGAATTGCTTAGTCCCTCGAGCGTATTTAAGACGGTGGTCATATCGGCTGACGGGGTTGACATGTTGTCGAGTACAGAACCTACGGCAGAAGTGTTGGAATTCGTAGCTAAGCTTGAGAAGCCGGTTGTGGAGCGGTCTACGATCAAGAAGAGGTCACCGTTTGAGCTTAAACCTGAGAACTTTAGGCGCGGATCGCTTGATGTGATAGTGCCGGGGACATTGACACCTGCGCCGCCTGCGCCGTCTACTACCGCGAATGTTGTTTTAGCGGGAATGAATATATTATTCGGGACCGTAACATTTACACTGCTCGTTGTGGCTACAGCCGCGTTGGCATTAGATGTTATTTTACCCGATGATGACGGGCTCGCGATGGTCACTTTGAGAGTTCCATTCTGGGTATAGGTGTTATTAACGGTGACATTGGTGGTGCCGACATCAAGAGTACCGCCGGCAGCAACAGTAACAGCCGATCCGTTGCCGAGGGCGCTGGCGTTACCGGCAACCACTGTTCCTGCATTTATGTTGGTGGCTCCCACGTAGGTGTTGTTACCGGTCAGGGTAAGGGTGCCTGCGCCGGCCTTGGTCAAACCAGATCCCCCGCCGATAGAACCGCCGATGGTCAGCGTCTTAGCGGCCACTGTGATCGTAGTAGGGGCAAGAAGTGTAGTAGCGCCGGTGCCGAGATTAAGATTGTTGGTGCCTGTAAAGGCAAAGCCGCCGTTAAATGACACTGGGTTGCTATTCGTAAGTGTCAGGTCGCCGCCGCTTGTATTATCGATGATGCCGCCATTTATAGTGAATACCCCCGCCGCTCCGCCGAGGGCGGTCGCGCTGTTGATGTTCAGCGTGCCCGCATTGAGGGTCGTCCCGCCTATGTAGGTATTGTTGCCGGTTAAAGTAAGGGTGCCTGCGCCGGCCTTGGTCAGGAGATTT
>CAISWF010000094.1 GCA_903889135.1 Candidatus Omnitrophota bacterium | reverse complement strand
GAAATTCTCGTCGTGTGACGGGATCTTGCCGATAAATACCAGCCTGCCCCCCGAAGAGGCGTATTTCGATAATTTCCGCTGGGTCTTCCTGTCCATAAGAGAGTTGCCGCATAACACGATATTCCTGTAGCTATTAAGTTCTTTCAATGAAGCCGATTCGATATTCGCGATCTGGAAATCCATATTTTTACAGCGCAGGACCCTTTGGAACTCATCCAGCCCGCCGTAGCCGCATTTGAACGGGGCTAGCTCCAATTTTTCCAGGCACGCGCCGGGCATCTCCCATGCCGCGAGATAAGCATAAGGGGGATAAAAACCCCAGGCAACTTCACGGCTGGAGCCGGTTTCCAGGAAATCGACGGCATTCTCCTTAAAGAAATTCGCAAGTAAAGCCAGTATCCCGTATTTCTTTGTCAGCGTACCGTCCTCTTTGATGGGAGATGAGTCGGGATACGGCCTCTCATGGGCGTTATCGATCAAGTCATCCCAGCTGGCGGTATTGACGGCGGTATAGACGTTGAACCCGGTCGCCCCATTGGCAATAGCCAGGAGGGTCTCGAACACGCAGATTACGGGATACTGAAAACGTTCGTCGTAAAGTTTGGAGAAACCCCAGTTCTCCTCGAAATTAATGCCTCTCATTCTTTTGGATAATAAGCTGTAGCGCTCAAAAGAAGAGATGTCTTCAGAAACGGGCTTCAGCCAGTTGGTAAAACCGTAATTTATGTTTTTCCATTTCTCCGGGATAGTGCGTGTCAGCCAATGGTCCAAGCCTTTACCGTCTATCGGGGGGCTCAGGTTTATCACGAAAGGCACCTTGCTTTTTATGAATGATGAGTATTCTTTATATACCAGCCCCATGAATTCCGACTGCCATTCGGCCCACTTGAGGTACTCCTTCAGGCCTAACCTGGTCTTGAGCGCTAAAATGTCACGGGGGACCTTCGGATTTCTCGGGACCCGCAGGGCCTTCTCCTTCGTAAATTTACGATAAAGCGACAAGGCAGAGGGAGAGTAATCATAATCCGTGATCAATCCGGCGAGGTCGGAATAAAGGCCTTCGTTGCAGACCTGGACCGCTATAATGCTTCCCTTGGGGTAGACATTATTTTTTATGACGTTCCTGTCTACGAGGCCGAACCATTCTTTGACCAGTCCCTTGAATTTACCGGAAAGCGGGGCAGGCACCGGTCTTCCGCTCCATTTGCGCCAATTGCCTTTACTGTCCATAAACGGCTCCATCTCCGGGTCTTCTTCGGGGCAGACCCAGTCAGGAAGGCCCCCGTAATTTGTCTCGGCGTGGATGAACGGGCCGGGTTTGACGATCATCCACAGGCCGTTTTCCGCGCATAGCTTCGCGAATAATTTCACGTTGCGGTTCGCCCGCGTTTTCCCGTCGAAATCTACGGTATATCCAGTGCGAGACCTGATAACATGATGGCGCCATGGTACATAAAAACTCACGATATCGATGCCCGCCATCTTTATCTTCTTGAGCCTGTCGTCCCAATTCTTCGGGTCATCGCGGTAATAGGGATAATCGGCGGAATTTGAAAAAACGGGTTTCTTGTCTATATACAATATCCCGTCTTTTATTTCAACTGTCTTTTTCATAAGGCGTATTATAGCCACAATGCCCTATTATGGCAAGGAGTTTTGGCCGGATCCTTCCTAACTCTTTAAGCAGTTGATAAATAGAAACGTCCGCCCCCTTAAAGGGGCGGACGTTTGTGCAGATAGCCAAAAACCGTGTATAATTTTACTTAAGGGGTACAACGCCGAATGTAGCGTCGTCAAAGTAGCAGGAGCCATCCGTATTTTTCTTCTTATCGGGAGCCTCCATTACTAACTTAACCTTCGCCTTGGCGGCGTTTGACGGCGCGATGGCCGCCGGAGTTGAAAAGAGTTTCCAAGTATCGGTGGGTCCGTCAAGCAAAGGGCTTTTTACCGCATCGCCGATTATCGCGTTATCGCTGGTAAACCACTCTATCTGTATCCAGGCTTTAGCGCCGTCTTTGATGGGATCGGCTGTTTTGTTAAGCATATAAACGCTTGCCTGATACTGCGTACCGGGAATTACGTTAACAAACTGTTCAAATAATCCGTCTCCGTAATCAAAAACCCATGCCTTCCCGGACTGTTTATCGTTTCTATAAGTGTCCGTATCATACGTAGAATCGCCGTAAGTGCTCCACCCAACAGGGTCAACTTTTTCAAAACCGGGATTGATAAGCAGGTTTTCAGCATGTCTATTTGCCGATAAAGAAAAAAATGCCACAATTAAAACTAAAATCTGGATCAAATAACCTCTCTTCATCTCCTCCTCCTTTTTATATAATATATTATAGT
>CAISWF010000093.1 GCA_903889135.1 Candidatus Omnitrophota bacterium | reverse complement strand
GTACCCTGCAGGAGATACCCGGAATAGGCAAGGAGCTTGCCGCGAAGATCGAGGAGATAATTTCCACCGGTAAGCTTAAAGCTTATGAAAAACTGAAAAAGAGCATACCTGCCTCCATCCTCGATATGATGGAGATCCCCGGCGTCGGCCCGAAGACCGCGAAACTCCTCTACGATAAATTCAAGCCCAAGTCTATCGGTCAGCTTGAAAAGCTCGCCAAAGGCCACAAAATAAGCAAGCTTCCCAGGATAAAAGAAAAAACAGAAGAGAATATCCTGCGCGGCATAGAGTTACTGAAACAGTCGAAGGAGCGGATGTCCTTGGGGGAAGCTCTCCCGATCGCGGTAGAGATAACCGGCAGGCTCAAGCCCCTGCCCGGAGTTGAAAAGATTAGTTATGCCGGTTCTGTCCGGAGGATGAAAGAGTCAGTCCACGATATCGATGTACTTATAACCTCAAGCAAGCCCAAGCCGATAATGGACGCGTTCATTTCAATGCCGCGAATCAAAAATATATTGGCGCACGGCGCGACAAAATCAAGCGTCCTCCTTAATGAGGGTATACAGGTAGATCTCAGGATCGTCGAGCCGGAATCTTACGGCGCGGCGCTTTTATATTTTACCGGTTCCAAACAGCACAACATACACCTGCGCGGCATAGCCAACGATATGGGCTACAAGATAAATGAGTACGGCGTATTCAACGAGAAGACCGGAAAGAGGGCGGCCGGGAAAGAAGAGGAAGACATCTATAAATTCCTCAAGCTCTCGTATATACCTCCCGAGTTGAGGGAGGATGCCGGCGAGATAGAGGCCGCGGCCAAGGGGGACCTTCCGGACCTCGTGGAATTGAAGGACATCCGCGGGGACCTCCACGTCCACAGCGAATGGAGCGACGGCGCGCACAGCATAAAGGAATTGGCTGAGGCCGCCAAAAAGAAGGGCTATGAATACATGGCCGTGTCCGACCATAGCGAATCCCTGAAGGTCGCCGGCGGGTTGAGCGGGGCCGAGCTTAAGGAAAAGATAAAGGAGATCCGCGATATCAACAGGAAGATGAAAGGGCTGACCTTGCTTGCCGGGATCGAACTCGACATTCTCTCCGACGGGAGTCTTGATATCGACGGATCACTGCTGCCGGAGCTCGATATCGTAGTAGCTGCCATCCATTCGGGTTTCAAGCAGGGAAAAGAGAAACTTACCAAACGCATAATAAGCGCCATGAAAAATAAGCATGTCCATATTATCGCCCATCCAACAAGCAGGCTGATGGGTTCCAGGGACCCTTATGATCTGGATCTTGAGGAGATATTCAGGGCCGCGAAGGACACGAATACGGCGCTCGAGATAAACGCTTTTCCCGACAGGCTTGACCTGAACGATATAAATGCCAGGAGGGCGAAGGAGGCCGGTGTTATGGTGGCT
Organism: Candidatus Omnitrophota bacterium; assembly: GCA_903889135.1. Classification (GTDB taxonomy): domain Bacteria; phylum Omnitrophota; class Gorgyraeia; order Pluralincolimonadales; family Pluralincolimonadaceae; genus Pluralincolimonas. The sequence continues at coordinate 4,639 of CAISWF010000093.1, read as the reverse complement.
ATCGGCAGCGATACACACGTTATAGGGCAGCTTGATAACATGTCGTTCGGTGTCGCGGTGGCGCGCAGGGGCTGGCTTGAGAAAAAAGACGTCATCAACACGCTTAGCCTTGACAGGCTGCGCAAGAAAATAAAAAAATAGAAAGGGTTCGAATGAGGATCACCAAGGAGAATATCTATTTCCATGTGCCTTACAGGATACTTTTAAGCAGCCTCGACTGGATAGCGCAGAAAGGCGTGAATTGTGAAATATACGCTAACGGCGAGGTTTTGGACAATTATACCGACGGCGAGATAGACAGGATAAACGGTGTCTTTGAAAGCCGCGGGATGAAAAAAATAATACACGGGCCGTTCCTTGACCTTAACCCGGGCAGCATGGATTCAAAGATAAGGGACCTGACCTACGAGCGTTTCATATCGGCGTTAGGTCTTTGCGAGAAGTTAAAGACTAACCACATCGTGCTGCACAGCGGTCTAGACCCCATCTTTTACAAAGACGCCTCGCGCCTCTTTATCGACCTCAGCATCCCGGTCTGGAAGGAAGCGGTCAAAGCCGCCGCATCAAGAAATATTGTCATCGCCATAGAGAATTCCGTAGACCCGAATCCCGAGGTGGTAGTCGGGCTGCTGAAGGAACTCAACTCCCCGTCACTCGAGGCGTGCTTCGACGCCGGCCATTATTACGCGTTCGGGAAGATGTCGCCGTTCGACGCTTTAAAATGGTACCCGGACGGGTCGATAGGCGAATTGCACCTTTCCGACAACAAAGGCGATTTCGATAACCATTTGCCGCTCGGTGACGGGGATATAGATTTCAGGCGGCTGCTTACCGAAGCCTGGAAGAAGGGGAGGGAGCCGATCATAACTTCCGAGCCCCATTGCAAGGAGCATATCGAAAGAAACCTTAAATACCTTCTCGCGCTCGGCCTTTAGAAATTTGGCCTTTTGGACAGCGGTATGTTATAATAAAACACGGAGGGACGGAAATGGCTAAAAAAGAGATCAAAGGGGATGTAATCCTCTTCCCTGTGCCGGTTGTCCTGGTCACCTGCGTCGACAAAAAGGGCAAGCCGAATATCATAACTTTGGCGTGGGCCGGCGTTGTTTGCTCGGAGCCGCCGATGCTCTCTATCTCGATAAGGCCCAACCGCCACTCTTACTCGCTGATAAAAGATACGAGGGAATTCACGGTGAATATTCCGACTGCCGATATTATAAAAGAGACCGATATCTGCGGGACGGTCTCCGGGCGGGACGCGGATAAGTTTGAACTGACGAAACTTACCTCTGAACCGGCCTCGCACGTCAAGTCCCCGCTCATAAAAGAGTGCCCGGTAAACCTCGAATGCAAGGTGAAGAGCACGATACTGCTCGGGACGCACGAGGTATTCTTGGCCGAGGTCGTCGCCGTCCATATAGATGAATCGGTGATGACAGCTGCCGGCAAGATCGATTATGCCAAGGCTAAGCCTTTCTCGTATAATTGGGGCGAATACTGGAGCATGAAAGAGAAGATAGGCCACTACGGATGCTCGAAAAAATAATTTTCCAGTTCGACAGGATCTCCGAGAAGTTCAGCGCGGTCTTTGATTTTTTCGGCTCGCGTGTGAAGAACCTCTTCTTCGGCCATTTCGGGACGAAGCTCACATACAGGCGCGAGCTGGTAGTCACGGTCATGATCCTGGCGGCCGTCCTTATTTTTTTCGCTTCCTGGACTTGGCTGATCTGGGCCGGGATAGCGGCGATGATGGCCGGAATGTTCCTGTGGCTCATAATCATATTCTCCTGGACGCTGGATCCGCTGATAGATTACAAGATACGCATCCATAAGATAAAAAGATGGGGGGAGAGGCTGCTTAAATACCTGAGCGGCGAATTCAAGGCCCTGGAGAACAGGCACCATCTGGAGGCATACGCCTGGGGAAAGCTCGCTTACTTTGAGGAGCTGAAGAACGAGGTCATCAACTTCACGAAGACCAACCTGCTCCAAAAATTCCTGGGGAGGTTCTTTTCGACATTCATGTTCCTGATATTAGGGTACGCCTTCATATACTACGGCCTGCATAAAATAATAGATTCAAGTTTCGTCTCGGTCGCGGAACAGGGCGGTTTCGCGCGCTTCGGTTCAATATGGGACTTCATATATTACAGCGCGATCACTATCGCCACGGTCGGCTACGGGGACATCTACCCGGTCCACATCCTGGCGAGGCTGTTCGTCGTGACGGAAGTTCTTTACGGCGCGCTCCTGGTCATCTTCCTGATATCCTCCTTTACCGCCATATCCATTCCGCTTACCTCGGAACGGCAAAAGGCGCTGCTCGGCGAGATCGAGAAAGAGTTAAAGAATATCGAAAAGGTCTTTGCCGATATCAAGCAGTTAAGAGGTGACGGTTGATAAGACACCTTTTTAGTAAGATCTTTTCTATGATCGCGATATTTTTCTTCCTGGCCGTTCCGTTCGCCGGACGGGCCGAGGGGGAGGGGACACCTGAAAAAGTGCTGGGGCTGGATGATGTGCTGGTTACCCATTATGCTTTGGGAGGTGACGTATCCGGCCAAAAGACTTACGGGGAAGCGATATACCTGTCGAAAGGCACGCCCCGCCAGGCCATTATTACCCTTAAAGAGATAGTGATCGAAGGCAAAAAGCCCTCCTGGGCGTTTAATATGAAGGACCAGATAGAGATAATTGTTTTCAGGGGCGCTTTTCCGAAACTAAGCAAGATAGGTATAAAAAAAGTAGTCTTAAAAGATTCAAATGTGGAAATATACGCGGAATATAAAGATTTTCCCGGCTCAGACACTCCCTCCCAGCCCGCTGCAGTAATACCGGCAGGAAAACTCCCCCCAGGCAAGTATTCAGCTATTCTATTTGTTGATAATAAGTTACAAAAACAGGCAGACTTCAGGATCTCCCGGTAGCTCACCCTTAATAATTTGACTTTTAAGGTTATTGGTGGCATAATTATATATATTTAAAAACATGGGAGAAAAAGACATCCAGGATAATTTTTTTGATATTATTGAATTTCTTCCTGACGCAACCTTCGTTATAGACATTAACGGTAAAGTCATCGCCTGGAACAAGGCAATCGAGGAGATGACCGGGGTTGCTAAAAGCGAACTCATCGGTAAGAGTGATCACGCTTACGCAGTTCCTTTCTACGGTGAGAAAAGGCCCGTCCTCATAGACCTCATATTCAAATCCAACCTTGAGGTCGAAAATAAATACGATTACGTGAAGCATGAGGGGAATGTGCTGTATTCCGAGGTGTTTCTGCCCGCACTCAACCACGGCAAAGGGATCTTTGTTTGGAGCAAGGCCTCGCCGATCTACGATAATTCGGGAAAACTTACCGGCGCCATAGAATCCATCCGGGATATAACCGAACAAAAACTCGCCAAAAAGAATCTCGGGAAGCTCAATGAGGAGCTTCTAAAATCCAACAGGATCTTCAAGCAGCTCGCCCTCAAGGATTCGCACACCGGCCTTTACAACCACCGGTATTTAGGTGAAGTCATCGAGGCCGAGTTCTTCCGCGCCAAGAGATACGCCCATCCTCTCTCGGCGATACTTACGGACATAGACTATTTCAAATCGATAAACGACGTCTATGGCCACCAGTTCGGCGACCTCGTCCTGAAGCAATTCGCGCGGCAGCTTAAAATGGTGGTCCGCCAGTATGACATAGTAGCGCGCACGGGAGGAGAGGAGTTTGTCGTATTATCGCCGGCTACCAACAGGGCGGATTCCGTGGCCCTGGCCGAAAGGATCCTCGAGATCATAAGCCTCTACGATTTTGGGGATGAGTCGCATAAAGTGAAACTCAAGATAAGCATCGCGGTGGCGTCATATCCGGAAGACAAGATATCAAAAGGTGCGGACCTCATAGACCTTGCCGACCATATATTGGTCAAGGTCAAGGAGTTCGGGGGTAACAGGGTCTATTCGTCATCCGACTTGAAGAAACAGGATAAAGACGTGTCTCCCGGCGAGCCCGAAAAGACGCCCGACGTAAATTTATTGAAGAAAGAATTGGAAAAGTTGACAAGGCAGGCGAACCAGGGCCTTATAGAATCCATCTTTGCCTTCGCCAAGACGATCGAGCTCAAGGACCATTACACCGGCGAGCATGTCGAGAAGACCGTGCATTACGCTACCGAAGTCGCCCGCGAGCTCGGCCTTCCGAAAGATGAAGTGGACAAGATAAGGAAGGCTTCAATTTTACACGACCTCGGGAAGATAGGCATAAGCGAAAATATCCTCCTTAAAAAAGGCAAGTTGACCAAGGAGGAATTCGACGAGATCAGGAAGCACCCCCAGATCGCGGTGGATATATTAAGGCCCATCCAATCACTGCAGGGCGTCATTCCTATGATATACTATCATCATGAGAGATGGGACGGAGGGGGATATTTGAACGGACTGAAGGGTGATGAGATCCCGATCGGGGCGCGTATAATCGCGGTCTCTGATGTCTACGAGGCGCTGACCTCGGATCGCCCCTACCGCAGGGCCTTTCCGAGAGATGAAGCTATAAGGATGGTCAAGGAGAGTTCAGGTACCCAGTTCGACCCGAAAGTTGTGGACGCTTTCTTAAAGGTCCTTCAACAGGAAAAATAAACTGTTGGAT
>CAISWF010000092.1 GCA_903889135.1 Candidatus Omnitrophota bacterium | reverse complement strand
GACTTCTTTTGCCCAATCTTCGTCTCTATGGCCTTGAGGGAATCGAGATTCAGTTTGCCGTCCACGTTCTTTACGACCACAAACTCCTTGAGATTGAGTTTAATTTCTTTGAAATGTTTAGTTCCGGAGAGCATTGAGCCGGCGTCATAATTGATATAAAGCTCCGGCATGTCCATCATTACCCTGTCCTTGAAAACCATGGGAGGGTTGTACAATTTGAATCCTTTGACATCCACCGCGCTCTTGAAAACGCCCAGATCGAGCTTTTGCACGCTCGCGGAAAGATCGGTAAAGGAGCTTACCCCCATTGTAAGGAACGCGCCGGCAATATAATCTTTAGCGAGGAATAAAACGACGAGGATTACGACGATCGCTATAAGTATCTTTTTCATATCCGCCTCCTTTATTTACACTCATACTACAACTACGGCGGATGAATACAATTGCCTGGTTCCGCTTTTTATTGACTTTTTTCTACTTGGTTATAACGAATACGGCGTTTAAAGCGAAGAGATTAGGCAGGATATCGGCAGGTTTGCCCTTCCCCAGGTAATGCTCGCTGATGATGGAGATCCCTTTTTCCGCGCAGAACTCCTTGAAGTCGCTTATGCTCAGGAAATGCAGGTTAGGGGTGTTGTACCACCTGTACGGCAGTGAATAGGTAACAGGCGTCTTCCCTTTGAGAAGAAGCCGGAGCCTTGCCCGCCAGTGGGCGAAATTCGGGAAGCCGACTATTACATTTCTTCCTACCCGCAGCGCCTCGTTTATCACGAGGTCTACCTTCCTGACCTCCTGCATGCTCTGGTTAAGGATCACGTAGTCGAAGGATTTATCCGGGTATTCGGTAAGGCCGCTGTCTATATCGCCGTGGAATACGCTTAATCCCTTTTCCACGCATCTATAGATCGCCTCTTCGCTCAGCTCTATCCCCTGCGCCTTTATCCCCTTCTTTTTCGAAAGTAGATAAAGCAGGTCCCCTTCTCCGCAGCCGAGGTCCAATACCCCTGAGCCGGGTTCGATTATCCCGTAAATTACTTTGTGGTCCAACCTCGCTATCTCTTCAGCCATTTATTTATTCGCCTTCCTTATATATTTTTTTAAGAAAGTGCCTTACCAGGTGTGTCTCCTCTTCCACCTCTAGCAGGAACGCGTCGTGCCCGTAAGTCGACTTGACCTCGCAATATGTCGCGTCGACATGCTTGGTCTTTAGCTGGCGTACGATATCCTGCAGCTGGTAAGAAGGATAAAGCCAGTCCGACTTAAAGGCAATGACCAGAAAACGGGTATCTACTGCCTTCCCCTGTCGTATAAGCTTCCCGTCGGAAAGGTCAAAATAATCGAGCGCCTTGGTTATATAGAGATATGAATTGGCGTCAAAGCGTTTTACAAAGGCGTCGCCCTTGTATTTCAAATAACCCTCGACCTCAAAATCGGTCTTGAACGTAAAGCTGTAATTCTTTTCTTTAAGCCGGCGCGAGAACTTCTCCTCCATCGACTGGTCGCTCATGTAGGTTATGTGGCCGACCATGCGCGCGACAGCCAGGCCCCTCTCGGGTTGGCCGTGCCCGTAATAGCCGCCTTCCCTCCACTCCGGGTCAGCCATTACCGCCTGCCTTCCTACCTCGTTAAAAGCTATCTGCTGCGGGGAATGTTTCAGTGCCGTAGCAATGGGTATGGCAGAGCGCACCCTGTCAGGGTAAGACGCGACCCATTGGAGTGTCTGCATCCCGCCCATCGAGCCGCCTACCACGCAAAGCAGCTTGTCTATGCCTAGATTGTCTATTAAATGGCTCTGGGCATGGACCATGTCGGATATCGTTATCAGCGGGAACTCCAGCGCGTAGGGCTTCCCCGTCTTCGGGTTAACCGAAGACGGGCCTGTGCTCCCTTTGCATCCGCCGATGACGTTGGAACAGATAACGAAGTATTTCGACGTGTCGAACGCTTTTCCGGGACCGATCATCGAATCCCACCAGCCCGGGTCCTTCTCCCCTTCGTGGAAACCTGCCGCGTGCGCGTCCCCTGACAAGGCGTGCTCTATAAGTATCGCGTTGCTCTTCTGGCTGTTCAGGGTGCCGTAGGTCTCGTAAGCTAAAGTGATCGGGCCTAGTGACTGGCCGGACTCCAGCTTCAACTCACGCGGGGGTTCCGCGAAAGTGAAATACTTCGTCTTTACTGTTCCTACGCTGTTCTCAACGGTCATTTTATCCTCAACCTTTAGTTTTTCCGAGAGCCTGTTCAATATCGGCTATTATATCATCTATATGCTCAAGACCGATAGAGAGTCTTATGAAATCCGGCGTGACGCCTGTCGCCAGCCGTTCTTCTTCGCTGAGCTGCTGGTGCGTAGTCGTAGCCGGATGTATCGCGAGGCTCTTGGCATCGCCGATATTCGCGAGATGCGATATCAGCTCGAGCGACTCGATGAACTTCGTTCCGGCCTCAAGACCTCCCTTTATGCCGAAGCCGATTATCGCGCCGGCGCCTTTGCTAAGGTATTTCTTTGCCTTATCGTGGTCCGGGCTTGACGGAAGGCCCGGATAATTTACCCAAGCGACTTTAGGATGCTTCTTTAAATACTGGGCGACTGCCAACGCGTTCTCCGAATGCCGCGGCATCCTGAGATGGAGCGTCTCAAGGCCCTGGAGCAAAAGGAAGGAATTGAACGGCGATATCGCCGGGCCTAGGTCCCTCAGCAGCGTCACCCTGGCCTTTATTATATAGGCGATGTTGCCTATCGGTTTCAGCGCTTCCACGAAGTTTATGCCGTGGTAGCTCGGGTCCGGTTCCGAGACGAGCGGGAATTTCCCGCTCGTCCAGTCGAACTTGCCCGAATCTACTATCAGGCCGCCGATCGAGGTCCCATGCCCGCCGATGAATTTTGTCGCCGAATAGACGACAATGTCCACGCCGAAATCTATCGGCCTGAGCAGGTATGGCGTCGCTGTATTATCGAGGACAAGAGGGACACCATTCTTATGCGCTAACTTCGAGAGCTCTTCCAGGTCTGTGACGTCAAGTTTCGGGTTGCCGACCGATTCCGCGTATATCGCCTTTGTCTTCGGCGTTATCGCTTTCTGGAACCCGGCCAGGTCGTTCGACTTTACGAATTTGACGTTTATGCCGAACTTCTTGAACGTATAATGGAAGAGATTATACGTGCCTCCGTAGAGGTTGTCAGCCGAGACTATCTCGTCGCCGTTCTGGGCAATATTAAGGAGCGCCAGCGTTATCGCTGACTGGCCGCTCGCTACGGCCAACGCGCCGACTCCGCCGTCCAAGAGAGCTATCCTCTTCTCAAGGACGTCGGTAGTGGGGTTCATGAGCCGCGTGTAGATATTGCCGAACTCTTTAAGCCCGAAAAGATTGGCGGCGTGTTCGGTACTCTTGAACTGGTATGAGGTCGTCTGATATATCGGGACTGCCCTCGAACCTGTCGTGGGATCCGGCTCCTGACCGCCGTGCAGAGCCAATGATTCCACTTTCAACTTGCTGTCTATCTTACTCATCTTTCCCTTTCGAGACCCGCTTGTGGTTAGCTCACCTAACCATTAAAACAAAAAACCCGGGCTAAAAAGCACGGGTCCCATATAATTCTCGGTTCGCTTTTTAGCACATTTATAAAGCGGAGCAATACGCCTCAAATTACCGCTTTGTTCAATTGTTGAAATTATACCATCACTAATTTATTTGTCAAGAATTATTTTTGGATGTGTCGGATGGTGCTTCGACGCGTACTGTTCCCGGAGGGCTTCGTGCAGCTCTTCTTCCTTGATAAAGCCGAGCTCCTTAAGCACTTCCCCGAAAAGGACACCTCTCCTCCAATGGATGTTTAGGGCCTCGTCAAGTTGGTCCGCCGTCAGGATCTTCTTCTCCAGCAGGATATTCCCCAGCGGCACATAGGGATCCGAAGAGACATCCGGCCTCTTATACAGCTGCGGCCCTACGAATTCCCCGGTCTTCCCGCTCCTCCTGTCCTCCATGAATTTACTCCCGGCTATCTCCTTAAGGAACCTCTTGATCTCGGCCAACCTCTCGTTAATCTGGATTATGCTGTGCAGTTCGGAGTGGCTTTCCCTGTTGACGACGGCGACCGATATGCTCATCAGGTCCACTTTTACCATCTTGCGCGTCCTGTCCTTCGCGTAGATGAAACCGTGTTTCCTGTCATCCGGGGAATAATGGAAAGGTATTATCCTGTCAAAGGCAAGGATCATGTTATGGCAGACTTCCTTGGACTTATCGATGGAGGTTATGAACATGAAATCGTCCCCTCCTATGTGCCCGATGAAATCCCCGGCGTTGCCGTATTTCTTGATGGTCGTATAAAGGACGTAAGCGGTCTGCATGATCGCCCTGTCGCCCTTCAGGTATCCGTAGACGTCGTTGAAATATTTAAAACTGTCTATGTCCAGGTATCCGAAGGAAAAAGAGACATCTTTCTTCAGCCTCTCCTGCACTGCTTCTTCTATTATACGCCCTCCGGGCAGGCCGGTAAGCGGGCTGGCGTAAAAGCCGTATTGCGACCTCCTCATGGCCATCTCCACCCTTACTCGCAGGTCGAGCGGGTCCGGCGGCTTGATCAGGTAATCGTCCACGCCCTGCTTCAGGTTCAAAAGCTGCGTCCTGAGCTGGCGTTTATTGATAAGGGTTATGACCGGGATAAAAGCGGTCACGAAATCGTCTTTTAAGATCTGGCATATCTCGAGATGCGCCTTGCTGGCGGAATGGACATCTACCACTATGACGTCGGGAGACATCCTCTTTATAGGCGTGATGTCGTGGAGCGCGGATTCGTGCAGGAATACTTCATAGCCCCAGCCGTCAAAACAGAAGCTTAGGACTTCCCTGAGGCTCTTGTCCGATGAAATAATAAGTATCTTTTTTATTCTATCCAACAGTTTATTTTTCCT
>CAISWF010000091.1 GCA_903889135.1 Candidatus Omnitrophota bacterium | reverse complement strand
CGACCTTTATAACCAGATGGTAAGGAGCAGGATCCTTAATACCGCGCTGCGGTCTATGCCGCAGGCGAAACTCAGTGGAAACGCAATAGTGGCTTTTTCCCTTTCCGATGACGGTTCTCTTTTCGGCGAACCGGTGATGATCAATAAAGTAGAGCCCGCGTTGGCTGATCTGGCCATAAAGAGCGTGAAAGATTCTACCCCTTTCCCGCCTTTTCCGAAAGATGTAGGGAGAGGTACAAAGGCCTTCAAGATCACGCTGTCATTTGAATAAAACTATTGACAAAATACTCGATATATGATATTTTTTAACTAACAATTTAGAGTAAAAATAACAGAATAGTCTTGGCACTCCCCGACCGAGACCCCATTTTGGGTGGTCAACTGTCGGAAGGGAGGGTGCCAATTTGCATTTTAAGAACTTGGAACTTTTTGGCTTCAAATCGTTCGCTAACAAGACCCAGCTGAATTTTGAGCCGGGCGTAACGGCGATAGTCGGGCCTAACGGCTGCGGTAAATCCAACATCTCCGACTCGATCAAGTGGGTCCTCGGGGAGACCTCTGCCAGGGAGATCCGCGGCACGAAGATGGAAGACGTCATCTTCAGCGGCACCGACGGAAAAGAAGCCCTTGGTTTCGCGGAAGTGTCCCTCACAATAGTAAACCAGCCCAAGATCCTCCCTACGGAATATGACGAAGTCACCATAACAAGGAGAGTATTCCGTTCAGGGGAGAGCGAATATTTCATAAACAAGACTCCCGTAAGACTAAAAGATATCAATGAGCTTTTGATGGGGACCGGCATCGGCACGTCCAGCTATTCCCTCATGGAACAGAACAGGATAGCCGAATTATTGGATTCGCGCCCGGAAGAGAGGCGCTATGTATTCGAGGAGGCCGCAGGCATCACCAAGTATAAAGCTAAGAAAAAAGAAGCTTTAAGAAAACTTGAGCAGACAGAGGCGAACCTCCTCAGGGTCAGCGACGTGATAACGGAAGTAAAGCGCCAGATAAATTCCATCGAGCGCCAGGCCAATAAAGCGAGGAAATATAAGGAAGATTTCGAAAAACTGAAAGAGATGGAAGTGTGGACTGCTGCGGCAGAATTCAGGAAGATAAGGCAGGAGGAAGGCGGCATATCGTCGGACAGGGATACGCTTGCGGCAAAGGAATCCGAACTTAATTCCATCATCTCGGGGCTCGATTCGAAACTGGCTTCGCTCCGCGACGACCTGGCGAAAGTCGACCAACGGCTATCCGACGCGAAGGCCAATGTAGTAAATATAGAAGGTCAGGTCGAGAGGAACAAGGACAAGATATCATATAATTCGGAAAGGTCGAACGAGATCAATTCCAGGATCGCAGGACTGGAGAAAGATATCGCGACTAACCGTGAAAGGCTTTCCAACCTTGAGAACGAGGTCGGCCGCCTGAATTCAGAAGCCGGTCTTTTCAAGAGCAACGAGGAAAATAAAAGGACTGAGATAGAGGAAAAGACCGTATCCCTTGAAGCCATCGCCGAGACGGTAAAGACCTGCCAGCAGAACATCGAAAAGGCGAAGCTTTATGTCGTGGATATAGCGCAGGGGCAGACCAAGGCCCGCAACGAATTGACGAAATTGATCGCGCACACCCAGCACCTGGGCGCGCGCCAGAGAAGGATAGAGGTAGAGAAGAAGAAGGTCGATGAGGAGAGGGCCGCCTCCGGGCAAAAGCTCGGCGAGCTGGTGGCATTCGTGGAAAAGATATCCAAGGATATAGAGAACCTTAACTGGAAGAAAGCCCAGGCCGAAGGGGATCTAAGCGCATTAAACGAAGAGATAGCGAACCTTGAGGTCGAATTCCAGGGCCTCAGTTCGGAGTTGACCGCGGCGCAATCGCGCTTGTCTTTCCTTGAGGACCTGAAAGCAAAATATGAGGGTTTCTCGCTGGGCGTAAAAACGGTCCTGAAGGAAGTCGAGAGGGGTTCGCCCGTGTCCCAGGGCGTAGTAGGTATAGTTGCTGATATGATAGAACCCTTCCAGGGCTATGACAGCGCCATCGAAGCCGCTTTAGGGGACCTGGCGCAGGCCGTTATCGTCAAAGACAACGAGACCGCGAAGAGGCTCATCAAATTCCTGGACGAAGGTTCGCTCGGGCGTGCCGTGTTCATACCGCTTGAAGGTATTTCCCGTACCGAATCCAGGACCGACCTGATAAATTATATAAAGGCTGACGCAAACATAAAATCCGTTTTGGAATACCTGTTGAGGGATACTTACCTCGCCGGGGACCTGGAATCCGCATTCGGCTCGATAGCCGGGCGGCAGGACCATGTCAGGCTCATAACCAAGAACGGCGAAGTCGTGGAGAAAGGCCTTTCCGCCGGAGGAAAGATCCAGAAGATAGAGGGATTCGGCCTGATAGGAAGGGACGCCAAGATAAAAGAATTAAGGATAACCATAGAAAATTTGAAGGCGAAGTCCGGAGGACTCGAACGCGGACTCCAGGATAAGAAACAGCTCAGGGACTCACTGCAGACCGAAACGAAGGCGGTCGCCGAAGACATACATAAGATCCAGATAGATAATGCCAACAAGATCAGCGAGAAAGCCGGCCTCGAAGAATCCATG
>CAISWF010000090.1 GCA_903889135.1 Candidatus Omnitrophota bacterium | reverse complement strand
CGTCGTAGGGCTCGGCATACTTAATAATCTTGAAAGCAGCGTCATATTCAAGGATGCGTCCATGTTCCTGATGAACGGAATCGCGGTCGGTATAATCATCATAGGGACGCTCCATATATTCGAATCTCTCTTCGGGATAACAACTAACATTTCCCTGCTCGAATTGGCCGACCCGAACAATCCGCTGCTCAAGGAATTGATACTTAAGGCGCCGGGCACGTATCACCACAGCCTGATAGTAGGGAACCTTGCTGAGGCGGCCTGCGATGCGATAGGAGCGAACGGGCTCCTGGCAAGGGTGGGGTCTTACTATCATGACATCGGCAAAGTCGAAAAGTCCGAATATTTCGCCGAGAACCAGCCAATAACCGAAAGCCAGCATGATAAGCTCGCGCCTACTATGTCGAGCCTGATAATAATAAACCACGTAAAAGACGGCCTCGAAAAAGCGAAAAAGGCCGGCCTGAACAGCGCGCTTATGGATTTTATCGAACAGCACCACGGGACCGGCCTCATATATTATTTCTACCAGAGGGCGCTGGAATCGGTCGAGGACCTTAATAAGCTTGAGGAAGAAGGGTTCCGCTATCCCGGCCCGAAACCCCAGACCAAAGAAACGGCGATAGTGCACCTGGCAGACTCTGTCGAGGCCGCGTCGCGCACCCTGCAAAATCCGACCCCTGCGAACCTCGAAGAACTTGTCCGCCGGATAATAAACAATAAATTCATCGACGGCCAACTGGATGAGTGCGATCTCACGCTGAAGGACCTCAATATCATAGCGGCCACTTTCGCCAAAGTCCTTACAGGCGTATACCATACGAGGGTCCAGTACCCTAACGACAAGGAATAGCCCGGTGCCTAAGGCGGGTGGCATCGCGGTGCTTACGGAAGGCGTAAAGTTGCCGTTCTCAAAAAAGACAGCCGTAAGGTACGCCGAGAGGATATTGTCCATTGTCAGGTATAAGAAAAGCGGTGTCTGTATACTTTTTGTCAACGACACCAGAATAAAAAAACTGAACAAGAAATACAGGGACAGGGATAAGAGCACCGACGTGCTGGCATTCGAGACCGGCGATATCGCGATATCGGCGGAGATGGCGGAAAAAAACTCAAGGCGTTTCGGGTCCACGGCGGCGGAAGAATTGAAATTATACATGATACACGGGATACTCCACCTCTCCGGATACGATGATACCTCTTCATCAAAAAGAAAAGAGATGAGAATGATGGAAGGAAAGATACTCCGAAGGCTATGAAAAAACGCGGGCTTACCGATTCTTTCAATTACGCGATCCAGGGTTTGAAGTATGCGCTCAAGACCCAGCGGAACATGCGCATCCATTTGGCTATAGGATCAGCGGTAATAATACTAGGCCTGATAGTCGGCCTCTCCACGATAGAATTCATCCTCCTTTTGAGCGCCGTCACGCTGGTAATAGTGGCGGAGATGTTCAATACGGCCCTCGAACTGGCCGTCGATATGTTCACCAAGGAATTCCACCATATGGCCAAGCTGGCGAAGGATATCGCGGCGGGCTGCGTGTTCGTCACGGCCGTTTACGCGGTCATAGTGGGATATCTGGTGTTCTTCAGGACGGTAAAGATAATAGACCTCTCTGAAAGCATCTCCCGTATCAGGCGGTCGCCCTGGCATACCACGTTCATCGCTTTGGTCGCCGTTTTTTCCCTCGTGATAATAATAAAAATACTTTTGAGGAAAGGGACGCCGCTCAGGGGCGGCTGGCCGAGCGGCCATTCCGCGCTGGCTTTTTCCGTCTTTACGGTGATCACCCTGCTTTCAAATAACCTTATAGTCGCGACATTGGCGTTCCTGATGGCTATGATGCTGGCCATATCGAGGGTAAGGAAAGGGTTCCACACGGGATGGGAAGCGATAGCCGGCTCGGCGATCGGCATACTCGTCACGCTGCTGATATTCCAAGTACTATACAGGGGATAATATGCTTAAAGGGATAAGGAAAAATTTCGTAACAGGCCTCGCGGTGATATTCCCGGCCTTGATCACCATATGGCTGGTCAGGTTCATAATAGACAAAACTGACGACATCCTGCTTGCGCCTATAGTCCAAAACCTGCGGCCATTTATACTTGACAGCGTCATCCTTGAGTATATCGCTAAAGTGTTGACCCTCACGTTCCTTGTCATCACGATATCGCTGATCGGCTTCGGCACAAGGATACTGATATTGCGCGGGATCTTCTCTTTTTTGGAAAGGTCTATCTACCGTATACCTATGATAGGGAGGGTATACAGCACCATGAAGGAGATGAGCCAGGCGTTCCTGGGCATGTCAAAAGGCACATTCTCAAGGGTCGTGCTCATCGAATTCCCCCGTCGCGGGCTATACGCCATAGGTTTTATAACATCCGAAGGAACCAACCAATCGGGTGACAAGGGGCTTGAAAAAGTCATGAACGTCTTTATTCCCCATGCGCCGAATCCCACTTCCGGCTTCCTTCTTCTCGTCCCCGAAGATGAGATGATAAAGCTGGATATGAGCGTAGAGGAAGGTTTTAAAATGGTCATCTCGGGAGGAGCTGTCCCGTTACCCGGAAGGGTCAAAATAAAGAAGAAGGATGGCGATCCAGACAACTGAGGCCGTCGTCCTGAACAGGCGGGACCTCAGGGAAACAAGCATGCTGGCGACTTTTTATTCCAAAGATTTCGGTAAGATAAAAGGGATCCTAAAAGGGATCCGCGGCGACAGATCGAAATATGGGAGTTCCGCCGAATTGTTCGGCCTGAATAAAATAGTGTTCTATGAAAAAACGAAAAGCGACTTCCAGAATATAACCCAGTGCGACCTGACTGAGGGGTTCTTCGGAATACGCAAGAGCCTGGGCGCGATCGCGTACGCGACGTACCTGGTAGAGCTGGTCGATGAGCTGACCGAACCGGCCGAAAAGAACGAAGAGATATACGGGCTCCTCCTTAACTCGCTGGGGCTCCTTGCCAAGGGTTCGGAACCGACGAAAATAACCCGCGTATTCGAGATCCGGCTGTTGACGCTTCTGGGTTTCGGCCCTACCGCCGAAGGCAGCAACGTCGGGGGGATCAAGGTATCTTTGGGTACGGCGCAAACATTCAACCGGCTTAAGAATGCGGCGTGGGATTCTCTGCTGAAGTTCAGGATATCGAAGTCGATAGAGCAGGAACTTGGTTCGCTCGTGGATAAACTCCTGACATCGCACCTCGAAAGGCCGCTGAGATCAAAAAAATTCATAAGGGAGATACAAAAATTAAAGACATGAAGACGAAAACCTTGACTTTTCAGGACCTGATAATGGCCCTCGAAAAATACTGGGCGGATAAAGGGTGCCTTCTTGCGCAGCCGTACGACATGGAAGTGGGCGCCGGGACGTTCCATCCTTTAACATTCCTCAGGAGCTTGGATAAAGAGCCCTGGAACGTCGCGTTCGTCCAGCCGTCGAGGCGCCCGACGGACGGGAGATACTCGGATAACCCTTTGAGGGCCCAGCACTATTACCAGTACCAAGTCATATTAAAACCGGCGCCCGAGAACGTCCAGGCGCTTTACCTCGAGAGCCTTGAGAGCCTCGGCATAGACCTGAAGAAGCACGATTTCAGGTTCGTCGAGGACGACTGGGAATCTCCGACGTTAGGGGCATCCGGTCTGGGATGGGAAGTCTGGCTCGACAGCCTCGAGGTGACGCAGTTCACCTATTTCCAGCAGGTGGGCGGGATAGAGCTGGAGGTCATACCCTGCGAGATAACTTACGGGCTCGAGAGGATCGCGATGTTCATACAAGGAGAATATGACCTCTATAAACTAAAATGGGACAAGACGCATACTTACGGAGATATCCATAAAAACGACGAAAAAGAAATGTCCAGGTATAATTTCGAGGTAAGCGACCCGCAGATGTATATTGAGCTCTTTGCCGCTTACGAGAAAGAAGCGAAGCGGCTTTTGGACGAGAAACTATTGACACCCGCTTATGAATTTACGCTCAAGACATCGCATGCCTTTAACATGCTCGACGCGCGGGGAGCGGTAAGCACGACGGAGCGCCCGACATACATAGCGAGGGTAAGGAACCTCGCAAAGAGATGCGCGGCCCTTTACTTGGAGAGATCAAAGGACGAAAATGAAAAATAAAAAACCCGGGACCAATGACCTCCTTGTGGAGATATGCAGCGAAGAGCTGCCGGCGGGATACATAACGCCCGCGCTTAATCAGCTTCATTCGGCGTTCGCCGCCGCGCTTAACGGAGACCGCCTTAAATTAAATGCTATCAGATCTTTTGCCACGCCGGTCAGGCTGGTCATCCTCATCGAAGGCCTCTCGCCGAGGCAAGAATCACAGAGGGAGAAGATAAGCGGCCCTTCGAAAGGGGCGGCATTCGACAAAGACGGCAGGCCGACGCAGGCTTGCCTCGGATTCCTTAAATCCAAGGGCGCCCAGATAAAAGATATACAGATAGAAAATACGCAAAAGGGCGAATATATATTCATTGAAAGGGAGAAGGAATCCCTCCCAGCCAAGAAGGTCCTTTCCGATTCCCTCCCGAAGATCATAGCCTCGCTCAGGTTCCCCAAAGCGATGAGATGGGAGACCGGCGGCGTGAAATTCGCGAGGCCTGTCCGGTCGATACTGGCTATGTACGGAAATGAGCTTGTCGCTTTCAAATTCGGCTCTTTGGCGTCATCGGATTCCACGCGCCTTCCGCGTTACGAGAGCGCTACAATGGAACCGGTAAAGATAAAATCTACAGGCGATTATTTCCTTAAATTAAAGAAGTACGGCGTTGTCCTCGACCAGGAAGAAAGAAGGAAAAAAATACTTGCCATCCTCGAGAGTTCCGCGATATCTGAAGGGGCCTCTAAGGAATTCAACCAGGCGCTCCTTGAGACGGTAACGTTCATTTCGGAATCGCCTGTGGGCTTCACGGGTAAATTCGCCAAAGAGTACCTGGATCTCCCGGTAGAGATCCTCGAAAGTTCAATGGCGAAGAACCAGAAGATCTTCCTCCTTAAGGATGTCAAGGGCAAGGCCCTTCCGGCGTTCGTGGCTATTTTAAACGGCAAACATAAAGATACGGCCCTGATAGGAAGAACATTCGAAGCCATACTCAACGCAAAACTTAAAGACAGCATGTTCTTCCTGGGGGAAGACCTGAAGACCAAGCTCGAGGAGAGGATCGATTCGTTAAAAGGCGTGGTGTTCCAAGCGAAGCTTGGCACCATGTACGACCGGACGATGAGACTCCAGAAACTTGCGCGATACATCGCCGACCTGCTGAACCTCACTGAAGATGAGAAGAAGAAGATAGAGCTTGCCGCTCTCCTGTGCAAAACCGACCTCGTGACGCAGATGGTAAAGGAATTCCCCGACCTGCAAGGCATCGTAGGCCGGGAATACGCGCTAAGGACCGGCGAGGACAGGGAAGTCTGCAGGGCGATCTATGATCATTACCTGCCGAAAGGGCCGAATGACCCGCTCCCGGCCGGCAACATCTCGAGCGTATTGGCTATCGCGGACAAATTGGACGCTATAGTCGGCTTCTACGCCATAGGATTCATCCCGACAGGCAGCGAGGACCCCTACGGGACCCGCAGGGCTTCTCTTGGCCTGCTCAAGATCCTGTCTGAGAGGAAATATCCCGTTTCATTGGACGACCTGCTCGATAAGGCCTTCGAGCTTTACGGCGGTACCGTGCCCTGCGACAGGACGGCCGTCAAATCCCAGATAACCTCCTTCCAGAAGGAGAGGCTGAAGAATATTTTACTGGACAAAAAATTTAAAGATGATATCATAGATTCTGTTTTGTCGCCGGGGATCGGCAGGTTTGACCGGCTGAACAAGAAACTTGAAGACCTTTCCTCGATAGCCCAAGCCAAGTACTTCTTGGAAGCCGCAAAGGTAGTAGAAAGGGTCTCAAATATACTTAAAGGCGCGAAAGATTTCAAGGCGGAGACCGCCAAGGTGAGGCCGGAGCTTTTCAAGGAGCAGCTTGAGCGCGACCTCTGGGAGATATACGAGAAGAACAGGGGAAAGATAGGGGAGAGGATCGAGGCGGGGGATTACGCCGGGGCCACAAAATTGTACGGCGAGGCGTTCGGCGGGCCGATCCACTTATTCTTCGAGAAAGTCGTCGTCAATGCTGACGACCAGGCGCTTCGGATGAACAGATTATCGCTATTGAAGGCGATACATGCCGTTTACGTAGATAAGACGGCAGATCTATCAAAAATAAAGACTGAATAAAACATAAACACGCGAAAGGAGTAACTGACGAAGATGGGGAGTAAAAAGGTTGCTGCGAAGGTAAAGGGAAACAAAAAATACGTCTATTCATTCGGTGGCGGAAAAGCCGACGGGAACGAGAGCATGAAGAATCTTCTCGGAGGCAAAGGCGCCAATCTCGCGGAGATGGCGGGCCACAAGGACCTGAAGCTTCCGGTCCCTCCGGGGTTCACGATCACCACCGATGTCTGCACATATTATTACGGGAATAAAAGGACATACCCTGCTGCACTCAAAGAGCAGGTCAATAAGGCGCTTATACAGGTCGAGAAGTTGATGGGCAGGAAATTCGGCGATCCGGTCAACCCGCTGTTGGTATCGGTCCGGTCCGGCGCGCGCAAATCCATGCCGGGCATGATGGAGACGGTATTAAACGTCGGCCTTACCGAGAAGACCATACCGGGCCTTATCAAACAGAGCGGCGGTAATACCCGTTTCGTATATGATGCGTATCGCCGGTTGATAACTATGTATTCGGACGTCGTCATGGAAAAGGCGGCGGGCATCGAGCCGGCGGACGATATGGGCATCCGGAAACAGCTGGAAAGGATCATGGACAAGTTAAAGAAGGAAAAGGGATATTCCAGCGATACCGATATGACCGCCGATGACCTTAAAGTCATATGCAGCCAATACAAGGCGAAGATCAAGGAGATATTGAAGAAGGAGTTCCCCGACGATCCTATGGAGCAGATGTGGGGCGGCGTCGGCGCCGTATTCGCGTCATGGAACGGAAAACGCGCCATAAGCTACCGCCGCATCGAGGGCATCCCGGATGAGTGGGGTACTGCCGTTAACGTCCAGACGATGGTATTCGGGAACATGGGCGATGACTCGGCTACAGGCGTTGCCTTCACCCGTAACCCCGGGAACGGCGAGAACGGTTTCTACGGAGAATACCTCATTAACGCCCAGGGCGAGGACGTCGTCGCGGGTATCCGCACGCCGGGCCCGTTAAATTCATATTCAAGGTCTGACCATAATAAATCGCTTAAGACGCTCGAGGAGGTCATGCCGAAGTTATACAGGGAACTTGTGGATTTCCGCAGGCGCCTTGAGAAACATTACCATGACATGCAGGATATCGAGTTCACGATAGAGAAGGACAGGTTATTCATGCTCCAGTGCCGTTCCGGGAAACGCAACGGGCCGGCGGCTGTCCGCATGGCTGTCGACATGCTCAAGGAAAAATTGATAGACAAGAATACCGCCGTGATGCGGGTGACCCCGGCGCAGCTCGATGAGCTTTTACATCCGATCATCGACCCGAAAGTCGAATTGGCGCATAAGCCTTTGGCTAAAGGCCTTCCGGCCGGTCCGGGCGGCGCGTGCGGCCAGATAGTGTTCACTGCGCATGAAGCTGTCGAATGGAAAAGACAGGGCAAAAAAGTTATACTCGTCCGCGAGGAGACCAATCCCGAGGACGTCGAGGGTATGAGGGCCGCTGAAGCGATACTTACCGCGCGCGGCGGCATGACCTCGCACGCGGCGCTCGTTGCGCGCGGTTGGGGAAAATGTTGCGTCGTAGGCTGCGGCACGATCGAAGTCGATTACAATAAAAAAGAAGTCAAAGCTGACGGCAAGACCTTAAAGGAAGGCGACTGGCTGACCTTAAACGGGACCAAGGGGAACGTCTATGAAGGCAAGCTGCCGATGATGGACGCCTCCTCAGAGAACCAGCTTCTCAACGACTTCCTCAAGGTTTGCGACACTATAAAGAGGCTCGGCGTAAGGACGAATGCCGACACACCCGAAGACGCCACAAGGGCGCGCCAGTTCGGCGCCGAAGGCATCGGGCTGTTCAGGACAGAGCATATGTTCTACGGCAAGGGTTCGGACGAGCCGCTCTTCATATTAAGAAAGATGATAGTCTCGAATACGCTGGAGGAGAGGAAGAAAGCGATAGATGAGCTCTTCCCGTACGTCAAGAAGGACATTAAGGGCACGATCGAGGCAATGGACGGTTATCCGGTCGTAATAAGGCTGCTCGACCCGCCGCTCCATGAATTCGTCCCGCGCGAAAAAGAAAAGCTCGAACAGCTCGCGAAGGACCTCAACATCTCAATGGACGAGCTCGCCAGGCGCGCCGAAGGACTCCACGAATCGAACCCCATGATGGGACACCGCGGCGTACGTTTAGGCATAACCTATCCCGAAGTAAGCGAGATGCAGATCCGGGCGATATTCGAATCGGCCGCCGAGCTTATTAAGGAAGGGAAGAAACCTTATCCCGAGATAATGGTACCGGTAGTCTGCGATGTGAAAGAATTGGACGACCAGCTGGTAATATATAAGAAGGTCTACAATGAGGTGGTAGCGAAATATAACCTCAAGTCCATAAAGTGCATGTTCGGAACGATGATCGAGATACCCAGGGCCGCAATAGTGGCAGACAAACTCGCTGCCGTCGCCCAGTTCTTCTCGTTCGGCACCAACGACATGACGCAGATGGGCTTCGGTTTCTCGCGCGATGATATCGGCGGATTCCTCCCGGAATACCTGAAGAAGGGCATACTCCCTGATGATCCGTTCCAGACGATCGACCAGGAAGGCATCGGCGAGATAATCAAGATAGGCATCGAGCGGGGCAGGAAAGGCCGCAAGGACCTGGAAGTCGGCATATGCGGCGAACACGGCGGCGATCCGCGCTCCGTGGAATTCTGCCACAAGGTCGGTATGAACTACGTTAGCTGCTCGCCTTTCCGCGTGCCTATCGCAAGGCTCGCCGCGGCGCAGGCAGTACTTAAGGAGAAATAATAAACTCTATGGAACCGATCAAGGCGTATCTTAAGGATATAGAGAAGATACCGCTTTTGACAGCCCAGGAAGAGATAGAATTGGCCAACCTGGCCAAAAAAGGCGACGTCAAGGCGGAGAAGAGGATGATACAATCGAACCTTCGCCTTGTCGTCAGCATCGCTAAGAAATACAGTTACTTCGGTGTCCCTCTCCTAGATCTTATCGAAGAAGGCAACCTCGGCCTGATGAAGGCCGTAAAAAAATTCAACCCTAAGAAAGGGTTCCGTTTTTCGACTTACGCCGCGTGGTGGATAAAACAGTACGTCCTGCGCGCGGTGGCCAACCAGGGAAAGACGGTCAGGATCCCGGTCTATATGATGGAGCTTACTTCGAGATGGAAGAAGACCATCGAAAGACTCTCGCAGAAACTCGGAAGGAAGCCTGCGACCGCCGAGATAGCTAAAGCTATGAGGGTACCGATCAAGAAAGCCCGGGAGCTCGAGACTGTCATGACGCAGCCGACCTCGCTCGAATCACCGATAGGCGAGGACGACAGCGGGACGATGATGGACCTTATAGAGGACACGAAGGCGTCTTCGGCCAGCGAGGAGCTGTCCAACTTCCTCCGGCAGGAGAAGATCACCGACCTCTTTCAGAAGATGAATAAAAGGGAACAGGAGATACTTAACATGAGGTTCGGCCTCAAAGACGACGTTCCCCATACGCTCGAAGAAGTGGCGGAAAAATTCAAGATAACCAGGGAGAGGGTCAGGCAGATCGAAGAGGCGGCCTTAAGGAAACTCAGGAAGAATATGACGAACCAGGATATGCAGTGATGGATAGGTCCAAGATCGTTGAAGAGCTTAAAAACTCGATCCGCGACATACCCGACTTCCCGAAAAAAGGCATACTATTCAAGGATATCACCACCCTCCTTAAGGACGGCGGTAAATTCCGGGGGGCGATTGATTGCCTCGTTGAAAGATATAAGGGAAAGAAGATAGACAAGGTCGTCTCTATAGAGGCGAGAGGTTTTATCTTCGGCAGCGCTATGGCCTATAAACTCGGAGCCGGCCTTGTCCCTGTCCGCAAAAAAGGCAAGTTGCCGTACGAGACGAACAAGGTCGACTATCAGTTGGAATACGGCACCGATTCCCTCGAGATACACAAAGACGCGATAAACCCCGGCGACAAGGTATTGCTGGTCGACGACTTGCTGGCGACAGGCGGCACAATGAGCGCTGTATCCGGCCTGATCGAAAAAATGGGGGGCAAGATAGTCGAGACCGCCTTCCTGATCGAATTGACATTCCTTAAAGGCCGCGAACGGCTTAAGGGCCGGCAGGTCTTTTCTTTAATAGAATTTTAGCCCTTTCCTTAATAGTATCGGGAAGGGCTATCCTTTAGGGTAATTACCGGGCCTGTAGCTCATCTGGATAGAGCAGCGGTTTCCTAAACCGCGTGCGGGAGGTTCGAGTCCTCTCAGGCCCACCAGATATATTAAGGACGATAACGAAAGGTCCCTTTTATGATAGACTTCCATACGCATACTTTGTTAAGCGACGGGGCGCTCCTGCCGTCTGAATTGGTGAGGAGGGCATACGCTATCGGCTACAAAGGCATAGGCCTAGCCGACCATGCCGACGTCTCCAATATCGATTTCCTCATCCCGAGGATAGTAAAGGCGGCGAAGGTCCTCACCTCATCGAAGATAAAGGTAGTGCCTGGGATAGAGCTCACGCATGTCCCTCCCAAAGACCTGCGAGACCTTGTGACATACGCGCGCGCCAACGGGATAAAATTAATCCTGGTCCACGGCGAGACGATAGTCGAGCCAGTAATACCGGGAACTAACGCTGAGGCGTTAGAATGCGATATAGATATACTTGCCCACCCCGGCCTCATAACGCTTAAGGACGCAAGGACCGCCGCGAAACGCGGGATATACCTGGAGATAACGGCCAAAAATGGCCATTCGCTCACGAACGGGCACGTCGCCCGCGTTGCTGCGCAGGCGAAAGCCAAACTCGTCATAAATACCGATTCGCACAATCCGGGAGACCTCATAACAAAGGATAAAGCGGCAAGGATCCTGATGGGGTGCGGGCTCTCGGCCGGACAGATAAAGGCGACTTTTGTCAATTCTTTGTCACTTTTAGCCAGTTTATAATTTTCTTATTGACAAAATATTGCTACTATGTTATATTTTCGTCAATGATGTTAACCGAGAGGAGGTGACACAAAAAGTCATGTTCAAGAACAACGTATGGAAAATGGTGTTGGTACTCTTCGTTATATCATTGCTGATCGGAATGGCAGTACCGAGCTATGCCGCTAACGCCGGAAGCAAACTGCGCAGAGGTTTAGCTAACTTTGCGACAGGTTGGGTTGAGATCCCTATCGCGATGGATAAGTCGATAAAGGAGAGCAACCCGGTGTTTGGCGTCATCGTCGGTGGCATTAAAGGAACGGTCAAGGGTATAGTCAGGACGGCTTCTGGTCTTTTTGACACCGTAACCTTCCCGATTCCTCCGTATGAAAAAACCTGGTTGAACCCAGAATTCATCGGACAGCCGACGAAATAACATCAGTTAATACAGTTCCTATAGGACATAATAATAAATAGAGGGATGGAAGAAATTCTGTCCCTCTCTTACTATGGGGCAACATGAAGAGATCCTGTTTTACAGTTATATCTTATTTTTTCCCCATACTCCTGCTGGTTTTCGCTGCCGGCGGCTGCGCTACCACCGGGCAGGGCTCGGCCGCGGTTGAAAAAAATCTCGCAGTCTCCTCGCTCCTAAGGTTTGACGATAGTCCGGTACCGGCAGGTTTCTCACAGCTTCCAAAAGAATCCTTCATATTCCAGACCGAATCCGTGCGCGCCGGAGTCCTGAGATATACG
>CAISWF010000089.1 GCA_903889135.1 Candidatus Omnitrophota bacterium | reverse complement strand
TCAAGGTAAATTTTGTGCCGTCGGGTGATATAGATGCGTTCCAGAAAGCGATAACGCCGAAGACGAAGGCGATCTATGCCGAATCTATCGGTAACCCGAAAAATGACGTTGCTGACCTAGAAGGCATATCGAAGATAGCGCATAAGAACGGTATACCGTTTGTATTGGATAACACGGTATCTCCGTATCTATTGCGCCCGTTCGACCACGGCGTGGATATCATCGTCTATTCGGCTACTAAATTCATCGGAGGTCATGGGACAAGCCTTGGAGGTGTAATAGTCGATTCAGGTAAATTCGACTGGACGAACGGTAAGTTTCCTTTAATAGCTGATCCAGAGCCGAGTTATCATGGGATTAACTTTGTCGAGGCCCTTAAGCCGCTCGGGAACATAGCGTATATTATCAAGGCACGAGTAACATTATTGCGTGACCTGGGACCTGCGCTATCTCCGTTTAATTCCTTCCTGTTCCTTCAGGGGCTTGAGACGTTGCATTTAAGGCTGCCAAGACATTCGGAGAACGCCCTGGCGGTGGCAAAGTACCTAAAAAAACATCCCAAGGTAAGCTGGGTAAATTATCCAGGCTTGGATGACAGCCCTGAAAAAGAGAAGGTGAAAAAGTATCTTCCTAAAGGCGCGGGCGCCATCCTTGGTTTTGGGATAAAGGGCGGGCTTGAAGCCGGAAGCAAGTTCATCAACTCTCTTGAGCTTATTTCGCACCTTGCCAACGTGGGCGACGCGAAGTCACTTGCGATACATCCTGCGACAACGACACACCAGCAATTGTCTCCGGAAGAACAGTTGGCTACGGGTGTGACTCCGGACTTCGTTAGGTTATCTATCGGTATCGAAAACGTGGAAGACATTATAGCCGATATCGAACAGGCCCTGGGAAAGGTATAAAAATGTTGGCTCTTAGCATGGTCTATTTTATGCAGTGGCCCTGCTTGGGGCAACTTGTTCGATATGAATTGGAGGAGTTATGGGAAAAATATTCAGTGACATTACAAAAACTGTCGGCAATACTCCTTTAGTGAGATTAAATCGTATTACCGAGGGATTAAAAGCGACAGTTGTAGTTAAGCAGGAGTCGAGAAATCCTCTATCAAGCGTTAAGGACCGAATAGGCGTAGCGCTGATAGAGGATGGTGAAAAGAAAGGGCTCATCAAAGAAGACACTGTAATCATTGAGCCCACAAGCGGGAATACCGGGATATCTCTTGCGTTTGTAGCCGCAGCGAAAGGTTATAAACTAATCTTAACGATGCCTGACACTATGAGCTTAGAGCGAAGGCAGCTGCTTAAGATTCTTGGCGCGGAGCTTGTGCTGACCGAAGGCGCTAAAGGGATGAAGGGTGCTGTTGAAAAGGCCGAGGAATTGGCAAAAGCTACCCCAAACAGCTTCGTCCCCCAGCAGTTCAATAATCCGGCTAACCCGGAGATTCATCGCAAAACAACTGCGGAGGAAATATGGAACGACACAGGCGGAAAAATAGATATCCTGGTTTCAGGTGTAGGCACTGGCGGCACGATTACCGGCATTGCTGAAGTTATTAAAAAAAAGAAAAAAAGCTTCAAGGCCATTGCTGTTGAACCGGATGCCTCACCGGTATTGTCGGGCGGAACCCCGGGACCCCACAAGATACAGGGAATAGGAGCGGGGTTTGTCCCTAAAGTTTTAAATAGGGATATTATCGATGAGATCATCCGTGTTAAAAACGAAGACGCAGGTGAAACAGCCAGGCGCTTGGCAAAACTCGAAGGCATACTTGCCGGCATTTCAAGCGGTGCGGCTTTATGGGCGGCGCTTGAAGTAGCCAAGCGTAAAGAAAACAAGGGAAAGCTTATTGTGGTAATTCTTCCCGATACGGGAGAAAGGTATTTAACCACATGGCTTTTTCAAGAGGTGAAAGTATGAGGTGAAGGTATGGCTAAGGAAAAACAAGCTATCCAGGATCATGGCGTTGGAGTTGTCGAAACGAAATACTTTACTTTCGACGCTCTTACGCTTGAAAATGGCGAAAAATTCGGTCCGGTTACCATCGCCTATGAAACATACGGCGAATTAAATGAAGACCGATCCAATGCTATTCTTATTCTCCACGCCCTCTCAGGGGATGCTCATGCAGCGGGTGTCCATGAAGGGCAAAATGATCCTGGGTGGTGGGATTCCATGATTGGTCCCGGGGAGGCCTTTGATACTAATAAGTATTTTGTTATATCTTCTAACGTTCTCGGAGGATGCAAAGGCTCTACCGGTCCATCAAGCGTTAATCCTAAAACAGGAAAACCTTATGCTATTGATTTTCCTATTATTATTATTGGCGATATGGTCAGTGCCCAGAAACGCCTAATAGATTATTTAGGTATCGAAAAGTTGTTATCTGTTGCCGGCGGTTCGATGGGAGGAATGCAGGCTTTATCGTGGCTTGTTAATTATCCCGACAAAATTTGGAGTGCTATCCCCATAGCTACAACAGCCAGACACTCGCCGCAACAGATAGCGTTTAACGAAGTGGGGCGGCAGGCGATCATGACAGAGCCGCAATGGAAAAACGGAAATTATTATGGCGGACCCCCGCCTGCCAGGGGTCTTGCCGTCGCCAGAATGATCGGGCATATAACGTATATGAGCGATGCTTCAATGGCTGAAAAGTTCGGCAGGCACAAGAAGAATAGTGAGCAAGATTCTAAATTTATGGCTGATTTTGAAGTCGAAGGTTATCTGCGTTACAGAG
>CAISWF010000088.1 GCA_903889135.1 Candidatus Omnitrophota bacterium | reverse complement strand
TCCGCGTCGAACTCGAGACGCACCGGCTCGTCGAAGGTCATCGGGAAGATATCGAGGATACCGCCGCGCTGGGCAAAGTCCCCCTCTTCCGCGACTTTCGGCCGGCGCTCATAACCCAGCTCGACCAGCCGACCGTGGACCTTATCGAGGCTCAATTCCTCGTTCTTATACAGTTTAAGTGATTCGAACATATATTTACCCCTTGCGGGAGTGCTCGCAAATTCACAGCGGTATAAAACTCGGGTGCTTTCCCCATCATCGCGCGCTTGCGGGCCCCTGCGAGGCCCGCGCCGCTTGAAATCCTCTCGCTCTCCCTCGCTTCGCTCGGGATCCGTGCCCGCTCGAGTCTTTCCAACGCGATGAAGGGCAAAAGACCCTCGTTTTAAGAGCAATGAATTTGCGGCCGCGGCTTGTGCTTTAAGCTTAATGTATGGCCCGTAGACCTTCGTGTTATTGCAGGGCTTTACTGGTCCGAGCGGGCCGGTTCGCCAGGAAATCTTTTACCTGCGAGAGCGAGGAGCAGTGCAGAGTGAGTCCCTCCGCCGGGAGGGACGAACGTCCCTGCAAGAACACAAGGTCAAAGGGCCAGCATATAGGTGTCAGGATGAAGAGATAAGCCGCGGCAGATATTAAATTACATCTTTGCGGGACAGGAGACTCCGAGCAGGGTCAGGCCGTTGGCGAGAGCCTGCTTGACGCATGAGATCAGGTAGAGCCTCGCGCGGCTGAGCTCCGCGTCGTCCGAGATCACCTTGTTCGCCTCGTAGAATTTATGGAAGCACGCCGCCAATTCCTGCAGATATGTTATTATCCTGTAAGGGTCGAGCTCCTGCGCGGCAAGTTTCACCGTCGGCGGGAACTGCCTCAACTCCTTGAATAAGCTCAATTCTTCCGGCGCGCTAAGCAGCTCGAGATTCGCGGCCGCGATATCGGCCTCGGATAATTTCGACAAGGCGAGTATGCTGCATATCCTAGCATGCGCGTACTGGACGTAATAGACCGGGTTCTCAGGCGTCTGTTTCTTCGCCAATTCCAGGTCGAAATCCAGGTGCGCGTTGGCTTTCCTCATCAAAAAGAAGAACCGCGCGGCGTCCTTGCCCACTTCATCGAGCACTTCGCGCAAAGTTATATACTCGCCGGCCCGTGTCGACATCTTCACCGGCTGGCCGTCCTTATATAATGTCGCCAGCTGTATTATTATTATAGATACCGCGTCGGCAGGATAGCCGAGCGCCTGGACCGCGGCTTTTATCCTGTTTATATACCCGTGATGGTCGGGCCCTAGTATGTCGATGACCCGCGAGAACCCGCGCTCGAATTTATCTTTGTGATAGGCGATGTCCGGTGTCACGTATGTGTAAGCGCCGTCGCTCTTTCTCACAACCCTGTCCTTATCGTCACCGAACTGCGTGGACTTGAACCAGAGCGCGCCTTCCGCTTCGTATAACAATCCCTTATTCTTGAGGAGATCGAGCATCTGCTCTATCTTGCCGGACGCGCCGAGCGCCTTCTGGCTGAACCAGACATCGAATTTCACGCCGAAATCCAGCAGCTCCTGCTTTATCTCTTTCAAGAGGTAATCGCAGCCCCATTCGGAAAATACCTTGAGGTCTTCCGGCGTCCCGGCTTTATATTTGTCGCCGTGTTCCTTGCGGAACTCTTCGGCCATTTCCTTTATATATACGCCCTTATAACCGTTCTCCGGGAATTCGTACTGGTCGCCTATCTCCTGCCTGTACCTGGCATATATCGACTGTCCGAGTATCGTTATCTGGACGCCTTCGTCGTTTATGTAATATTCGCGGGTCGTTTCGCAGCCGTTGGCCTTCATTATATTCGCGAGCGAGTCGCCGAACGCGGCCTGGCGCGCGTGCGCGACGCTCAACGTGCCTGTCGGGTTCGCGCTTACGAACTCTACCTGTATCTTCTTTCCCTTCCCGGAATCGTTATGGCCGAACTTTTCTTTCCCTGATCTTATATCCTTAAGTATCTGGCGCAACGCGCCGGCCGAAAGCCTGATATTTATGAAACCGTTGAGCGGCTCTACGGCATCGACCTCGCCTTTGAGCGATGAGGACGCGAGTACGCCGGTGAGCGCCTTGGCGATCTCCTTGGCCAGCTCCGCCGGATTTGTTTTCAGCGGCTTGGCCAGCCTGAAAGCGATATTCGTCGCGATGTCGCCGTGGCCGGGATCCCTGGGGTTCTCGAGAAAAAGAGAATCCCGTGAATAAAGGCCTTTCACCATTTCCATCGAGCTTAAATTCTTATCGAGAAAATCGAGTATCCTATGCTCTATCATTCCTCTCCAAACATAATGCCACC
>CAISWF010000087.1 GCA_903889135.1 Candidatus Omnitrophota bacterium | reverse complement strand
CGTAACTTTCACGCCGCAGCGGTCGCAGATTATTCCCTTATACTTCGTTCCCTTGTACTTGCCGCACGCGCATTCCCAGTCCCGCTCAGGCCCGAATATCCGTTCGCAGAAAAGCCCGTCCTTCTCCGGCCTGTACGTCCGGTAGTTGATTGTCTCGGGCTTGCGAACCTCGCCGAACGACCAGCTGCGAATATCATTGGGGCCGGCAAGCGAAATCTTGACCGAACCGTAATCGTTTATCCGATCATAGATATTGCTTATCATTTATCTCTGGCTCCTTTTTATCCGCCCGTGGCGGAAACGACCCTATTGCCCATATAACCAACAACTTTTATCACGACCACCTGTCGGATTTACAAAACAGTACTTCCCAGCCGCTTCTTCTCAAGCTGGATGTTCAAACCCAGCCCTCTTATTTCATTGCACAGCACGTCAAATGAAAGCGGCGTCCCCGCTTCGAGGGTGTTCCGTCCCTTAACCATCGACTCGTATATCTTGGTCCGGCCCTCAACGTCGTCGCTCTTGACGGTCAACATCTCCTGCAGCGTATAAGCCGCACCATAACCCTCCAGAGCCCATACTTCCATTTCGCCGAACCTCTGTCCGCCCGTCCGTGCCTTGCCGCCTAACGGCTGCTGAGTTATTAAACTGTATGGACCCGTCGAACGCGCGTGAATCTTGTCGTCCACCAGGTGATGCAGCTTCATTATATAAATGTATCCAATCGTCGCCTGCTGGTCGAACGGCTCGCCCGTCCGCCCGTCATACAACTGCGTCTTCAGCGACTTGGGAACCTGAACAAAAAGCTCTTCATCAGAGGGCGCCTGATTCGCCTTCTCAAGCTCAACCTTTCGCCGGCTCATTAATCCATTGGCCTCTGCGGTAAGTTGCTCAATGTCCTGTTCCTTGGCACCGTCGAAAACAGGAGTAACCGCCGTGAATCCCAATACCTTAGCCACCCAGCCAAGATGCGTCTCAAGAATCTGCCCTACGTTCATTCTGCTCGGCACCCCCAGCGGATTGAGCAGTATGTCAAGCGACGTGCCATCCTCAAGGAACGGCATATCCTCTTCGGGCAGTATCTTCGCAATAACGCCCTTGTTGCCGTGGCGACCCGCAATCTTGTCTCCAATCGACATAGTCCGCTTGGTCGCAACATACACCTTGACCATTTCTATCACGCCGCTGGGCAGCTCGTCGCCGTGCTTCAGCCGTTCAATACGCCTTTTGCCTTCCTCCTCAAGAGCCTTGATTTTCTCAAGGAACTTGTCCACAAGTTTTTCCACCTTCTCACGCATCGCGGCCGGCTTGACCCATTTGAGGTCCCAGTTGGTAACCTGTTCGTAAACAACCTCGTCATCCTCGCTGACACCGACTTTCTGTCTGCTGGACGGGTCAATAATATCGACCTCGAACTTCTCATGAATCGCGGCCACCATTTGCCTGAATATCACGCACTGCTTCGTCCTTACATCCTTTTCGTGCTCCCTCATCTGGGCATTCAGCGCCTTTTTGCCTTCCTCGCCGCCTGCTCCCCGCCTCCTGATGATATCCTATATAGACCGTAATCCCGAATTGTGTTATAAAGTCGTCCGCGCAACGATCGATACCATAGAGAAGGCGAACAAGCAAACGAGCGCGAAAGAGCTGGAGACAGGGATGGACTTTTTAAGGAAACAGGTCGAATTTTACCGGATGAGGCTTAAGGACGTAGATGCAGAGGTCTCTAAGACAAAAAGCGAGCTGAAGGAAAAATCCCTGGGGTTGAGCGATAAGGAGAGAGACCTCGTGGAAGAGATACTTGGCGGCAGTATGGAAGGGAAAAATGTGG
>CAISWF010000086.1 GCA_903889135.1 Candidatus Omnitrophota bacterium | reverse complement strand
CTTAATTCCCACCTGAAATCTTTTCTCAATAACGATATCGAGGACCACCTGAAAAAAGAACTCCTGTTAAGCAAAGACTTTCTGGAGAACGAATTCAGCAGGAAGCCCGCTGCCTCAGAAGCCGCTGACCTTGCCGACAGGATAGGCGCGGAGCTCGGGCTCAGGGTGACTATAATCGCGCCGGACGGGACCGTGCTCGGCGATTCTGAAGTAAAAAGAGAAAACCTGCAGAAACTGGAGAATCATTTAACCCGTCCCGAGGTCCAGCAGGCGCTAAAGGAAGGTTTCGGGCTTAGCCAGCGTTACAGCCAGACCCTGAAAATGTACATGTTATACAGCGCTACGGTTGTCGGCAAGGATAAACCCGTGGCCATATTGAGGCTTGTAATACCTGTTTCATCCGTCGCGAAATTCGAAGGGGAGATGCAGAGGATACTGGCCGCGGGAGCCATCCTGGTATTCCTGATCTCGCTGGTCCTGAGTTTCCTGGTATCCCTGGCCGTGACAAGGCCTCTCGCGAAGATCTCATCTGCCGCGAGAGCCATAGCGTCCGGGGATTTTTCAAAAAAAATACTTGTCCGCTCCAATGATGAAATAGGCGATCTCGAGAAGACATTAAATTACATGTCGGACGAGATAAAGACCAAGATAGATAAGATCGAGTCGGGCGAGGCGAAGCTGGAGACGGTGCTTTCAGGGATGATAGAAGGTGTCATAGTTACGGACGCGAAAGGGAAGATAGTCCTCGCGAACCCTTCGCTAAGGAAGCTGTTCTTTATTGATAAGGCGCCTGAGGGAAAGACCCCGCTTGAAGTGGTCCGCAACTCCGCCGTGCAGAATATCGCGGATAAAGTGCTTAAAGGCGGCCAGAGGATAGCCGTTGAGGAGATATCCGTAAACAGCCCTGAGGAAAAATTCATTAAAGTCAGCGGCGTTGCGATAATGAAAGAAAAGCAGATCGACGGAGCAATATTCGTCTTTCATGATATATCCGAACTGAGAAGGCTTGAAAGGGTGCGGCAGGATTTCGTCGCTAACGTATCGCACGAGCTCAGGACGCCGCTTTCGAGCATCAAAGGATATTCAGAGACGCTTATGGGAGATGAGATAAAGCCGAAAGAGCGCAAAGAATTTCTCGATATAATTTATCGCGAGAGCGACCGGCTCGCGAACCTCATCAA
This sequence comes from Candidatus Omnitrophota bacterium, assembly GCA_903889135.1. Classification (GTDB taxonomy): domain Bacteria; phylum Omnitrophota; class Gorgyraeia; order Pluralincolimonadales; family Pluralincolimonadaceae; genus Pluralincolimonas. The sequence goes on along the minus strand of CAISWF010000086.1, from coordinate 32,557 downwards.
CGACCTGCTGGACCTTTCGAAAATAGAATCGGGCAAGATGGCGATGGTCTTTATGCCTGTGGAGATAGCCCGTGTCATAAGACGTTCTGCCGGCGTGCTCGAGAAATCAGCCCGCGATAAATCGATCAATGTAGAATTCGACATTCCGGAGGGCCTGCCTAAGGCGCTTGCGGACGAGAACAGGCTTTCGCAGGTGTTTTTGAACCTGCTCGATAACGCGGTAAAATATACCCCCGAAGGGGGGTCGGTGAAGGTCTCGGTCATTCCGCAGGATAAGTATCTTCAGGTCGATATTACCGATACCGGGGCCGGGATCCCGCAAGGCGACCTTCCCAGGATATTTGAGAGGTTCTATCGCGTCGATAAGGCCCGTTCACGGCAGCTCGGCGGGACCGGCCTGGGCCTGTCTATAGTCAAACATATAGTCCAGGGCCACGGCGGACAAGTGTGGGTCAATTCCGAACTTGGCCGCGGCTCGACCTTCAGTTTTACCGTACCCAAAGCTTAAAAACCCGCAAAAACATCCGGTTTTCAATTCACAGAAAGTTCACATTTCCTCCCTTTGTTTGTAACCTTCCAATTATATACTCTCCTCGAAGGTAAAAAAACCGCTATGCAAACAAAAAAGAAGATCCTCATAGTTGACGACGAGAAAGAGCTCGCGGGACTCGTAAGCCTGCATATAAGCAGATCGGGTTACGACGTCTTGATCGCTTTCGACGGCGAGGAAGCCGTAAATATCTGCAGGAAAGAAAAACCCGATCTTATAGTCCTTGACCTCCTGCTGCCGAAAATGGACGGATTCGCGGTATGCCGGATAATAAAGGAAGATCCCCAGACAAAAGATACGGCGGTAATAATGTTGTCGGCTTTAAGCCAGCTGGACGACAGGTTAAAGGGTCTCGAATTAGGCGCGGATGATTTCGTGGCTAAGCCCTTCAGCCCCAGGGAACTTGTCATGAGGATAAAAAGGATTTTGGGAGATGAGGCAGTTAACTTAAACCAAGGAGGAGAAGCGGCATGAAAAAGCTTATGCTGGTGTTAAGCGTGATTGGGATGGTCGCGTTGTCTGCGCGTTCCTACGCAGGCGAGGTGGATGTTTTGCTTGGAAAGCTGGTGGATAAAGGTGTCCTGACCGCTTCTGAGGCGCAGGAGATCAGGACCGAGACTCACGATGAAGTAGCCAAGCAGGACAAGCAGAAAGAGGAAGATTATAAGAAGGTGGCAAAGGACACTTTGCCTGATTGGGTAAAGAATATAAAATTAAGCGGCGACTTCAGGAACAGGTATCAGTGGGATAAAATGAAGAGCGCGACTACAAAAACCTACGAAGAGAACAGGGACAGGATAAGAGCCCGCCTCGGCATCGACACGGCGCTCATAGAAGATTTCAAGGTGGGTGTGGGCATAGCCACCGGAGTGACCACCAACGGGAAATCGAATAACATCACTTTGGGCGGCAACTCTCCCAAGGGCATAGTACTGGACTACGCTTATGGCCAGTATATACCGAGCTGGACTGCGCCGGTGAAAACTACTTTCACGGCCGGTAGGTTCAAGAACCCGTTCTGGGAGCCGGTAAATGCCTACGTTGATCCCGACATAAAACTCGACGGCGCGGCGCTGCAGTGGAGTTATGATATTAACCCGGAGGCAAATGTCTTTTTGAATTATGGTTTCCTGTATCTGGGTGACAGCTTCCCGAAGTCGAAAGACCCGTTGGAAAATATCATACAGCCGGGTGTCAATTGGAAGATATCCGATAACGTTAAAGTGAAATCTACCGTAGATTTCTGGTTATCTGAGGTAAAGGGAATGACGGCTGTAACCGGTTCTCCCTTAACGAACTCGCTTGGCGTGCTCCCGGACCAGAACGCCAAGACCGGAGATGTCGCCTACCTGAACAATTACAATGTGGTGCTCCCGAAATTGGAGGTTGGATTCACCGGGCCCTATTTCGGATTCAACCCGGGTTTCCCGTATTTCAGCGTATTCGGCGAATATGCCGACAATTTGAGCGCCAGTGTTGACCATCAAGGCTGGCTCGCCGGCTGCAAGATCGGGAACGAAACAATCGCGGATAAATACCAGTGGCAGTTGCTCTACGACTACAGGTTCACCGAGAAGGACGCGTTCATGGATATTTATACTGACGACGATTTCTACGGCGGTAAACTGCCCTCGGCAGGCAATGAGGTAGCGTTCAACTTCGGGCTGAGCAAGAACTCCTGGGTCCAGCTCAAGTATTTCTACACATGGAACACGACAAAGGTGGTCAGCGCTACTGATGATGGTTCAAAATTGCCCGGCCAGACGATCATGGCTGATTGGAACATAAAATTCTAAAGGAGAAAGAATGAAAAAGTTGTTATGGTTGATAATAGCGGTGTCGGCGGTAAGCTTTATGGCCGGTACCGCTTCGGCAGAAAAGTTACTTCTGATAAACGGCGCGGGGGCGACTTTCCCTTATCCGTTATATTCGAAATGGTTCTATGAATACGCCAAGGTTGATGAGGGCGTGAATTTCAATTACCAGTCCATCGGCTCAGGGGGAGGGATAAGGCAGATCCTCGCCCAGACCGTAGATTTCGGCGCCTCGGACGGGCCGATGACGGACGAGCAATTGAAACAGGCGCCGGGCGAGCTATTACACATACCGATGACCGCGGGAGCCGTAGTCGTTACTTATAATCTCCCTAAGATGAGCAAGGTGTTAAGGTTCAGCCCGGATGTTGTGGCCGACATCTTCCTGGGGAGGATCAAGAAATGGAATGATCCGAGGATAGCCAAAGATAACCCCGGCGTAAACCTGCCCGGCGGGAATATCATAGTTGCCCATCGTTCGGACGGGAGCGGGACGACTAATATCTTTACGGATTATCTTTCTTCGGTATCGGATGATTGGAAAACGAGGGTCGGAAAGGGGACTTCAGTCAACTGGCCGGTCGGTTTGGGCGGAAAAGGCAATGAAGGGGTCGCCGGCCTTGTCAAGCAGTCAGAGGGAGCTATCGGTTATGTCGAGCTCGCCTACGCCGTCAAAAACAATCTTCCGGCATCTGACATCAAGAACAAATCCGGGAATTTCATAACGCCGAGCATAGAGTCCACCACCGCGGCGGTAAACGGAAAGGCAAATTCCATGCCTTCTGATTTCAGGGTTTCCCTGGTTAATCCCGACGGTGCGGATGCGTATCCCATCTCGGGGTTGACCTGGATCCTGGTCTATAAGAACCAGCCCGACAAGGTAAAAGGGAAAAAGATAGTCGAATTCCTGCGCTGGGCCGAAACCGACGGGCAGAAGTATTCTACCGATCTGTTGTACGCGCCTTTGCCGGAAAGCATCGTCAAGCAGGTCCAGGAAAAGCTGAAACAGATCAACTATTAAGGAAAGAAGCGCGTATTTTGTGATGAAGATAAAATTCGTCGACCAGGCATTTAAAAGGGCGACCACGGTCATGGCTTTATCAGTGGTCGCCTTGGTCGTTCTTCTGGTCTTCAGCATGGCTTGCCGCTCCATGCCGGCGATCCGGAAGTTCGGATGGCATTTTCTGTTCACCGGCACATGGGATCCGGTCAAAGAGGTCTTCGGGGCCTTGCCGTTTATTTTCGGGACGGTCGTCTCTTCGGCATTGGCCCTATTGATAGCCGTGCCGGTCTCGTTGGGGATAGCTGTTTATTTGGCGGAACTTGCGCCTTCGTATATAAAGCAACCCTTGAGTTTCCTGATAGAGTTATTAGCCGCCATACCGAGCGTAGTATACGGTTTGTGGGGAATATTCGCGTTAGCCCCGTTTTTAAGGGGGAGCATACAGCCGTTCTTATCAAAATATTTCGGGTTTTTGCCGATATTCCAGGGTGAATTTTACGGGGTGGGGATGCTGACCGCGGGGATCATCTTAAGCATAATGATCATACCCACGATCTCTTCCATCTCGAGAGAGGTCTTTTTAGCCGTGCCTTTCAGCCAGCGGGAGGCCGCGTTGGCGTTGGGTGCAACGCGTTGGGAAGCCATCAGGTTGGCGGTATTGGGTTATGCCAGGCCGGGGGTGATGGGCGCGGTCATATTAGGATTAGGACGGGCGTTGGGGGAGACGATGGCGGTCACCATGGTCATAGGCAACAGGCCGGAGATCTCCGCATCCCTGTTCGCCCCCTCTTATACGATGGCATCGGTCATAGCTAATGAATTCACCGAAGCCACCGGTAATTTATATCTTTCAGCGCTTGTCGAAATAGGCCTTATATTATTTTTTGTCACACTTGTCGTTAATATCATAGCAAGGGCGCTTGTCTGGAAGGTTTCAGGTAAAGTAAAGGGCGAGATAAGGGAATGAATACCTACAAGAGAAGGAAGATCGCCAGTAAATTGATGTGCGCGGCGGCTTTTCTCTGCGCCTTTTTGACTTTGGTGCCTTTGATCAGCATTTTCGGCTACGTTTTCGCAAAAGGGATCGCGAGCATAAATCCCGATTTTTTCACCAACCTGCCCAGGCCCGTAGGCGAGCCGGGCGGAGGCATGAGTAACGCCATAGTCGGGACACTCATCCTTATCGGGCTCTCCTGCTTGTGGGCGATACCTTTGGGCATAATCGGCGGGATATTCCTTTCCGAATTCGGCAACAATAAATTAGGGACAACGGTCAGGTTTACCGCGGATGTTTTGAACGGCGTGCCCTCGATCGTGATCGGGATATTCGCTTATACCTTGTTCGTTCTTCCGATGAAAAGTTTTTCGGCGATAAGCGGCGCTTTCGCTTTAGGGATGATCATGATACCGACGATAATGCGCACGACCGAAGAGATGTTGCGGATGGTCCCGAGGACACTGCGTGAAGCTGCGTTGGCTCTCGGGATCAGCCAATTCAGGACGACCGTCAGCATAGTGCTGAGGACCGCGCTGCCCGGGATCCTTACGGGGATCCTGTTGGCCATAGCGCGGATCGCGGGAGAGACGGCGCCGCTCCTTTTTACCGCCTTTGGTAACAGGTTCTGGCACCAAAGCCTTACGCAGCCGATAGCCGCCCTTCCTTTGCAGATATTCGTTTACGCGATCTCTCCCTTCGATGATTGGCGCAGGCAGGCCTGGGCAGGCGCGTTCGTTTTGATAGTCATCATCTTCTTGATAAGTTTCATAAGCAGGTTCGTGATCGGATTGCATTATAAATCACCGTCATCAAGATAAGGACGACACATGGAAGAAAGAGTCAGGGTTTCAAATTTAAACGCATATTTCGGGAATACCCGGGCGCTGAAAGATATTAACATCGCCATCAAGGCGAAAATAGTCACCGCCATCATCGGTCCCTCGGGCTGCGGAAAGTCTACGTTCATTCGCTGCATAAACAGGCTGCACGAGGTCGTGCCGAACACAAAAGTATCCGGGGAGGTCCTCTTAGACGGCGAAGATATCTATTCGCCCGATGTCGACCCCATCGAGATAAGGCGGAAGATCGGGATGGTGTTCCAGAAACCCAATCCCTTCCCCGTACTTTCCATATACGACAACGTGGCGGCGGGCCTGAAATTAAACGGCGTCAAAAAGAAGGATTACCTCGACGAGATAGTAGAAGGATCCCTCAGAAGGGCCGCCTTGTGGGACGAGGTAAAGGATAAGATAAATGCCTCGGGGGTGAGCCTTTCCGGAGGGCAGCAGCAGAGGCTTTGCATCGCGCGCTGCCTTGCGGTCAAGCCCGAAGTCCTGTTGTTTGACGAGCCGTGCGCGAGCCTCGATCCCATATCTACCAGCAAGATAGAAGAACTGATACTCGAATTAAAAAAATATTATACTATAGTCATCGTGACCCATAATATGCAGCAAGCGGCGCGCGTCTCGGATCACACCGCATTCTTCCTCCTGGGCGAAATGATAGAATTCGGGAAGACCCAGGAAATCTTCACGGCCCCGAAAGACAAAAGGACTGAGGATTATATCACCGGGAGGTTCGGTTAAATGACACTTCGACGCACTACGTTTGCTCAGGGTCATGGTGAGCGAGAGGAGCTAGTCGAACCATGAAGAAAAGGATACTGTTCGTTTGCATAGAAAATTCCTGCCGCAGCCAGATAGCCGAAGGATTCGCGCGGAGCTTCGGCGGGCACGTGCTGGAAGCTTACAGCGCCGGTTCAAGGCCATCGGGAAAAATAAACCCGTACGCTACGAAAGTGATGTGGGAAGAAAAGGTGGATATTTTTTCGCAGAAATCCAAAGGTTTCGGCGACCTGCCGGTCAAAAATTTCGATTATGTCATTTCGCTGGGCTGCAAAGATAAATGCCCTTTCGTCCCGGCGAAGAAACATATTGAATGGGACATCCCGGACCCTAAAGGAAAAGGCATAGAATTTTTCAGGACGGTAAGGGACACCATCAAGGAGAAAGTGCTGAAACTTATATTCGAAGCCGCGGAAGCGGATAAACGCAAAACAGGAGATAAATAATGGAAAGGCATTTTGACGAAGAATTAAAAGACCTCAATGTCCGGATACTCAAGATGGGGGCCCTGGCCGAGGAGGCAATAATGAGCTCGGTCAAGTCCCTGAAAGAGCAGGATAAGGGCCTGGCCCTGAAGGTCATCGATTCCGACAAGCAGATAGACATGATGGAGCTCGAGATAGAAGAGCGCTGCCTTGAGATGCTCGCGCTGCACCAGCCGATCGCCATAGACCTCAGGTTCATTACCACGGCGATGAAGCTTAATAATGAACTAGAGAGGATAGCTGACCTCGCGGTCGATATCGCGCAGCGAGTCCTCGAGATAGTAGATAAACCCCTGCTCAAGCCTTTGGTCGACATACCTAAGCTCTGCGCCATAGCGCAGAACATGGTAAAGCAGGGGATAGACGCTTTCGTCAACAGGGACATAGAATTGGCGAAGAAGGTCGTCCTTACGGACCCGGAAGCCGACAAACTTAGGAATTTCGTACAGGATGAACTTATCAACGATTACATAGCCAAGGATAAGTCCACCGCCCCGCGCGCGGTGCCGCTACTTCTGATAGCCCGCCATCTCGAGCGCATCTGCGACCACGCAACAAACATCGCCGAAGACGTGATATACATGGTCCAGGCGAAGGTCGTAAGGCACCATCCCGAAAAACTCGAATAGGCGGGTACGTTTTTTCTTGACAAAGATTTTTTTGGTGCTATAATTACACCAATTTAATGGAATTAGTAGGAAATGAAAGAAGGGGGGCAATCCTGATGAAGTTAACGACAAAAGGAAGGTACGGGACGCGGCTGATGCTGGATCTGGCGCTTCATTTTGGGGAGAAGCCCGTTTTCCTTAAGGATGCGGCAAAGAGACAGGAGATATCGGAAAAATATCTCTGGCATTTGATACCTCCCTTGAAGAATGCCGGTCTGATAACGTCTGTCAGGGGCGCGCATGGGGGCTATTCACTGGCCAGGACTCCGGACCAGATCACCTTAAAAGAAATACTGCTGGCAGTGGAGGGGCCGATATCTTTTGTTTCGTGCGTCGGTGATCCCTCCGCGTGCGAACGGTCGGAGACATGCGCGACGAAGGATATCTGGAGTGAAATATCGGAAAAATTTATGCATATACTGGAATCGGTCACACTCGAGGATATAGCCGAGAAACAGAAGAATAAAACCGCGTCTTCAGCCGCATATAGTTATGTAATTTAAAAAAGGAGGACAATATGCCGTTCGTAAATTTGAAATTGGTCGGGAAATTGACCAAAGAGCAGAAGAAGGAGATAGCCGAGAGATTTTCAGAGACGCTCCTGAAAGTTGCAGGGAAACCGAAAGAGAGCTTGTACCTGGTTTTCGACGAGGTCAACGGCGAGAACTGGGCCCACGGCGATAAGCTTTTGGGCTAGAACCGGGAAGGATGGATAAGGCAAATATACTAAGGAGAATATAATGTCCAGGAAAATGGCGGTTTCTTCAATTATTTTGGCGATCATGCTCGTCATGAACATCGCGGCCTTCGCAGCGACGGATGCCGGGAACACCGTCTGTCCGGTGACAGGCGAAAAGATAGACGCGAAGACAAAGGCGACTTATGAATACCAGGGGAAGATATACAACTTCTGTTGTCCTATGTGCATAGACGAATTCAAAAAAGATCCGGATAAATATATCAACAAAACAAAGGAAGGACAGGGGAAAGATGACGAAGGAAAAGGACAGCCAGAAGAAGAGCATAATAAATGACGCGATAATAAAGGAATTGAACGACGCCGTGCGTAACATCAAGTACGGCGGCATAAATATCACCGTGCACAATTCGAGGATAGTCCAGATAGAGGTCTCGGAAAAGAAGCGGTTTGATGATGTCTGGACAATTGAGGAAGGAGGTGGTATCTGACAGCGGGGTAGGTCAGGTCATTGTGTTCGCCGGGCCACCGGGAACTTAAAAAAATCAAAAAAGCACCTGGACGACCAGTCACCTGGAGTTAGGGAGCGCAGTTAAGAGGTCGTCCATGAAAATAGCGGCATTGTTTGTGTTGGTAGTTTTATTGACTGTGGTTTATCCGTTTAATGAGGCGAACGCGGGAGTACCGCTCAACAATATTGAAGGTGTAGGCGGCATAGCCTTCAATCCGCTGGCTTATACGGCCGGCACGAGTATCGAGAAGGACAAGAAATCCGGGGAAGAAAAGGGCATCACTTACAAGGATATCTTTTCCAAACCCCAGTTCGGCGTATGGTACGTGAACTTAAACAGCGTCAAGGTCGACTGGACGAGTATCGGGGTCGCGGAGACGTTTTTCAAGAGGCTCGAGGTCTCGTACAGTAATGAAACGATAGCTCCGAGGGGCACTAACATCCACAAGAACAACGTGGGCGCCAAGCTGCTATTACTGCCGGAGAACTTCAACGATCATAAGTTCCTGCCGGCGGTATCGGTCGGAAGCATATGGAAAGAATCGACCAATGTGGCGCCGGGCGTGAATGATAACGATTTTGACATCTACGCTGTCGCAACGAAACTGATAACCCAAACGCCGAGGCCGGTGTTGATATCGGGGGGCGTCCTCTCTACGAAAGGTTTGGTGACCGGAGTGTTCGGATTTGACAGGCAAAGAAAAGAGATAGGTTTCGCCAACGTCGATATCCTGCCGATAGACAGTGTCGCGGTCGGGTTCGAGTTCAAACAAGGAGCGAGGTTCAGTGATTTCAAGAATGCAAATTACTGGGACGCGCATGTGGCCTGGTTCGCGAACAAGAACCTGTCTCTCGTACTTGCTTATGTCAATGCCGGTAACAGCAAATCGACATCTACGGTAGGTTTGGGTGACGGAGTAGTATTGAGCGCGCAATATGCGTTTTAAAGATAAGATTATCTATAGGCATCGAGCATATTAATGATATAATCAGGGTCATAGAACAGGCCTCGGAAAAAGCGTAACATTCAAGGAGACAATAAGATGGCGAGGATATTTGACGATATAACAAAGACGGTGGGCAATACGCCGCTGGTCAGGATAAACCGCCTTACAAAGGGGTTGAACGCGACGGTGATCGCGAAATTGGAATCATTCAATCCCCTATCCAGCGTCAAGGACAGGATAGGCGTCGCGATGATAGAGGCGGCCGAGAAGGCGGGTAAGCTTAAGAAAGGCACTATTATAATAGAGCCTACGAGCGGGAACACCGGCATCGCTTTGGCGTTTGTAGCGGCGGCAAAAGGCTACAAACTTGTACTTACGATGCCGGAGACTATGAGCGTCGAGCGCAGGCAGCTCCTCAAGATCCTTGGCGCCGAACTTGTATTGACCGAAGGGCCGAAAGGCATGAAAGGCGCGATCGAGAAGGCTGATGAATTGGCCAAAAATACGCCGAACAGTTTCGTCCCCCAGCAGTTCAATAATTCCGCTAATCCCGAGATACACCGCAGGACGACCGCGGAGGAGATCCTGAAGGATACCGACGGTAAAGTCGACGTGTTTATTTCAGGGGTCGGCACCGGCGGCACGATAACCGGCGTCGGTGAAGTCCTGAAAAAGAAAAACCCTCAGGTGAAGATAATAGCGGTCGAACCGAAGGATTCTCCGGTCCTTTCCGGCGGAAATCCCGGCCCGCACAAGATCCAGGGGATAGGCGCCGGATTCGTGCCTCAAATCTTGAATAAAAACGTAATTGATGAGATAATCCAGGTAACGACCGAGGATTCAGGAGCGACCTCCCGCCGCCTGGCGAAGGAGGAAGGTGTGCTTGTCGGGATCTCAAGCGGCGCCGCGATGTGGGCCGCGCTTGAAGTCGCGAAACGCCCGGAATCCGCGGGGAAGACGATAGTCGTCCTGCTTCCCGATACGGGAGAAAGGTACCTGTCAACCTGGCTGTTCCAGGAGTAAATTTCTAAGGAGAAACTGCATTGAAACGCAAAGTATATCTGGATCATAACGCGACAACGCCATTGCATCCGGAAGTGAAGAAGGCGATGATAGAGGCGATGGACGCCTTCGGGAACCCCTCGAGCCTGCACAGTTTCGGCAGGCAGGCGCGGCGTCTCCTCGATGACGCGAGAGAGAAGATAGGCACATTCATCGGAGGGAAGTCCGAAGATATCGTCTTCTCCGGAAGCGGTTCCGAAGCGAACAACACCGTGTTGAACCTGCTTTATTGCGCGGCGAAACACTGCGAGGCGCCCCACACAAAAAGACACCAGATAATAACGTCCCAAATAGAACATCCGTGCATCCTGGAAGCGGCGGCATGCCTCGAGGAGAGGGGCATTGACGTCGTCTATCTGCCCGTTCATAAAACCGGGAAGATAGACATGGATAAATATTCATCGGTAATATCGGATAAGACCGCGCTCGTTTCCATCATGATGGCAAATAACGAGATCGGCACCATTCAGGACATTAAAGAGATAGGCAGGATCGCCCATAAACACGGCGCGATGTTCCACACCGACGCCATCCAAGCCGTAGGAAAGATACCGGCCAACGTCCATGAGCTGGGCGTCGATTATCTTTCGCTCTCGGCCCATAAAATATACGGCCCGAAAGGCGTAGGCGCGCTTTATGTTTCTCCGGGCGTGCCGTTCTGTCCTTTTATACGGGGCGGGCACCAGGAGAGGGGCCGGCGCGCCGGGACTGAGAATACGATAGGCATCGCGGGTTTCGGGAAAGCCATCGAGATGCGCGTGACAGAAATGGCGCCTGAAGCGAAGCGTTTGTTATCGCTTAAAGCTAAACTTAAAGCCGGCATCGAAAAAAATGTTCCGCATATCCAATTTAACGGCCACCCGACCGATTGTCTGCCCGGCACCCTGAACGTCTCGTTCTTCGGCGCAGAGGGAGAGGCGATACTTCTCTACCTCGATCTTGAGGGCATTGCCGTATCGACCGGTTCTGCCTGCGCGTCCGGCTCGCTCGACCCGTCGCATGTGTTGATAGCTGCCGGCCTTCCGGCCGAAGAGGCGCACGGCTCGATCAGGATAAGCCTCGGAAGGGATAACACCGAAGAGGACATCGACTACACGGTCGAAAAAATCGCCCTGGTCATCGACAAGATCAGAAAAATGTCTACGGTGAGGTAAGCCATGGACAAAAATTTTGAATGGGTATATTCGGAAAAAGTAAAAGACCATTTCATGAATCCCCGCAACGTCCTCGGGGACGAGGCGGCATATAACGCGGACGGCAGGGGCATCGTCGGTAACATAAAATGCGGCGACGAAATGGTCGTCGCTGTAAAGGTCGATAAGAAAAAAAATACGATCGCCGAGTGCAAATGGAAGACTTACGGCTGCGCGAGCGCTATCGCGAGCACTTCCATACTTTCGGAGATCGTGATAGGAAAGACGCTTGACCAGGCGTACCACCTGACCGCAAAAGATATAGCGAAAGAGCTCGGCGGCCTGCCCGAGCACAAGATCCATTGTTCGGTGCTCGGCCATAAGGCACTGCGCGCGGCGATAAACGATTATTACACGCGCAACGGAATGCTCGATAAGGTCAAGGAAGAAAAAGCGCATATCGTCTGCCAGTGCATGAACGTGACCGATATGGAGATAGAGCACGCCGTGCTGGAGGGCGCCAGGACATACCTCGAATTGCAGGAACACACGAAACTCGGAACCGTCTGCGGGCAATGTAAGGACAAGGCGATACAATTGCTTGAGGAATACAAGAATAAACATTTCTCAAAATAAGAGCTGATCATATGCCGAAAAGGTTCTCTGTAATATTTTTAGCGGCCGCGCTATTATTTACTGAGGCCCTTTCTTATCCCTCCGAAACACTTTCCCTCGACAGCCTTGTCAAAGAGGCCAAAGAAAAAAATCCCGAGATACTGGCGGCGAAGAACCGCTGGGACGCGGCTTTGGTGAGGGTCCCCATGGCAAAATCCCTCGACGCCCCAACCGTCGGGGTCTCGTTCTGGAAAATACCCAGTACTTTAAATGTTTTTAAAGCGCCCAACGACGAGCATATGCTTACGATCTCGCAGTTCCTGCCGCTTTTCGGAAAATTATCGTTACAGGGGAAGATCGCGCTTGCCGAATCCCAGATCTTCGCGGCCGAATACAGGAACAAAGAGCTCGAGATCGTAAATAATGTCAGGGGCGCCTACTACGACCTCTTCATGAATTACAAAGAGATCGAATTGAATGAACAAAACCTAAGCCTGCTTAAGTCGGTGGCCGGGATATCGGAAGCGAAATACATCACAGGCAAGACTACGCAGGAAGACCTGTTCAAGATAGATCTCGAGATAGCGACTCTCAGCAATAAGATAGCCAGCCTGAAATTGGAACAAGCGGCGAAAAAAGCGCGCGTGAACAGCCTTTTAAGCCGCGACCCGGAAAGCCCGTTAGGCGCGCCCGAGTTGCGCGAGGACGTCGTATTTAACGCGGACATGACCTCGCTATATAAGTTCACCCTGGAGAACCAGCCGGAATTACTTACCTTTTCTTATGCGATCGAGAGGAATAAGCACGCGAAGGCGCTCGCCGAAAAAAATAGGCTGCCCGACCTGCTGGCCGGGATCACTTTAAGGGGCATCGGGACCGGCAGTTTCGGGTTATGGGACCTGATGCTGGCCTTTACCGTCCCGTTCTGGTTCTGGTCGAAACAAAAGTACGAAGTCAAGGAAGCGATCTCCAACCTGGAAGAGGCGAAAGCCGCGTACGAGGCGATGAAGAACAAGTCCCTGCTCGAGACGAAAAATCTTTTCACCGATATAGAGATCTCCAAAAACAAGATCGACCTCAATAAAAATAACCTGATACCCATGCTGGAAAGTTCGATAAATTCATCTGTCGCCAATTTCAGTTCCGGAAGGGGCGACCTGATGGCGCTGCTGGACAGCGAGAGGATGCTCATAGAGACGAAGATGGATTATTACAGGGTACTTGTGAAATATAACACGGACGTCGCGGATCTGGAGAAGGCTACCGGCACTGAATTTACGGGGGTTCAAAAATGAGCAAGAAAAATGTTTTTATCGAGATCATTTTAATAGTTTTGGTGATGGTCTCGGCCGCCGCTATCGGTACGGCTGCCGGCCGTAAGGTTAACAAGCCGCAGGAATCCGTGAAACCAAAGATACTTTATTACCGCAATCCGATGAACCCGCAAATAACGTCCCCGGTCCCGATGAAGGACCAGATGGGAATGGATTACACGCCGGTCTACGAAGAAAAGGCCCAGGCAGCCGGCGCAGACAAGGGAGTTTACGTAAGCCCGGAGAAGCAAGAGCTTGTCGGCATCCAAAAAGAAAAGATCGGCAAGCAGCGTCTCGAGCGGGAGATACGGTCCGTGGGAAGGATCGCCTACGACCCGGAATTATACGTTGCCCAGGCGGAATACCTGCAGGCGCTGAAGGCGAAAGATTCGACCACGGATTCCACATTACCCGTCATAAAACAGCAGATGGATTCCATGATCGCGGCCGCGGAAAAACGGCTTCTCCTTTTGGGAATGAACAAAGACCAGATAAAAGAATTGGCGCAGAAAGGGCAGCCGCAGCGGAACCTCTACCTGCCGGAAGAGGGCGATAAGGCATGGGTCTATATAGCGATATACGAATCCGATATCGCAGCCGTTAAGGAGGGCATGCCGGTAGAAATAACGGCGGTCGCTTTCCCCGGAGAGAGATTTGAAGGAAAGATCGCCGCGCTGACCCCGGTAGCCGATCCCGTGACGAGGACTTTAAACGCGAGGGCCGAGATAGATAACCCCGGAAATAAACTCAAGCCTGAGATGCGCGTCGATGTGGTCATGAAGGCGGACCCGGAAGAAGCCCTTGCCGTCCCGGAAGAGGCCGTGGTCGATACCGGCGAGCGGCAGGTCGTCTTTGTAGCCAAGCCCGACGGTTATTTCGAGAAGCGCGAAGTTAAATTAGGGGAGAAAGCCGGGAATTATTATAAGGTCATCTCCGGGCTGTCAGAAGGGGAAGAGGTAGTGACGTCCGGTAATTTCTTCATCGATTCGGAGAGCGCATTACGTTAATATGGGAAACATAATAGACCGGATAATCGATTTTTGCGCCAGGAATAAATTCATCGTCCTGACGATGACGGCTGTCGCCGTATTATGCGGCTGGTTCGCCATAAAAAACATACCTCTCGACGCGATCCCTGACCTTTCCGACACGCAGGTCATCGTATTCTCGAAATGGGACAGGCCGCCGCAGCTCATCGAAGACCAGGTCACATACCCGATCGTCGCCGCGTTGCTCGGAGCCCCCAAAGTAAAAGATATCCGCGCGTATTCGGATTACGGTTTCTCATATGTTTATGTTATTTTTGAAGACGGTACGGATGTCTACTGGGCCCGTTCAAGGGTGCTGGAATACCTTTCGAAGGTAATACCGCAGCTGCCCGCCGATTCAAAGACCGAGTTGGGCCCGGACGCGACCGGCGTCGGATGGGTCTTCGAGTATGCCCTCGTAGACGAAAGCGGCAAACATTCCATCCGGGACTTGACCACATTCCAGAACTGGCACCTGAAATATGATCTCCAGTCGGTCAAAGGCGTGGCCGAAGTGACGAGCGTCGGCGGGTTCGTGAAACAATACCAGGTGATGATCGATCCCAACGCCCTGCTCGCCTACAATATTCCCATGAACGAGGTCGTTATGGCGCTCAAAGTGTCAAATCACGACGCCGGCGCCAGGCTTTTGGAATTCTCGGGCAAGGAATATATGGTAACGCTGAGGGGCTACATAACCTCTCTTAAAGATATCGAAGATATCGTCCTGCGGTCGGATAAGAACGGCGTTCCGATCAGGATAAAAGATGTAGCGAAGGTACAGTTCGGCCCTGAGATAAGAAGGGGCGTAGCCGAATTGAACGGCAAAGGCGAAGTCGTCGGCGGGATAGTCGTGATGAGATATAAAGAGAACGCGCTCGCCGTGATAGAGAGGGTCAAGAAGAAGCTTCAGGATATCCAGCTCCCCGAAGGGGTGAAACTCGTAGTCACTTACGACCGGTCCGACCTGATCATCAGGGCGGTAGATACGTTAAAGAAAAAACTATACGAAGAAATGGCGGTAGTAAGCCTTGTCATACTTATATTCCTGCTCCACATTCCTTCGGCAATAATACCGATCATTACGCTGCCCATCGCCGTGGCTATCGCGTTCATCCCGATGTATTTCATGGGGCTCACCTCGAATGTCATGAGCCTGGGCGGCATTGCCATAGCGATAGGGGCCATGGTCGACGCGGCCATCGTCGTGGTCGAGAACTCGCATAAACGCCTCTCGCGCTGGCAGGAAGAAGGAAGGAAAGGCGATTATAAAGAGGTCCTCATCGCGTCGATAAAAGAAGTGGGCAGGCCGTCGTTCTTCTCATTGATGGTCATAGCCGTGGCTTTCCTTCCGATATTCACGCTCGAGGGGATCGAAGGAAGGCTGTTCAAGCCCCTGGCGTTCACAAAGACGTTCGCGATGTTCTTCGCGGCGCTGCTGGCGATAACGCTCGACCCGGCGATAAGGCTGCTGTTTACCCGGATCGATTTCTACAAATTCAGGCCGAAATGGCTGTGCAGCATCACCAACCATGTCCTTGTCGGCAAGATACAGCCCGAAGAGAAACATCCGGTAAGCAGGGTGCTGTTCAAATGGTATGAACCCGTGGTCCGGTTTGTCCTGAAGAGGCCATTTTTCATAATATCTTGCGCGGCGGTAATATTCCTCGCTTCGATGCCGTTATTCTTGAAGCTGGGTAAAGAGTTCATGCCGCCTTTAAACGAAGGCACGGTCCTCTATATGCCGACTACGCCGCCCGGCATCTCGGTGACCGAAGCGTCGAAACTGCTTAGGACGCAAGACCGGATACTTAAGGCATTCCCGGAGGTGACAAGCGTCTTCGGGAAGGCGGGGCGCGCCGATACATCCACCGACCCGGCGCCATTTTCGATGATGGAGACGGTCGTTAATCTCAAACCCCAGAACGAATGGCGGAAAGGCCTGACTTGGGACGGCCTGATAAACGAGATGGATGAGAAGCTGCAATTACCCGGGCAGGTCAACGCGTGGACGATGCCGATAAAGGCGAGGATAGACATGCTGACGACCGGTGTCCGCACGCCGGTCGGGATAAAAATATACGGCGACGACTTGAAAGTGACCGAGAAGCTCGGCGGCGAGATAGAAGGCCTGCTAAAAAATGTCAAAGGGACGAGAAGTATTTATGCGGAGCGGACCTCGGGCGGATATTTTGTCGACTTCTCCCTTAAGAAAGACGAGATAGCCAGGTACGGGCTGAGGACCGAAGAGGTGCATACGACGCTAATGTCTGCTATCGGCGGCGAGAATATCACCCAGACGATCGAGGGGAGGGAGAGGTTCCCTGTAAATATCCGTTATCCGCGCGGGCTCAGGGATGATATAGAAAAGATAAAAAGGACTTATATCTCGACCCCGGGCGGAGCGAATATCCCGCTTGGACAATTGGCGGATATAAAGATCACGACCGGCCCGTCGATGATACGCGATGAGAACGGCCGGCTCGCCGGCTACGTCTATGTCGATATCGCCGACAGGGATATCGGCGGCTATGTAGACGAGGCCAAGAAAATATTGAAGAAGGAACTGAGGCTTCCTGCCGGATATTCGATAGCTTTCAGCGGCCAGTATGAGTTCATGGAGAGGGTCAAGGAGAGGATGAAAGTAGTCCTGCCGCTCACGCTATTCATAATATTCTTCCTCATTCACATGAATACGCGCAGTTACGCCAAGACGTTCATAATCTTGCTTGCGGTGCCGTTCTCGCTTGTCGGCGTCGTCTGGATACTATGGCTGCTGCATTATAATATGAGCATCGGCGTCTGGGCGGGCATAATAGCGCTCCTCGGCGTAGACGCAGAGACCGGCATATTCATGCTCCTCTATCTCGACCTCTCTTACGAAGAGATGAAGAAGAATGGAATGCTCAAGACGATCGCAGACCTCAAAGAGGCAATCATCCACGGCGCGGTAAAGAGGGTCAGGCCGAAGATGATGACCGCCTGCGTATTATTCATAGGGTTACTGCCGATAATGTGGGCTCAAACGTACGAGATCGGGGCTGATATGATGAAGAGGATCGCCGCGCCTATGGTCGGAGGCATATTTACGTCGTTTTTGATGGAACTGGTCGTATACCCCGCTATATATTTCCTTTGGAAAAAGAAAGGGCTGAAAGATGGCTAAATTACCTGATGACGTTGTGAAGTTTTTCCACAGCCAGCATTTTACGATAGTCTCTACGGTAGACCCTGACGGGATGCCCCATATCTCATGCAAAGGCATCGTGCAGATCGATCCCGACGGGACGATATATCTCCTCGACCTCTACACAGGAAAGACGCGCGCTAATCTCGAGAGGAATCCCGCGATAAGTTTAAGCGCCGTTGACGAGCATAAATTCAAGGGCTACAGCCTGAAAGGCACGGCGAAGATAATCAAAGAGGAAGAGCTGAAATCCCATATCATAAAGGCATGGGAAGATAAGATCACCGCAAGGATAACCCACCGGCTAATAAAGAACCTGAAGGGCGAATCTGGCCACGATCAGCATCCCGAGGCACAGCTGCCAAAACCGAAATATCTCATAGTAATGACCGTAAGCGATATAGTCGACCTCACCCCGCCGCCGCTCAGATAGATGGACAAATCCTCCCAAAGACGTTAGAATACTGGCTATGTTAGAAGCGGGAATGCAGCCCCATATAACGAAGCTCGTCGCCGAATTGGGCGACTTCGGTGTTTTCATCGCGATGTTCCTAGAATCGAGCATCCTCCCGATGCCTTCAGAGGTGATAATAATCGGGGCCGGGGCGCTCGGCCTTTCATTCTGGTCGGTGACCGTATTCGGTTCGCTCGGCGCGACGCTGGGCGCGATAGTCGGATATATGATCGGGAAATATGCCGGGGCGCCGGCCATCGCGAGATACGGCAAATACGTATTCATAAAGCCCCACCATATAAGTAAGGCCGAAGATTTCGCGAAAAAATACGGAGTATGGGGCGTCCTTATCGGAAGGTTACTGCCGATCATCCCGTTCAAGGTATTCTCCATCGCCTCAGGGATAACAAAATTACCGCTGCCGCCGTTTATCCTGTGCACTTTCATAGGCGTCGTCCCGAGGATAATCCTTCTGATGCTTTTCGGCACGAGCCTCATGAAATACACGAAACCGACGGTCATTGCCGCCGTACTGCTGATACTGGTATTCATATCTGTCAAGATAACTAAAAGGATATTTTATATGAACTGGAAAAAGAAATGACCGGGCGAGTTGCAGCCGTTGATTATTATGACGTCGTGGTCGTCGGAGGCGGGCCGGCCGGCATGATGGCCGCGATACGCGCGGGGGAATTAAAAAAGAACGTCGCGCTTGTCGAGCGGAATGCCTCTGTCGGCAGGAAGCTACTGATAACCGGCAAGGGCAGGTGCAACCTGACCAACACCGCCGATATGGACGCGTTCATGCAAAAATTCGGCAAGCAGGGCCAGTTCCTGCGTTCGGCGTTCTACGAATTTTTCAACAACGACCTGATCGAGTTCTTCAAAAAATACGGCCTCTCGGCGAAAGCGGAAAGGCAGGGCAGGGTCTTCCCGTCCGACGACAAATCGATGTCGGTGGTCAGGGCCCTCGAGAAGGCGCTTGCCGAGAACGGCGTTAATATGTTTACCGGCTCGCGCGCGATGGGCGTCAGGAATGAGGGCGGAATATTCCACTTGAAGGTCGAAGGCAGGACAGAGATCTGGACTAACAGGCTCATCCTCGCGACAGGCGGGGCATCATATAAGGCGACGGGTTCGACCGGCGACGGTTTCCATTTCGCGAAATTGCTCGGTCATGCCTTTAACCCGTTAAGGCCCGGGCTCGTGCCGTTAAAGACCAAAGAACCCTGGGTGACCGAGATGCAGGGGCTGACGTTGAAAAATGTACGCATCACTTTCGAATGCGGCGGAAAAAAAATACATTCCGAGATAGGGGAGATGCTCTTCACGCATTTCGGCGTCTCCGGGCCGCTGGTCCTCGACCTGAGCTCGCAGGTCGTAGAACTTCTCGGGGATAAAAAAGAAGTTTCACTTTCCATTGACCTTAAACCCGGGCTCACGATGGAGCAGCTCGATAATAGGATGCTGCGTGATATAGAGGCGCACGGAAGCATAAACATAAAGACGCTCCTCAAAGATATGCTGCCGTTAAAAATGATCCCGGTCTTTGCCTCGACCTTGAACCTCGACCCGGCGAAAAGGATAAACCAGCTTGCGCGCGCCGAGAGGGAGGGGATAACGGCGCTGCTGAAGGATTTCAGGATGACGGTGGCAGGCGCTTTGCCGCTCGAGGAGGCGATGGTCACGTGCGGCGGCATCCCGGTCAAAGACATCAACCCGCGCACGATGGAGTCGCGCATCATCCCGGGCTTATATTTTGCCGGCGAGATAATAGACGCGTCGGCGCCGAGCGGCGGTTATAACCTGCAGCAGGCGTTTTCGACGGGATATCTGGCGGGAGAGAGCGCGGCCACAGGTCCCGCCATTTCTGGAAAGGGCGGGAGTAATGCGTAAAATAATATTAGCCTCCCAGTCTAAACAGCGGCAGAAGCTGCTGAGGCAGATAGGGCTGCGTTTCGTTTCGGCGAAGTCCGGCGCAAAAGAGGATATGACGCTTAAAAGCGGCTGCGCGGACCTGGTCATGGATAACGCGCTGAAAAAAGCGAAAGACGTCGCGAAAAGATACCGCTCGGGCATCGTCATCGCGGCCGATACGGTAGTCCTATCAGGCAAGAAGATAATCGGCAAGCCGAAGGACCTTGATGACGCGTTCAAGACATTAAAGCTCATCTCGCGCAGGCCCCAGTGGGTCTATACCGGGATGGCGGTCATAGATATCGACAATAAAAAAACCCTGGCCGATTACGAGAAGACGAAAATATACATGTACCGCTTGAGCGACAGGCAGATAAGGAATTATTTCAGGAGGGTCTCCCCGCTCGACAAAGCCGGAAGTTTTGACATACAGGGATTGGGGAGCATATTCATAAACAGGATAGAAGGTTGTTTCAACAATGTGATCGGCCTGCCGCTGGCGAAGCTGGCAAAGATGTTGAAAAAAATAGACGTCGACCTCTTCGCCTGAAGCCCTACCTCACATGAGCGATACCGAGAGATTGCGCAGGACCGGAATCGCCTCTTTAACTACGGCCGGGTCGAACTGGGTCCCTGAGCATTTTTCGATCTCGTCGCAGGCCGCTTCCTTGGACATCGCCTTGCGGTAGGTCCTCGTAGACGTCATCGCGTCGAATGCATCGGCGACCGAAATTATCCTTGTTCCAAAAGGCAGCTGGTCGCCTTTTAGACCCATCGGGTAACCCTTCCCGTCATAACGCTCGTGGTCGGAGCTCGCT
Source organism: Candidatus Omnitrophota bacterium (assembly GCA_903889135.1). Lineage (GTDB taxonomy): Bacteria > Omnitrophota > Gorgyraeia > Pluralincolimonadales > Pluralincolimonadaceae > Pluralincolimonas. Next base: position 11,733 of record CAISWF010000086.1, on the reverse strand, counting down.
ATCAGGGCTATCTCCTTAAAATCCGTGATCGTCTCAAGCAATTCCCGCGTATAGACGGCATGTATCTTCATCGCTTCAAATTCCTGCGGGGTAAGTTTTCCGGGTTTACTTATCAGGCTTTTGGCGATCCCGAGTTTTCCGACGTCGTGGAGCAGCGCCGCCCATTTCGTCTTGGTTATATCGTCGTGGGAGAGGTTCATCGAGAGCGAAATAAGGATTGAATAAACCGAGACCCTTTTGGAATGCCCGATCATCGAAGGATGCTTCGTGTCTATCAGCTGTGAAAATACCTCGCAGGCGATACCTACCGCGTCGACGCTGCCGGATATATCCACGGGCCCGGTTTCGGTCCTTACCCTGTTAAATACCGCCGGTATATTCTCTTTTTCCGATACCTCCTCGACCAGCCCTTCATCCCTGATGACCCTTACAGCCGCTTCGAGGAGCTCGGCCGAGACGCGCTCATTCGACCATGAGGATATTTCTTTCTCGATCGCCTTTGTACCGGCCGCCGATCCGCTCCTCATGAGCATGTCCAACTGGTCGGCGAGCAGTATTATCTGCGCGCCCAGCGGGATCTCGTTGCGCTGTTTGCCGAGCGGATAGCCCCTGCCGTTGTACCATTCGTGGTGGTTTAAAATAAGTTTAGCTATAGTAGAGAGATTTGGTATCTGGCTGGTCAGTTCCGCGCCGATGATGGGGTGGGAAAGGATCACGGGGTCCTGCGTCGGGTCCTCGCGCGTGAACAGGTAATGGGTTATATGTTCGGGAAGCGCGAGATAGCCGATATCATGCAGGAGGGCGGCGTAGAATATCGTCTTTCTGTCGTCGGGAACTACCGCTTTCGCGAATTGAGAGGCGAATATGCTTACGCGCCATGAGTGGTAGAGGTTAGTGCCTTCGCTCATCACGTCAAGGACATAAGCAATAGCGGAAACTAGTTCGTTAATAGTGCGAGTTGTATTTATGTCCATGCTATTGAATAAACTTATCATATAAATTTTACATTGTCAATCCATCTATGGCGGATGTATAATCACGTCGATGAGCGGATTCAAGATAGCCTATGAAGATGACCATATAATAGTCGCCGATAAGCCGGCCGGTCTGCTGGTGATACCGACCCCTAAAGGCGAATCGAACACCCTCACGTCCCTTTTAAACCGAGAGCTCGACGCCCGCGGCATCGAGGCAAACGCGCACCCGTGCCACCGCCTTGATAGGGAAACTTCCGGGCTGATAATATACGCGAAGGGGAAAAAGACCCAGCAGGCGATGATGGAGGAGTTCAGGCAGCACAGGGTCAGGAAAACTTATATCGCTTTTGTCCACGGGCGGCTCGCCAGGAAGGCCGGCACGATCGACCTCCCGATAGAAGGCAAAAGGTCCGTGACAAAATACAGGGTGACCGAGGAGCGGAGGGATTTTTCGGTCGTAGAGATCGAACCGGAGACCGGCAGGACCAACCAGATAAGGATACATTTCAAGTCGATAGGCCATCCGCTGGTAGGAGAAAGAAAATTCGCGTTCGCCAAGGATTACAAGCTTAAGTTCAGGAGGGCAGCGCTTCATTCCCAAAATATCGGGTTCACGCATCCCGTGACCGGGGAACAGCTTGTTTTTACGGCCCCGGTCCCGGAAGATATGGCGAAGTTCCTTGAGACGAACGGACAAAAGGGAGGTACGGCATGAGGAAGGTATCTGCTTTACTGTTGATCGGCGCGCTGACGGCGTCGATGTTGTTAGTGGGCGCAAAAGCGTACGCCGATAAATGGGAAGACCTTATCACAGAGGCCGGCAAGGTGCTTAAGGAAGTGAACGCGATGCCCGACACCGGGATACCCACCGACCTGTTAAGGAAATGCAGGGGCATAGCTATATTCCCTTCGACGGTTGGCGGAGGTTTTATAATCGGAGCGAAATACGGCCAGGGCGTCATGATCTATAAGGACGATAACGGCAACTGGAGTCCCCCGGCTGTGTTTAATATAGGAGGGGGGAGTTTCGGCTGGCAGATAGGCGGCCAGGCGACCGACCTCATTCTCGTTATTATGAGCGACCGCGGGGTAGACGGTTTCCTAGCAAGCCATTTAACGCTCGGCGCCGACGCTTCGGTAGCCGCGGGGCCGGTCGGAAGGGACGCGCAGGCAAGCACCGACCTGCAGCTGAAGGGCGGGATATTCTCTTATTCCAGGTCGAGAGGCGCCTTCGCGGGCCTGAAACTGGAAGGCACCGGGATCACCCAGAACAGGGAAGGCGACAAAGCGCTGTACAAATCTGACGCGACCGCGAAAGAGATACTTAAAGGCGGAAAGGTAGAACCTACGCCGGCAGGCGCATCACTTATCGTGGAGCTCCAGGGCTATTCGAAGTAAAATTCGGGGACGTTTCATTTTGAAGCGTCCCCTATTGTTTAACTTGTCCATTCCTGTTATAATTACTAAACTATGAAAGCCCATACAGAGTATCTCGCATTCAATACCGAAAAGAGGTACGAAATAGTAAATATTACCGCCCAGGTCGAGAAGGCGCTCGATAAGAGCGGTATAAAAGAAGGGCTTTGCCTGGTCAATGCCATGCACATCACGGCGAGTGTCTTCATTAATGACGATGAGGCCGGGCTTCACCAGGATCTCCTGGATTGGGTAGAAAAACTGGCGCCTTACGGCGTCGAGAGATACAGGCATAACCGCACCGGTGAGGACAACGGCGACGCGCACCTCAAAAGGACCATTATGGGCCGCGAGGTCATCGTGGCCGTGACGAAGGGAAAGCTGGATTTCGGGCCGTGGGAACGGATATTCTACGGCGAGTTTGACGGGCAGAGGCGGAAGAGGGTACTGGTCAAGATAATAGGGGAGTGACATGAGAATAGACTATAAAGGCGACGAGATAATCATATCGGACTTCAAGCCGCTGGAGGCTTATAAGATCGCGCGCAGGCTAGAGGCCGAAGGGATAAATTTTTACAGCATCTTCCTGTCGTCGGTGGATGATGTGGATGCCGAGAAGGCGGTCTATTCGCTCCTTACTGAGGAGAGGAAGCACCTGAAGTTCTTCAACCAAAAGGTCGAAGATCTCTCCGGGCCTTTGGACGAGAACAGCATAGTCGACGAGATAGATACCAGGATCTTCGCCCCTTTCGGCGAATCGGTCGACCTGGCCTCCGTGATAAAAGACGGGAATAAGGCGATAGAGCTGGGAATACTTTTCGAAAAACGTTCGATCAGCTTCTTTAAGGCCTGCCTCGACAAGACCTCCGATGCCCCGGCAAAAAAGGCTTTTGAGGATATAGTAAAAGAAGAGGAGAAGCACCTCGAGTCGCTTAAGGGTATCCTTAAAAACAGGAAGAGCGGATCATAAGATGGCGGAGAACCTTTTTTTCCAGTGGCATATAACCGACGCGTGCAATTTCAGGTGCCGCCATTGTTACCAGCATGATTTTACGAAAGCCTCCGACATCCCGCTGGCAGATCTCATCAAGATATATGAGAATATCGCCTCGAGCGCGGACGGAAGGAAGACGAAGATAAACCTCACCGGAGGGGAGCCCTTCCTGAGGAAGGATTTTTTCAGCCTGCTGCGTTATCTCGATAAACACGATACCACCGAAGAACTTGCCGTGATCACTAACGCGAGCCTTATCGATGAGGATACAGTCGTGAAGCTCAGGGAGATAAAAAAATTAAAGCAGATCAAGATATCCCTCGACGGCGCGACCGAGAAGACCAACGACGCGATACGCAAGGGCGGGGCTTTCAGGACGGCCCTTGAAAAGATAAACCTGCTCCAGGAGAAAGGCGCCTTCGAGGTCATAATCATGCTTACGGCCATGCGGTCGAACACCTATGAACTGCCCGCGCTTTTCCAGCTATGCAGGGACCTGAAGGTGGACGGCCTTATCATAGAGCGCTTCATACCTCTGGGCCAGAGCAAGGGCCTCAAATCCGAGGTCATAGGCAAGGAAGACTGGAAGCGCATGGTCGGCGAAATTTGCGAATACATGGAGATCGACGCTGCCGAAGACGATATGCTCCCCTGCAAGGCGTTCTGGATAAAGTTCAAAGAAGGCGACGCTGAACTGCTGGGCGCAGAATGCAACCTCGGAGAGGACGCCTTTGCGATAATGCCCAACGGGGACCTGCTCCCGTGCCGCAGGTTCGCGATGAAGATCGGGAACCTCCTCGATAAGAGCCTGAAGGACATAATAAGCGAAAGCAGGGTGCTCAAGGAAGTGACCGATAAGAGCAAGTTAAAAGGAAAGTGCGGCACCTGCCGTATATATAAATGCCGCGGATGCCGGGCTTTCGCCTACGCGGTGGGGAATGATTACCTGGCGGAAGACGGGATCTGCTGGATATAAAGGAGGTTGTTTTAAATGCCGACTTACGATTACGAATGCCAGAAATGCAAACATATATTTGAGATCTTCCAGTCGATGGCTGCCAAGCGCCTCGATAAATGCCCCAAGTGCGGCGGTAAAGTCAACCGCCTCATAAGCGGCGGAGCCGGAGTGATATTCAAGGGCTCGGGTTTTTACGAGACCGATTACAAGAAGAAGTCCGAGCCGGCCCCTTGCGAGAAGGCGACCTCGAGCTGCCCCTCAGGCTGCAAGCATAAACACAAATAGAAAAGGCCCTCTATGCGCGTCGCGATGTATTACAGCAATAATGATGTCCGCCTCGAAGAAGCGCCTGTCCCTGAGATCGGGCCCGGTGAGATCCTCATCCGGGTCATGTCGAGCGGCATCTGCGGAAGCGACGTCATGGAGTGGTACCGCATCAACAGGGTGCCGCTTGTCCTCGGCCACGAGATAGCCGGAACTGTCGAAAAGACAGGAGCCGGCGTCAGGAATCTAAAAATAGGCGACCGCGTGGCGGCCTCGCACCATGTCCCGTGCCATAATTGTCATTATTGCCTCAGCGGCCGCGAAACTGTATGCGAAACACTACGTAAGACCAATTTCTTTCCCGGAGGGTTTGCCGAATTCGTCCGCGTACCGGCGATAAATATCGAGCAGGGCGGCGTCTATCCGTTGCCGGCGGACATATCTTTCGATGAGGCGACGTTCATCGAACCTCTCTCGTGCGTCCTGCGCGGCCAGAGGTTGGCCGGGGTCAAAAAAGGCCGGACCGTCCTCGTGATAGGAAGCGGGATATCCGGGCTCCTGCACATCCAATATGCGAAGGCGCTCGGCGCCAAACCGGTCGCGGCAACCGATATCTCGAAATACCGGATCGATGCGGCGAAGAGATTCGGCGCGGACCATGTTTTTAATGCCGGAGAATATTCCGTGGAAAAACTGAAAGCCGCTAACGGCGGAATGCTGGCTGACGTCGTCATCCTGTGCGCCGGCGCAAAGTCCGCCGTAGAGCAGGCGTTAGCTTCGGTCGAGCGCGGCGGGACCGTTCTTTTCTTCGCGGCCGCGGAGAAAGACCTTGCGCTCCCCAAGTCGATAAACGATATATTCTGGCGCACGGAAACGACCCTTACGAGTTCTTACGCGGCGAGCCCCAAAGAACACCTCGAGGCCCTCGAATTGCTCCGGGCGCGCAAAGTGAACGTCAAAGATATGATAACGCACCGGTTCGCCCTGGCCGACGCCGGCAAAGGCTTTAAGCTTGTCGCAGGCGCAGCAGATTCCATAAAAGTCATCATTGAACCGCAGAAATAAAACATATATAATGTTTATCCCATAGTTTAATTGGTAGTGATCACCTATGGGATTAATTCGCACTTATGGTTTACATCGATACGCGATGTAAACCATGTGCTCATTAAAAAACAGGAGGTAGCGCGATGGTCATATTATCCGTTATTATTGTCATCGTAGTCGTCGCCGCACTTTGGCTTATCGGCGTTTATAACGGCCTCGTCCAGCTGAAGATGGGGGTCAAGAACGGATGGGCGCAGATAGATGTGCAGCTGAAGAGAAGGCACGACCTCATCCCGAACCTTGTCGAGACGGCGAAAGGATATATGAAATTCGAGCGCGAGACCCTCGAGAACGTCACTAAGGCCCGCACCCAGGCGACCCAGGCGACGACGGTCAAGGACAAAGAGGGCGCGGAGAATATGCTTACCGGCACGTTGCGTTCCCTCTTCGCTGTCGTCGAGAAATATCCCGACCTCAAAGCGAACCAGAATATGCTGGCGCTGCAGGAAGAGCTGGCATCTACCGAGAATAAGATCGCCCTCGCAAGGCAGTATTACAACGACGAAGTCACGCGATATAACACGGCCGTAAAGACTTTCCCGGCCAATACGGCCGCCCCTGCGCTGGGTTTCACCCCGGAAGAGTTCTTCGAGCTCAAAGATCTCGCCGAGAGGGAACCGCCTAAGGTCAGCTTCACCTAGAATTATAAACGAAACGTTTCTATAGCCCCTTGAAAAATTAAGCAAATAGGGTATAATTAGTTATACTGCCTACCAAAAAAGGAGCTACAACATGGATTGGGGACTCAAGAACCGCCTAAGCCGGATAATAAAGCCGGACGGCCGCACAGTTATGCTCGCAATAGACCACGGATATTTCCTCGGACCCGTCCAGAGATTAGAAGATCCCTCCAAGACCATTAAGCCGTTGCTTCCTTATACTGACGCTCTTATGCCCACGCGGGGGGTGCTGCGGAGTTGCGTAGACGCCGGCAACGATATACCGATAGTCCTCAGGGCCTCGGGGGGCAACACCATAATAGGCGAAGACCTGTCCAACGAGGAAGTCACGGTTTCTATGAGGGATGCTGTGCGCCTTAACGTATCAGCGGTCGCATTCTCTATCTATATCGGCTCGAAGTATGAGCATCAGACTATCGTGAATTTCTCAAGGCTTGTCGATGAGGGGATGGAATACGGGATACCGGCGCTGGCCGTGACCGCCGTCGGGAAAGAACTTGAGAAGAGGGATGCCCGCTATCTTTCGCTCTGCTGCAGGATCGCAGCCGAATTAGGCGCCAGTTTCGTGAAGACGTATTATTGCGAGGATTTCGAGAAAGTGGTAAAGAGCTGCCCGGTCCCGCTCGTAATCGCCGGCGGGCCGAAATTAAAGACCGACTTTGACGCTTTGCGGATCGCGCACGACGCGATAGAGCGCGGCGCCTCCGGAGTGGATATGGGGCGCAATATATGGCAGTCCGAAAATCCGGTGGCGATGATAAAGACGATCCGCGCCATCGTACACGACGATATTTCTTTTGACAAGGCGAAGCAGATGTTGACCAGCCTCAAGGGTCCTAAGCGGAGCTAAATGATCAATGTTCGTGAATCCTTTCGTAAAGAACAATAACTGGGTCAAAGAGAATAAAGCTGCTTTTGCATTATTAGATGACTTTGGCGTGGGCGTCTCAGTCATAAGCCCTGAAATGGAGATACTTGCGTTAAATAAAGTAATGAAGAAGTGGTTCCCGGAAATAGAAGTCAATAAAAAGCCTGTCTGTTATGCCTCGTTCAACAGGCCTCCGCGAAATACGCCGTGCACGTATTGTCCCACCACTCAGACGCTTAAAGACGGGAAAAACCACGAGGCGATAACCGAAACCCCCCGCGGAGACAAAAGAGTAGTTTTCCGCGTCGTATCATCTCCGGTCAAAGACAAGGACGGCAAGATAATCGCCGCCATAGAGGTCGTAGAAGAGATCACGGGCAGTGTGCGCGCCGCGGCGCGGCTGGATAAATTTAACAGATGTTTCCTTAGTTTCGGCTCGGATCCCATAAAAAATATAAATCTTTTGACAGCCCTATGCGGCGAACTCCTAGGGGCGACCTGCGCTCTCTATAACCGCATAGAAGGCGGAACCATCTGCTCCATAGGCCAGTGGCAGGCCCCGCCGGGTTACGTTCCCAAGGATAAAGCCGAAGGTCATATCTGTTTTGACGTGGTGAGCCAGGCCAAAGACGAAATAATAGTAGTGCGTAACTTGATGGAAAGTAAATACGCGAAATCCGACCCCAATGTATCCCGCTATAAACTAAAGACCTACATTGGCAAGGTGGTCAAGACCAGGCGCGGCCCTGCCGGCTCCCTCTGCGTCGTATATAAGGAAGACGTTGACCCGACAGAAGACGACAAGAAACTTATGGGAATCATCGCTTCGGCCATAGCGATAGAGGAGGAGCGCAGGCTTATCGGGGAATCGCTGCGGGAGAAAGAACGGCTGCAGGAGGCTATACTTGACAATATCCCGGATATAGCGTGGCTCAAAGATAAAGAGAGCAGGTTTATCGGGGCAAACGCACCATTCGCAAAAGCCTGCGGCCTGGCGTCCAAAGACCTTATCGGAAAGACGGATTTTGACTGTTGGCCCAAGGAACTCGCGGAAAGTTACAGGGCCGATGACGCCGAAGTCATGCGGTCGGGGAAGAGAAAGATCATAGAAGAGCCTTTGCACGACAAGCAAGGGAAAGTGACGTGGATCGAAACGATCAAGACCCCTGTCTTCAATGAAAAAGGCGAAGAGATCGGTACGACCGGCATCGCGCGCGACATAACCGTCAGGAATAAGCTTGAATTCCTGCTCAAGGGATCCGAAGAGAAATTCAGGATGCTTTTCGAGACCGCCAATGACGCAATATTTATCGCGGATATACAGACAGGCGAGATATTAGATGTCAACAAGCAGGCGGAAAACCTGATGGGCAGGTCCAGGGGAGAACTCATCGGTATTAACCAGACCAGGCTTCATCCCCCGGAAGAGGCCGAGACCTACAGGGAAAGTTTCTTAAGTATAATTAAAGCTGCGAAAGAATCGGGTAGTGCCCAGAATCCTTCCCAGGAAGCGGAGATAGTTAATTCAAAAGGTGAAAGGGTGCCCGTCTATATAAGCGCTTCCATTCTTGAACTCGGCGGTAAGAAAGTTGTCCAGGGCATATTCAGGGATATTTCGGAGCTTAAGAGGATAGAGCGCGAGAAGAAAGAGGCGGAAGCCCTCGCCCTCATAGACCCGCATACCCAGCTCTATAATTACCGCTATCTCCAGAGGAGGATACATTCCGAATTTGAATTGGCGAAGAGGAGGGCCACTCCCCTTTCGATACTCATGGTGGACATAGATTATTTCAAATCCGTGAACGACACCTTCGGACACGAGTACGGCGATACGGTCCTGCAGGAGTTCGCAATAGTCCTGCAGCACGCTTCCCGGGGCATAGACGTTGTCACAAGGTTTGAAGGCGAAGGTTTCGCGATCATCCTGCCCGACACGGAAGGAAAGGGCGCCCTGGCTTTTGCCGACAGGATACAGAGGATAATAAAGAAACACAGGTTCGGGGCCAATAAAGTTAAACTAAGGATAAGCATAGGCATCTGTTCGTATCCCGAAGACGGTGTCGCTACCGTAGACCATCTCCTTACTAACGCTGACAAGTGCGTGCGCGCCGCGAAAGAACAAGGCGGAGATACGATAAGCATGTACAGCCAGCTGCGCAGGAAGAAGGCCCCATTGGTTCCCGCAGACGCCGATTCGCAGAAGCGGGTAACTAATATCACGAATAAATTCATGGACCTGCTGAGGCGCAACAAACAGAATACCATAGAGGCGGTCTATGCCCTGGCGCATACGGTCGGCGCCAAGAACGCGTATACCGAGGAACACTCGGAAGAGATGGTAAAATTATCGACCGAGCTGGGCAGGAAAATGAATCTTACGGACCAGGAGCTCGATGACCTCAAGCACGGCGCCATGCTCCACGATATCGGCAAGCTCGGCATCGGAGAGAAGATACTGCTAAAACGCGGTAAGCTGACCAAGAAGGAATTCGAGATAATAAAGAAGCACCCGCAGATCGGCGCCGACATAATCAGGCCCGTACATTTCCTTAAGGACGTCGTCCCCATCATACTGCACCATCACGAGAGATACGACGGGTACGGATACGGTTCTAAATTAAAGGGCGATGAGATACCGATCGGCGCCAGGATAATAGCGGTCGTGGACGTTTACCAGGCCCTCGTCTCTAACAGGCCGTACCGTAAGGCCTACCCGAAGAGAGAGGCCCTTAAGATAATAAAAGAGGAATCCGGGACGCATTTTGACCCGAAGATCGTAGCGATCTTCATGGAAATAGTGACGAAAGGGAAGAAGGCCAAAAAATGATCCTGTGGGGGAGAAAGGTATATTAAATGTCGCGTATATTTTTAACTGTCTTTATCATTGCTGTCGCGGTCCCGCTGTATGCCGCCGAAACCCCTCTGGTCGGGAGGAACATCCTTAAGAACGAGAGTTTCGAGAACCGTCCCGGCTTCAAGGATGAGACGCCGAGCGATTGGGGCAGCTATAATCCCGACTATAACGGCATTGCTACGACGGTGCGCAGGAGAGGGCAGCAGTCAGTCTACATGAACTGCCCTAAACAGGGCGAAGGGACCGGCATCTTCTATTCATATAAAAAAGTGAAGCCCGGGAACAGGTATAATTTTTCCGCATATGTCCTGAATTACTCCCCGGAACCGATAAGCGGAAATGCCTTCGGCCAGCTGCATATGGAATGGCGCAAAACGACAAAGGATAAGGATAACAAGGACGTTGAGACGGAGATAAGCCGTGATTACGGACCGACGTTCGGGCCCGGGATTTCTTCCATGAGGTGGTCATTCGTTAGCATGTCGGCCGTAGCCCCGGCCGATACCGATAATTGTAATTTCGCCGTGGAGTTCCTCAATAAGGAAAACGGCAGCGGGAGGTTCTACGTCGACGACGTGGCGGCAGAAGAGATAAGTAAGAACATAGGCGTCAAGAGCTATGTCCTTTCACAATCGCGTCCCGGTACCAAGACCGTCACGCTTGCGGAAAAGGGTGAAACGGGAAAAGTTGAGACGGGAAATGCGGGGACGGTAAAAACTGAAACGGAAAAAAGCGGCGCCCAGACCGAGAAGACCGAGTTGTCTTTGGTGGTCGCCGATTTTAATTCCGGCGATGCAGGCCCAGGCGGCGGCACTTGGAATAAAGACCCTAATGACAAGACCCAGGGCTGCACGATGGCCTTCAGCTCGGAGGTCAAGCATGGAGATGCGGGCTTCTCCATGCAGCTTGATTACGACGTAGATTCCCCGAATCCCGCCTTGGACGGTATCTGGCTGAAGCTGCAGGTCCTAGACCTTTCGCAATACGCCAAACTGGGCCTTTGGATCAAAGGCGATGACACGACCGGTTTCTCAAAAAGCGTTAAACTGGAACTCAAGAATTCCAAAGGGGATGCCGGGAAATATACCCTTTCCGGCATAACGAAAGAGTGGAAGAGGTTCGTCATACCGCTGAAGGAATTCGCCGATATTAAGGATTTTTCTTCGATGACGGAGTTCGTCATACGGTTTGACGATCAGGTAAATGCCGATAAGAAGAGCGGGAGGATATACGTGGACGATATATCCTTCGTAAAGTAGAACCGCTTTTTCTCCCGCCCGTCACTGCGCACGTGGGCAAAAAATTGCTGAAAAATAGCAAATTAGTTTTCTTGACAAATATGCGGTAGCATGGTAAATTCTATGTAGTTCCTTAACAATCCTCGAAGCTAAAGACCTTACTGATTTTTATCTTCTGTTCTGCCCTCGGGGGCAGGATAATGCACAGTAACACAAAAAGGAAAGGGAGGTGGACAAGTGAAGAAACTATTCTTCCTTGGGTTAGTGGTAGGTCTGGTGCTTTCGTTGTCCTCAGTAGCGCACGCCTTTACAATACTCAACTCTGGCTTTGAATCTCCTATGGTTAATGGCGGTGATCCGGATAACTGGTGGGGCAT
>CAISWF010000085.1 GCA_903889135.1 Candidatus Omnitrophota bacterium | reverse complement strand
CACCGAAGACCGCAGGCTTATGAAAGTCGTATTTGGCGAATTAAAAAAGAATAACATGTTCTTCCTCGACAGCCTCGTCACTAATTATTCCGTCTGCGAGCCGGTCGCGAAGGATGCGGGTATAAGGTTCATCAAGAGGTCGGTATTCCTAGATAATGAAAGCGATCCGGCCTACATAAAAAAGCAGATCGAAAAGGCGATGGACCTCGCGGTAAAGAACGGGGACGCCGTAGCGATCGGGCATGACCGTCCCAATACCATAGCGGTCTTGAAAGAGTCGATCCCGCTTATCGAGAGCAGGGGGATAGAGATGACGTTCGTATCGAATTTGGCGAGGTAGGATAATGTTTGTCCTCGGCATCGAGACATCATGCGACGAGACGGGCGCCAGTGTAGTAAAGGACGGTAACGAGGTCATGTCAGACACCGTAGCCTCTTCCCTTGAGTTCCACAAGAGATACGGCGGGGTGGTTCCCGAGATAGCCACGCGTTACCATCTGGAAGTCATCGATTATGTTGTGAAGGATTCCCTCAGGTCGGCCGGTATAACATTAAAAGATATCGACCTGGTCGCGGTGACGCAAGGACCCGGGCTGGTCGGCGCGCTCCTAGTTGGAATATCGTTTGCCAAGTCCCTCAGCTATTCCCTGGGCATACCCGTCGTGGGCGTAAACCATCTTTGGGCGCATATCTACTCCGGTTTCATCGGCCGTCCGAACGTTAAATTCCCGATCATGGGCCTTGTCGTTTCCGGCGGGCATACCAGCCTCGTCCTTTGCGAAGATATAGGAAAATTCAGGCTGCTCGGACAGACGAGGGATGACGCGATAGGAGAAGCGTTCGACAAGGTCGCGAAAATACTCGGGTTGGGTTATCCCGGCGGGCCGGCGATCGAAAATGCGGCGCGGCGCGGCGATCCGGAAGCGGTTAGATTCACGCCACCGTACCTGGGCGATGATTCTTACGATTTTAGTTTCAGCGGGATGAAAACTGCGGTATTATATCACGTGAAGGGCCGGAAGCTTACGGCGGCGATGACTGCGGATATCGCGGCGAGTTTCCAGAAGGCCGCGATCGGCGCGATCGTTGAAAAAGCGATATCGGCCTGCGCGTCAAAGGGGATAGGCCGACTGGTCGTAGGCGGGGGAGTGAGCGCCAACATGCTGTTGAGAAAAGAACTCGCGGCAGCTGGCGTAAATAACGGCGTACAAGTAATATTCCCGCCGATGCGGTTTTCGATCGATAACGGCGCCATGATCGCCTCAACCGGATATTTGTTATATAAAAAGGGTAAAAAGTCCGGCCTGACTTTGACGGCTGAACCTAACCTCGGCATCTAGAAGGAGAGGGCAATGGGACTTAACGATATCGATATGATGGTAAGGTTGCTTTTTGCGGCCATTTTAAGCGGATTTATCGGTTACGAGCGGGAAATTCACGGAAGGCTCGCCGGCTTCAGGACGCACATCCTGGTCGGCGTAGGATCCGCCCTCATGATGCTTACCTCGATGTATATTTTCGACATATACAGAGGCCAAGCCTCCGTCGACCCCGGGCGTATCGCCGCGCAGGTTGTCAGCGGTATAGGTTTTCTCGGCGCCGGCACGATAATAAGATTTAAGGCTTCGGTGCGCGGCCTTACTACCGCGGCAAGCCTCTGGACCGTCGCCGGTCTCGGCCTCGCGGTCGGCGCGGGGATGTATATACCGGCTACCTTTACCACGATCTTGGTTTTAGGGGCTCTTTTCTTCCTAAACAGGGTAGAGAGGGTAATGATACGGAGGGATTGGTATAAGACCCTTGAGATAGATACCAAAGCGGATGCCTCGCAGCTGCAGGAGATACGGGCGCTGCTTTCCGAGTATGACGTGGAGATAAAAGATTTCGACGTTAAAAAATCCCCGTCTCCCGACGGCCTCATTATAAAGATCAGCGTTAAACTTTTGACGAACGAATACGATAACGAGATAATCTCGAAGATACGCGAATTGGGCGGGGTCAGGAAAGCCGGCTGGTCGGTGTTAACCGATTCATAAAGGCACGAGAGGGGGTGTGTCAAGATGCTTGGCAAGGGAAAGAAAACGGAAGAAAAGATATTGGATGTCGATGCCAGCATGCAGGGAACGATGTCTTTCAAGGACCCGGTGAATCTGCAGATAAACGGGAGGTTTGAAGGCACGCTTGACACGAGGGGGACGCTCACTATCGGAGAGAAGGCGTTCGTAAGCGCGAACATCGTCGGCGATGAGATAACTATTGCGGGGAGGGTGACCGGCGAGGTCGTCGCGAAAAAATCCCTGAAACTCATCTCCCCGGCGCGCGTCGACGGAAACATAAGGACGCCGCTTTTGGAGATAGATAAGGGAGCCGTCCTGAACGGCAATTGCCAGATGGTCTCGGCGGGCAGGACCTCGCTGCAGGCCGGCGCGGAGATCATGGAAGTGGAGGAGGTCGCGAGATATCTCGAGGTAGATTCATCGGTGGTAAGGGATTGGGCGGTCAGCGGAAAACTGCCGGCGATAAGGGAAGGCGACAGGTTACATTTTGATAAAGCCAAAATAGATGACTGGATTGCATCGGAACGAATTAAATAAAGCATTCAATACCCCGGCCGAAAAGGAGAAACTTATAAGCCTCCATGACGCCGCTGATATCCTCGAATTGAGCGAGGAAGAGCTCAGGCGTTTTGTCGCCGAGGGGAAGATACCCGCTTACAGGATCGGCGGCGAATACCTGAGGTTCAGGAATAGCCAGGTCGATGCCTTGCGCAGCAGAATACGGATACTTAAGCACCAGTCGGTACCTATACTCGACATCAGGCCGGCGCAGAAGGAAGAGAAGAAGGCGGGATACTCGTTACTCGACAGGATAAAAGATTTTGCCTATTTCAACGATTTCTATATACTCGCGTTCGTTTTGATCGTCCTCCTAGTGGCGGTGATACTTTTAAGAAGATAGGCACCATGGATTATTCCAATCGTTCGATAAATAAAGTACTCTCTCACCTTAAGGACGGCAGGATCTCCAAAAAGGCGGCTTTCAAGAAGCTCGAACATTTTCCTTTCCACGACATGGGTTTCGCCAAGATAGATTTCCACCGCGCCGTCCGCAAAGGTTTTCCCGAAGTCATATTCGCGCCCGGCAAGAAGGACCGCGATATCGCCGAAATAGCGAAACGCATCATCGCCAGCGGCAACACGCTTCTTATAACTAAGGCCTCTCCCGAATTATACGGATATCTTCGCGCCGTCATCCCCATCCTGAAGTTCAACGAGAACGCCAGGATGATCTATTACGCGAAGAAGCGGCCGCATTTCAAGAAAAACGAGGTCCTTATCGTTACGGCGGGCACATCGGATATCCCCGTTGCCGAAGAGGCGGCGCTGACGCTCGAGTTGCTCGGGAACCGCGCGGGGAGGCTTTACGATGTCGGGGTGGCCGGCATACACAGGGTGGTCGGGAATATACCCCTCCTTAAGAAAGCGAAAGTCATAATAGTCATCGCCGGGATGGAAGGGGCGCTCGCCTCGATAATAGGCGGGCTTGTCGCCTGCCCGGTCATAGCGGTGCCGACGTCGGTAGGATACGGGGCGTCATTCGGCGGGCTCTCGTCGCTTTTGACGATGCTGAACTCCTGCGCGCCGGGTGTGTGCGTGATGAATATCGATAACGGTTTCGGGGCAGGATATTTCGCGGGGCTGATAAATAAATGACCCAGCCAAGAAAAATATTATATCTTGATTGTCCGAGCGGGATAAGCGGAGATATGTTCCTCGGGTCCCTTATAGATTGCGGTCTCAATATCAAACGCCTCGCCTCGCAGCTCCGCAAGATGAAGATAGGCGATTATAAATTAAAGGCGCGCAAAGTCTTGCGGGCCGGCATATCGGGCGTCAAATTCGATGTGATATATAAAAAGCATCACGGGCATGCCCATACGGATGACAAGACATTCAAAGGCATCGTCAAGGAGATAAGGTCATCCGGCCTGTCGGCCCGGGTCAAAGAGACATCCGTCGCCGTTTTCACCAATCTCGCGAAAGCTGAAAGCAAGGCCCACGGCGTTCCCGTAGAAAAAGTGCATTTCCACGAAGTGGGTGATATAGATTCCGTGGTCGATATAGTCGGCGCGTGCATAGCGCTGGAGGAGATGGGGATCGACGAGGTCTATTCTTCGCGCCTCGCCGTCGCCGATCCCGCCCCGGCGACAGCCTACCTGTTGCGGGGGATCGATATCTCTATCGCCGGCGTGCCTTTCGAATTAGCGACGCCCACAGGAGCCGCGCTCCTTAAAACATTTTCGAGATCGCAGACCGGCATACCGGCGATGAAGGTCCTAACGGCCGGCTACGGCGCGGGAAGCAGGGAGATCCCCGGCAGTCCGAACCTGCTCAAGTCGATAATCGGCGAACAAAGTGCTGACGGCGGCGCCGATATCGTAACGGTGCTGGAGACTAATATCGACGATATGAATCCCCAGGTATACGAGTATCTCATCGACAGGCTTTTTGAGGCGGGCGCGCTGGATGTTTATATAATGCCCGCTATCATGAAAAAATCACGGCCTGCCTGCGTATTGACGGTCATCGCCGGACCGTCAACGGCCGAGGCGCTCTCCGGGATCGTTTTCGAAGAGACGCCTACGTTCGGCATCAGGCGATATAACGCCGAACGCAGGAGACTTGAGCGTAAAATAGTTGAAGTAAAGACAAAATATGGTAATATAAAGGTGAAGGTGGGTTTTTTCAAGAACGCGATTAGCACCTGT
>CAISWF010000084.1 GCA_903889135.1 Candidatus Omnitrophota bacterium | reverse complement strand
GGCAAGTCCGCGGCGATAGTTAAGGTGAAAAATTCGAAGCTCGACGCGGTTTTCGTAAAAGGCATAAATGAAATGACAGGAGCTTCCACCGTGCCCTGCGTCTCTTTCGGAAAAGATGAATTTAAATCCGAAGAAGCGTGCGACCTGTCAGCGTCGCGTAAAGGCGGCGGATGGCAGGTAAAGACCGCAGGGAAGTAAAGGCGTAATGTAGTCAGCAGGTATTCCGCAATTTATTCCTCAAAAATCACATTTTAGCCCCTTGACAACCAGGAGTTATGATATATAATATAACCGAGTATACCAAGGTATATCTGAATTGACCGTAGTTCCCCCGCAAAGAGAGGGTTAAAAGATGAAAGATGCCGTAGAGAAAAATTCGCCCGTTCCTTTGTACAAACAGCTTAAACAGGTCATCGAGAACAGGATAAAGAGCGGCGAAAAGAAAACCGGAGAGCTCATCTCGTCCGAGAAAGAATTCTGCCAGGAATTCAGCGTAAGCCAGATAACCGTCCGCAAGGCGATGTTCGAACTGGTGAACGAAGGCGTGCTCTACAGGATCCCGGGAAAAGGGACGTTCGTCGCCGGGCCGGAACAGGGCTCGAGGGGCATATCAAAATTGAAGACAGACAACATCGGGTTCGTGATATCGCGCGAACACCACCCGATATTCTCCAATACCTTCTATTCGTATGTTTTCGCCGGGGTGGAAGAAGAGGCGCGCTCCCACGGTTATAACCTCATCTACCAGGTCCTGGATGAAAAATTGATGTTCGACCCCTCCACGTTCAAATTAATAGAAGAAAGAAAGGTCGACGGGCTGATATTGGCGGGCGAGATGTCCCATAGCTTTGTCTCGAACCTTAAAGCGAAAGATATTCCCATAGTCTTACTGGACCACCATATCGAGAATTCATCGCTCGATTCCATCGTGACGGACAACACGAAGGGCACGGCGGACATGATCAAATACCTGGCGGACCTCGGGCACAGGCAGATAGGTTTCCTCGGCGCCACGCTCGAGCACGGTTCTTTTATGGAAAGGTTCGAGGGATACAAGGCCGCGATGAAGAAGTACCGCCTGGAGTTCAATGAGGATTTCGTCCAGACCGGCCTCCTCTGGAACGGGTACGGCATCATGGAGAAGATGTTCAGGCTCCAGAAGCTCCCGACCGCAATTTTCGCCTGCAACGACCTGATGGCCATCCGCGCGATGGCCGCGATACAGGACAAGGGAATGAAGATACCCGACGAGATAAGCATAGCCGGGTTCGATGATATAGATATGAGCCAGCAGATACACCCGCCGCTTACCACGGTTAGGGTAGAGAAGGAAGAGATGGGCAAGATCGGCGTCAGGAGGCTCATACAGAGGATGAAGAACAGCAACAAGCGCGCCGAAAAGATCACCGTTCCGACCGAGTTGGTCGTAAGGAAGTCCTGCAAGGCGTTAAAATGAAAAGGGAGGTAGGGAAATGAGATTTGTCTGCCTGATCTCAGCGTTCTTTTTCGCGTTAGCGTTAGCCGGCGGCGTCATTCCCGTTAAGGCGCATGCGGCGGAAGTCTTATGGGAAAATTTCGAGGGGGAGAACTATTGGGAGCCGGTCGATTGGGAGAATACTGCGCAGGTGAACCTTTCGGTGAGCGCGGATAAGGCCTCGGAAGGGAGACAGTCTCTCAAGGTCGTGATAAGGGAAGAGGCGACGGATTGGAAGAATAAGGTCGGCCTCTTCAGGGAAGATTCGCTCGACCTCTCAAAGGCTAACAATATAGCCATGGACATCTTCAACGAGAAGACTGACGGCGTGGAAGTGGCCGTCGGTTTCATGAGCGGCAAAGACTGGACATATTACGAGTCCGATAAAAAACCCTTAAAGACCGGATGGAACAAGGATATAAGTTTTGACCTGGCCGCCGCGGACTTCAAGAACAAGGCCAGCGACTGGAAGTACACGATACCGTTGGCGGACAGGGATACGGTGGGCAAGGTCTTCATACTTTTGTACCGTCCGGCGAGGATGTCGGCGGATACGGTATATATCGACAACATCAGGATAAAATAAAAGGAGGAGGTAAGATGAAATACGCGTTCCTGTTTTCGGTAATTGCAGCGCTGGTTTTGGTGGGCGTCAGCGCGGGCTTTGTCCGCGCCGAAGAGAAAGTGTTTGATAATTTTGAGAGCTCAACCGTCAACTGGGCATCGCCCGGTTGGGAGAATGCCGGCGGCGTGGACATCACGATAAGCGCCGAAAAGGCCTCCGAGGGCAAACAATCGCTTAAGCTGGTAGCCCAGGACGAGCCTCAGGACTGGAAGAACAGGGTTATTGTCGCTAGGGAAGCGAGCCTTGACCTCTCCAACACGAATATGGTCCTGGATATATATACCGATGTCGCGACGGGCATGGGAGTCCAGGTAGGGTTCGATTCGGCCGGGGATTATTACGAGTCGGAGAAGAAGATCTTAAGCCAGGGATGGAATAAGGATATTACCTTCGACTTAGGCGCCAAGGATTTCAAATGCAAGGCGAGCGAATGGAAGAATACGGTGCCGCTGGCCGACAGGAGCGACATAACAAAGGTATTTGTCCTTATAACCCATCCGAAGAAGGCGAAGGGCGCGACGGTGTATGTGGATAATATAAGGTTCAAATAGAGCTTAAATATATATCAAGGATAGGGGCCCTATTATGAAAAAAATGATCGTGATGTCAATTATAGCCCTCTCGGCGGTCCTCGCTGTGAATGTCGCTTTCGCACAGCTGGACCTGTCCTGGGAGAGCTTTGAGAAGGAAAAACTGTCCTGGACTCCCGTTCCCTGGGAGAACGCCCATGAAGTGGAGTTGTCGGTGGTAAAGGACAACACTACCGATGGCAGCCGCGCCTTGCGGATGGATATCAAGGAGGACGTAAGCAAGAGCAAGAACAAGGCCGGGATATTCCATGAGGAGAATCTCGACCTGTCCAAACATAACCTAGTCCTTGATGTCTATGTACAATCCTCAGAGGCGGCCTCGATGGCCGTCGGTTTTGAGACCGGGAACGGCTGGACTTATTACGAATCCACACCCGTTAAATTAAAGAAGGGATGGAACAAGGACCTCGTCTTCGAATTGGATAAGGCGAATTTTGAGTGCAAGAGGAGCAAATGGGAGTACACCGTTAATCTTGCCAATCGCGACGATGTAAGGAAGGTCGTGATACTTATCTACGATACGGTCAGGTTTGAGGCGGAGACGATATATATCGATAACATAAGGTTCAGGCCGACGAAAAAGCTTGTCATGCCTTTTTCTTTCACGGCAACAGCCTTTGCGGAAGAGGTGACGGGAGAAGCGCAGGCGGAGACGAAGATAGTCGCGGTAACCGCGAACGCCCCGGAGATACTGAAGTACGAAGAGCTTGAGCTTACAGTTGACCTTAAAGCCGTCTTCAAGAATCCGTTTGATCCCGAACAGGTGGATCTAAGCGCTACTTTCACGAGCCCGGCCAACGAGACATTCACAGTCCCGGGATTTCTCTACTCCGCGAGGGTTGACGCGAATAATAACTATATCGAGCCGGTCTGGAAGGTCAGGTTCACCCCTGCCCGGGAAGGGGAATGGAAATATGTTGTCCGCCTCAAGACCCCGGCCGGCGAAGATAAAACAGAAACAACGTCCTTCAAATGCGCGGCATCGCCGATAAAGGGTTTTGTCCGCGTAAGCAAAAGGGATCCCATATATTTCGAATACGATAACGGGGAGTTCTATTACCCGCTGGGCGAGAACGTATGCTGGGCGAGCCTGGGAGGATACAAGAAATATTTTACCGAGATGCAAAAGGCCGGCGATAACTGGTCGCGGGTATGGATGTGCAACTGGGAAGTGGGCATCGAATGGGCCAAGGGGAAGGGCTACCGGGGGTTAGGCGAATATAACCTTGAAAAGGCGGATAAATTAGACAAGATAATCAATCTGGCAAAGGAGAACGGCATTTTTTTTCAGCTGGTCTTGAACCATCACGGCCAGTTGAGCACAAAGGTCAACCCCCAGTGGGACGAGAATCCCTATAACATAAAGAACGGCGGCCCCTGCGCCAAGCCGCAGGATTTCTTTACCAACGCGGCGGCTAAAAAATATTTCAAGAACAGGATGCGTTATATAATCGCGCGCTGGAGCTACAGCCCGAATATCATGGCGTGGGAGCTCTGGAATGAGCTGACTTTCATAGACGGCCTTAATCTCGATACGGACGCGGCGTGGCATAAGGAAATGGCCTCATATATAAAAGATATAGATCCGAATAAACACCTTATAACTACAAGCTATGCCGGCACGTTCCACGATTACGGTTTTAACAAAAAACTCTGGGAGCTGCCCGAGATAGACTATACGCAGTTCCATATGTATACGCAGGACGTCGTCTCGGCGGTCATGGGCGCCTGCAGGCTCATGAGCCAGTTCAAAAAGCCATATTTCATGGGTGAGATAGGTACCGACTCCTCGGACAACGTGGACGAGAAGGACCTCGACGGCGCGTATATACACGCCGCGCTCTGGTCCGAATATATGCTGGCCTGCGGTGGCAACGCCATGCCGTGGTGGTGGGACAAATATATACATCCCAAGAAGCTCTATTACCACTGGGCCGCGCTTTCGGCTTTCGATAAGGGCGAGGACAGGCGAGGGAAGGATTACGGGACGTCTACGGCCAGGATCCTAGCCGAAACGGAAGGGCTCAATTCGCCGGTATACGCCATAGGCCTTTTGAATAACAAGGAAGGGGCCGTCTGGGTCTTTGATCCAAAGTGGAATAAATTCGAGCCTAACCATCCGGAGCCGCCTTTAATAAAGGACGCGCTGGTCAGGATAAACGGCCTGGCCGAGGGAAAATATAAAATAGAATTCTGGGATACCTGGAAAGGTGAGGCGATCGGGACCAGGGAAGTAAGATCTGATACGGACGGAATAGATGTAAAATTGCCGCCTTTCAAAAGGGATATGGCGATCAAAATAAGGCCGGTCGAGGTGAAGTCCGGAGGCGAGAAGCAGGCTGTGCTCGTCTCTACCACCCCGATGCCCATAGGATTTACCCGCAAAGAGATCGTAGTTAAGAAGGCAAAGGAACCGATAACCATAGACGGCGACCTCTCCGACTGGAAACTTTCGAAGTTCGGGGATGACCAGGCGGCGCGTCTCGCGAACGGCAGGTTCTACCTGCTTTATGACGATGAGAACCTTTATTTCGCCGCGGCCGTGAAGGATAGCGCGGTCATCGGGAACCAGCGCGGGGTCGATATCTGGCGGGATGATGCCGTGGAATTCTGGATCGACGCCAAGGGCGACGCCGATATATTCAATAATATGCCGTTCAATCCCGGATGCTACCAGATCGATTTCGCGCCGCTCACTAAAGATGGCGGTCCCGGCGTCTATGTTTACAGGAACATAAACACTAAGCCGGTTACCGACGTGATAAAAGCCGCGTCAAAGATATCAAAGGGGGAGAATGGCGGGTATGTGATCGAGGCGGCCATACCGATACGCGCGATAACCGGGCTCGAATTGAAAGAGGGCAAGGTCCTCGGGATTAATTTCTCGATCTCGAATAAGGATTCCGAAGCCGGTGACTGGAAACATGCGATATGGTCAGGGCAAAAGGAAGATGATGCCACGCAGTGGGGCAGGTTAAAGGTAAAGAACTGACTTATGGTAAAACGAATGGCATATAAAAATATAGGCCTGATGGTCTTTATGTCGCTGGCCTCGATGCTGGTCTCGGCCAACCCGGGCCTTCTCGCCGAAGAAAAATGCGAGGACCTGGTATATTTGAAACCTGCCGCCGCGGTCGCATCGTCTTTCGATGATTCCGAGTGGGCGCCGGAGCCGAACCCGATGGCCGTAGCCGACGGGGATTTCAATACGCGCTGGTCCCCGGCGCTGGGAAAGGACGGCGAGTGGATATTTTACGATTTCGGGAAACCGAAGACGTTCACAAAGACGGTGATCTACTGGGAGCGCGCATACTCGCCGGAATACGAGCTCCTCGTCTCGGACGACGCGAAGCAATGGAAGTCGGTGATGGTCCTGAAGAACCGGCGAGGCGGCACCGATATCATCGGCATACCGCAGACCACCGCGCGTTATCTGAAGCTTGTAGGGCTCAAGAGGTCGAATCCAAACTGGGGCATCTCGATATGGGAATGGGAGGTTTACGGCCCTAAAGAGCTCAATCCGGGAGATAAGTCCATTGAGCAGGTATTCCCGGACCGTAAGCCTAAGGAAGTGATAAAACTTACGATGGAAGATCCGCTTCCTTCGCCCGGCCCCATAACCGCGGCCGAATTCCAGAAAGGCGTGAACTATACTTCTTATAACGAAAGCGACCTCGCCGCGAAAGAATCTGACGCGACGCTGGAATACTTAAAGACTATAAATGTCACTCATGTTTGTTTCATAGTGACATGGTACCAGGATACGCTCGAATCTATGAAGATGTACCCGGAGAGCCCGGAGGGCGGAAGGACGCCTGTCGACGAAGCGTTGACGCACGCGATCAACAAGGCGCATTCGCTTGGATTCAAAGTGGTGCTCAAACCCCATATAGACGTACAGACGGACGAATTCCGCGGCGACATCCCGGGGGAAGAGGAGTGGTTTAAGAATTACGGGGAATTCATCCTCAAATACGCGAAATTGGCTGCGAAATATAACGTCGAGCTCTATTCCATCGGGACGGAGCTTTCAGGCACCCCGATGAAATGGGAAGCGGACTGGAGAAAGATAATAAAGGCCGTAAGGGATGCATATAAAGGGCCTATAACCTACGCCTCAAATTGGAACGAATATAAGGAAGTCCCATTCTGGAACGAGCTGGATTTCGTGGGCATTGACGCCTATTTCCCGCTGGCCTCAAAGGCCAATCCTTCAAAAGAGGACCTGGTCGCGGCGTGGGACAAGGAAGCGAGGAACATGGAGGATTTTTTCAGGAAGAAGGGCATAAGCAAACCGGTAATATTTACGGAAGCCGGCTATACCAGCGCCGAGGGGACGAGCAAGACCCCGTGGACAGTGCCATCAAAGGTCGAGAGCCAAAAGGAGCAAGCTGACTGTCTGGATGCGATGATGACGGTCATGACAAAACGGGTGTGGTTCAAAGGCCTTTACTGGTGGTGCGTTTTTCCGCAGGATATTGAGAGTCCGCTCGGATACACGATCAAGGGCAAGTTGGCCGAAAAGGTTTTGGCCGACTGGTATAAGACGGCTAAATAAAGCAGGTGAAAGGAGAAAACAGGATGAAAAGGTTAGCGGTGGTTCTTTTTGCGTTTTTGTTATTGTCATCTTCCGGCGTATGCAGAGCGGCCGAGACCGTACTCTTCGGTTTCGAGAAGGATACGGACGGTTGGCGCATACCCGATTGGGCGCTGGAAAAAGAGGATTGCATCGCGAGGGAGATCGCGGTATCCCAGGATTGGGCTTCCGAAGGGAAGAAATCCCTTTCCGTATCATGCGAGTTCCTGGACAAGAAATGGTCCGGCGCGTATGTAGAGCTCGAGGACTACTTTGATTGGTCACCATACGGGAAGATATCGGCCGATGTTTATATCCCGAAGGATGCTCCTGCGGGCCTTAAGGGCAAGATAATCCTTACCGCCGGTGAAGACTGGAAGTGGGTCGAGATGGGCAAGACGATCCCGCTTACGCCGGGACAGGCCACGACGATAACGGCTGATCTCAAGCCGGGCAGCAAAGACTGGAAGAACACGGTTGTAGATGATAACTTCAGGAAAGACGTCAGGAAACTCGGCGTCAGGGTCGAAGACAACAGGTCTGCCTGGAAAGGCAAGATCTATATAGACAACATCAGGGTAGAATAGAACGAGACCCTTGAGGGCGCTGTTAACGCAGCGCCCTTAGGGGTAAAATATAAAAACTAGTCTAAGGAGATAACAATATGTCTTTTCGTAATAAGATGTTCATCATCGCACTTATAATTCTCGCTTTCTTGGCGGGATATTTATTCAGCCTGAAGGGAAATAAAAAATTCGAAAACCCCGCGGCCCCTGGAGGCCAGACGAGACCGGAGGTAGTCGCCGGGGCAAATGCCGTGGTGGCCCCGGAGCAACCAGCTCCTTCGACTATTGCGGGGGCGCCGATAGTTACTCTGGCTGTCTCTGAAAAGCATAAAAAGATAGAGAGGCCTTCATTCCCGCAATTCCAAAAAGGAATAACATACGTAACGTGGGACAGGGCGGCATACGGCAAGGGTTTTTCCGATATATCGATGTCAAAGCTGCAGGCTTTGGGATGCCAGTATATAGCCATAGTGACGACATGGTACCAGACCGACTATAACAGCACGGAGATAAAGGCGGGGGCGTATACGCCTACCGATGAAAGTCTCGCGCATGCCATCGAGCAGGCGCATAATTTAGGACTTAAGGTGATGCTCAAGCCCCACCTTGACCTGCTCAAGAGCGGATATTGGCGCGGAGAGGTGCAGTTCAATAACGATACGGATTGGGAGGCATGGTTCAAGAGTTACGGGGATTTCATTGTCCATTATGCCGCATTGGCGGAAGAGAATAACGTCGAGTTATTATGCATAGGCGTGGAGTTGACTACCCCGGCCACATATAAAGGCGAGCTCTGGGACAAATACGTAATAAGCGAAGTCAGGAAAGTTTTCACCGGCCCCATAACTTACGCGGCCAACTGGAACGAGGAATACCAGAATATCACGTTCTGGGACAAGCTCGATTATGCCGGCCTCGATGCGTACTTCCCGCTTTCCGATAAGGAGAAACCGGTGATTGACGACCTTCGCGAAGGATGGAAGAAGCATATGCCGGAGATCGAGGCGTGGCAGAAGAAGATAAACAAACCGGTGGTCCTTACCGAGGTCGGATACAAAAGCTCGACCGGCGCGGCTAAAACGCCGTGGGAGCACCAGCTCGGCAGGGAGGTCGACCTCCAGCTCCAGAGCGATTGCTATATCTCGATGCTCGAGGCCTTCTGGGACAAGCCGTGGTTTTACGGGATGTATTGGTGGTATTGGGGCACAAACGACAGGATGGGCGGTAGCACGGACCGCGGATTCAACATCCAGAATAAACCTGCATCTGACGTAGTCAAGCTGTGGTACTCTAAAACTAAATAAGGAGGGGCAAAAAATGAGATTCGTATGCAAGAAATATGAGAAGAACCCCATACTGACAAAAGAGGACGTGCCGTATCCGTGCGACGCTGCCTACAATGCCGGCGCGGCGAAATACAAAGGTAAATACTACCTGCTTTTCAGGGCCCTGCGCCTGAACGGCAACTGCGAATTCGGTTTGGCGGTTAGCGACGACGGCTATAACTTCACTGTGCGCCCGAAGCCGGTGATGGTCCCGGCGACGACCGGGCCGTTCGCGTTCTACGAGCAGAAAGGCATAGAGGACCCGAGGATCACGAAGATCGGCGACACTTATTATTTCTTCTACAGCTGCTATTCTGGTATCGGCATGAGGATAGGGCTTGCCAAGACGAAGAATTTCGAGAAGTTTGAACGGGTGGCAATGACGACGACTATTGACTACCGCAACTCGGTACTTTTTCCCGAGAAGATAAACGGCAAATACTGCCGTTTCGAGCGGCCGAATGTCGGACGCCAGGGCATCTGGATATCTTATTCGCCCGATCTCATACACTGGGGCGAACAGGAACTTATAATGCTTCCTTATGGCAACCATATCTGGGAGGACCAAAGACCTGTTGGCCATAGAACGTACCGGCTCTTGGCGGGGGATTTATTATGTATTGTTAGGCAATATTTCCCCGTCGGAAGGCCGC
>CAISWF010000083.1 GCA_903889135.1 Candidatus Omnitrophota bacterium | reverse complement strand
GGTCGGACGTCTCCGCCATCAAGTCCGGCGTCGGGCTCATTCAGGCCAAGACGGATACGATGAACTGGACGGATATCCAGGGGATCAAGAACTCGGTCGGGGTCGGGGTCAGCGGCGGATCGATGGCGAGCCAGGTCGCGACGATGCTGGCCAACACCAATAAAGCGAACTGGGACGACATCGGGATGATGGGCTCCCGCGGGGGCATCAACTGGGAAGAGGAGTACTGGGAGATAAAGTCTGACAAGGACGCGAAATTTGAGAAAGAGATAAATATCGAAGTGGATAAACTGGTGCCCATGGTCTCGCTGCCGCATACGGTCGATAATGCAAAGCCCATAGATAAGATCGGAAAGGTAAAGATCCACCAAGTCTTTATCGGTTCCTGCACGAACGGCAGGATAGAGGACCTGAGATTAGCGGCGGAGATATGGAAAGGCCGCAAACGCGACCCGGATACCCGCGTCATAGTTACGCCCGCGTCGAAGGACGTATATCTTATGGCGGCCAAGGAAGGGCTGCTAGAGACTTTTATAGAGTTCGGGGCGACGGTGACTACGCCGGGCTGCGGCGCGTGCGTCGGGGTCCACGGCGGAATACTCGGGGACGTGGAGAACTGCATCTCCACATCGAACAGGAATTTCCTCGGGAGGATGGGTAATCCCAAGAGTTTCATATATCTCGCTTCGCCGGCGACCGCGGCCGTCTCGGCCATCAAGGGCGAAATAACCGACCCCAGGGAGTACCTATAATGGTATTACAGGGAAAGGCATGGAAATTCGGCGACGACATATCGACCGACCTTATCGCCCCGGGAAGATATTTCCACTTGAGGTCAGACCTTAATGAATTGGCGAAGCACGTCCTCGAGGATGCGGACCCGCAGTTTGCCTTGAAGGTCGGCAAAGGAGATTTCGTGGTTGGCGGGAGAAACTTTGGGCTTGGATCATCAAGGGAGCATGCACCAACCATAATAAAATTATCCGGCGTCTCCTGCGTTATAGCGAAGTCATTCGCGAGGATATTTTTCAGGAACGCGATAAATATCGGCCTGCCGGTCGTTGAGTGCGACACCGATAAGATATCCGCCGGAGACGAACTTCAGGTGGACCTCGAAAAAGGCGTGATAAGGAACGTGACGAAAAAGGTAGACCTGAAATTCGCGCCACTCCCCAAGGCGATGACGCAGATACTCGATGACGGGGGGCTCGTCGAACATATAAAGAAACACGGGGATTTCAAGATTGAATAATCTCAAAGTCGCGGTCATAGGCGCCGGGCAGGTCGGCGGGACATGCGCGCAGAGGATAGTTGAAAGAAAACTCGCCGATGTCGTCCTCGTAGATATCGCCGAAGGGCTCGCGAAGGGCAAGGCTTTAGACCTCGGCCAGGCGGCCTCGATCGAAGAATATAATTTTAAGATAGAGGGCGGCTCCGATTATTCCCTCATAAAAGGTTCGGGAGTGGTCATCATGACCGCCGGCCTGGCCCGCAAGCCCGGTATGACGCGCGAAGACCTCCTGGTCAAGAACGCGGCTATAGTCAAGGGCGCGGCGGAGAATATACGCAAATATTGCCCGGGATCGATCATAATAATGGTGACGAACCCGTTGGATATCATGACTTACCTGGCTTACAAGACGTCGGGCTTCGACAGCGGGAAGGTCTTTGGGATGGCCGGGGTACTCGACACGGCGAGGTTCAAGTATTTCATAGCGGAACGGCTCGGGGTGCTGCCTTCCGAGGTTGAAGCGGTTGTCCTCGGAGGCCACGGCGACTCGATGGTCCCGGTTATAGAATATACAAAAGTGAACGGGAAGCCGGTCTCCGGACTGATCCCCGACAGTGAGCTTAAAGGGATAATCCAAAGGACTCGCGATGGCGGAGCCGAGATCGTCTCGCTCCTTAAGACCGGAAGCGCCTATTACGCGCCATCAAGCGCCGTATGCGAAATGGTCGAGGCCGTACTCAAGGACAAAGGCGAGGTCCTGCCGGCGAGCGTATACCTTGAGGGGCAATACGGGATCAACGACCTGTATTGCGGCGTCCCGGCCAAGATAGGCGAAGACGGCGTAGAGGGGATCGTAGAATTGAAACTTTCGGACAAAGAATCGGCGGCGCTCCGTTGGTCCGCGGAACAGGTCAAAGAGGGAATAGAATACCTTAAGAAATCCGGTCTAGTCTAACGCAAAGAGGGAAGAAGATGAGAAAAGGCGAAATAAAATTCAATAAGAAGACGAATACCCTCGAGGAAGAGTATTACAGGTACGAGCTCCAGGATATCGAAGACCCGAACCTCTTCAGGGAGATATTCAACTATACCGACGTCCCGAAGATCGCGTTCAACCACCGGATAGTTCCCATGAATCCGCCCGATGATATCTGGATAACGGACACGACTTTCAGGGACGGCCAGCAGTCTCTTCCGCCTTTCACGGCGAAACAGATACTCGACCTCTTCGACATGCTGCACAGGCTCGGCGGCTCGCAGGGGCTCATAAGGCAATGCGAGTTCTTCCTTTATACCGATAAAGACAAGGAGGCGGTGAGGAAATGCCTGGAACGCGGTTATAAATTCCCGCAGGTTACGGGATGGATAAGGCCGGTAAAAGAAGATTTCAAGCTCGTCAAGGAGATGGGCCTTAAAGAGACCGGCATACTT
>CAISWF010000082.1 GCA_903889135.1 Candidatus Omnitrophota bacterium | reverse complement strand
TACCCGATCCTACGACCGCAGTGGTCGACCCGATCTGCGAAGTCCCGACGGTCAGCATCCTATGCGATATCTATGACCCTTTGACCCGTAAACCATATTCACGCGACCCGCGTTACATCGCCAAGAAGGCGGAAAAATATCTTAAGGATACAGGCATAGCCGATTCGATCTACTTCGGCCCCGAAGCTGAGTTCTTCCTCTTTAACGACGTTCGTTTCGACCAGAACGAGAACTCAGGTTATTACTATATCGATTCGGATGAAGCCGACTGGAATACGGGCCGTAAAGAAGACCCGAACTTAGGGTATAAGATACGCTTCAAGGAAGGGTATTTCCCTGTCCCGCCGCACGATACGCTCCAGGACTTGAGGAGCCGCATGATACTCAAAATGAAGGAAGCCGGAGTGACCATAGAGGTCCATCACCACGAGGTCGCGACGGCCGGACAATGCGAGATCGACATCAAATTCGATAAACTGACCAAGATGGCCGACAAACTTTTGATGTACAAGTACATCATAAAGAACATGGCCAGGAAGAACGGCATGGTCGCGACATTCATGCCGAAACCGCTCTTCGCGGACAACGGTTCGGGTATGCATTGCCATCAGAGCCTCTGGAAGGACGGCGTCAACCTCTTCTACGATAAGAACGGCTACGCGCTCATAAGCCAGACCGCCAAGTATTACATCGGCGGCCTCTTGAAGCACGCGAACAGCCTCATGGCCTTCTGCGCCCCGACGACAAACTCATACAAGAGGCTCGTCCCGGGCTACGAAGCGCCGGTAAACCTCGTCTATTCGGCGCGCAACCGTTCGGCCGCTGTCCGCATACCGATGTACAGCGACAGCCCGAAATCCAAGAGGATCGAGTTCAGGCCGCCCGATCCGTCATGCAACGGTTATATCGCGTTTGCCGCTATGCTCATGGCCGGTCTCGACGGCATCCAGAACAAGATCGACCCGGGCAAGCCCACTGATAAAGACCTCTTCGAATTAAGCGGTGAAGAGATAGCCAAGATACCCACGGTGCCGTCATCGCTTAAGCGGGCGATGGACGCTTTGGAAGCGGACCATGATTACCTGCTTAAAGGCGGGGTCTTTACCAAGGACGTCATCGACATCTGGCTTGAATATAAGAGGAAGAAAGAGATAGATGCCGTGAGAATGCGTCCGCATCCTTACGAGTTCTATCTATACTTCGATATCTGAAAGGTATCAAGGAATGAGGGGGCTGTTAAAAGCCCCCTCATTTGTTATTCAAGAGGCGGTTTGTAATTTGGAGGGGTAG
This sequence comes from Candidatus Omnitrophota bacterium, assembly GCA_903889135.1. Lineage (GTDB taxonomy): Bacteria > Omnitrophota > Gorgyraeia > Pluralincolimonadales > Pluralincolimonadaceae > Pluralincolimonas. The sequence goes on along the minus strand of CAISWF010000082.1, from coordinate 5,787 downwards.
TTCCTAAAGGATTGGCTGGCTGCCCGCCCCCAATGTCGGGCTCGGGAGCTGCCCCTTCTCCTTTGGAGAAGGCAAGATAGCCCATCGTAAATAGCCCTACGACGGGAATGACCGTGATGGCCCCGATCCATCCTTCCTTGCCACGCGCCAAAGCGATCCTGTACCATATAAAACCGAAGAGGAACAGGTCGCAGACCGGCGCCAAAAAAGTTCCCAGTATCGGCACGAATCCGATAAGCAGCAAAAACAACCAAACATACCTTACGCTCCCGATCTTGCATGCCAGGAACAGGTTTGCGATGGGTATCCATGCCATCCAGCCGTTTTGGGTATTAGTCTTTCCCGCGATGGCCTGGAGGCATACGGCAGAATAGACATAAAATACCAGGCAGATGATTATTGCGATCCCAAGAAATGCCATTATTACCGCCAATATGGCTGCGCTCGGTTTATCGGATAATTTTATCTTAGGGGTTTCTTTAGCGGAAAGGCCCGATATCTTTTCTTCCTGTGTTCCGTTTGCGGGTGTTGTCGCCGTGGATGCGGTTGCAGGAGTTTTTGCCTCGGGAGCGGCTTCAACCGCCTGCGGAACGGCCCCTGCGGGTTCGGCCGGAGGCGCCGCCTGAGGCACGTCCTGAGCGGAGGGGGATGCTGCCGCAGGCTTAAGGTCTACGGCTTGGCCGTTTATCTCCTGTATGTCGGCGAGGTCATAAGTCATCTCGGTTACGCCGTAAAGGTCGACGGTCACAGAGTCGTTGGTTATCGCCTTAATATTTCCTTCGATCTTTTTCCCGGACTTGAAAGTTACCGTATCCGCCCATGCGTTCACCGTTAAAAGCGCGATCGCCACGCACAAGAAGAGTATTTTCTTCATCGTTACCTCCTATGTACCTAAATTGTATACAAACTTACCCTCAAAGGCAAGGATTATTGTCAAAAAATCTTTTCTTGCATTTTCGGAAAATTTTGATATAATAGGGGGCTAAATTAGTGAGGTGAAAATGGACCCGATTCGCTTTGGCATAGCCCAGATCAACCCCACCGTGGGTGACCTTCAGGGCAACAAAGAGAAGATAATTAAGTGCATAAGTGTTGCAAGATCATTGGGTTGCGACATAGTTATCCTCCCGGAGCTCGCTATAACCGGCTATCCGCCGGAAGACCTCCTCCTAAAGCCCCAGTTCGCCGATGACGCAATGAAATCCCTTAATGAGATAGTCCATAAGACCGACAATATCATAGTGATCGTGGGCTGCCTCGACAAGACCCCGGGCGGACTCTATAACTCGGCCGCGCTTATTCGCGACAAGGAACTTATCCACATATATCATAAGATACTGCTCCCGAACTACGGCGTTTTTGACGAAAAGAGGTATTTCAAGGCCGGAAATGAGTCCTTTGCGTTCAAATTTGAGGGGCTTAAGATCGGCCTGAATATTTGCGAGGATATCTGGGAAGGCAGCGGCCCCGCCAGTTTTGAGGCTGTTGATATGGGCGCGCAGGTCATAATAAATATTTCGGCTTCGCCTTACCATGCCGGCAAGCTGCAGGCGAGAGAGAAGATGCTTGTCGAGAGGGCGCAGCAGACCGCCTCGATAATCCTTTATGATAACCTCGTAGGCGGCCAGGATGAGCTCGTATTCGACGGCGGGAGCATGGTAATAGGCTGGAAAGGCAGTGTTTTAGTCCGCGGTAAACAGTTCGAGGAGGATATAGCGCTCTTTGACCTAAACCCCGAGGAATACCTTAAATACAGGAAAGCGCCGCAGAGGAAGCTGGCCGTAAATAATTACAGGGCCAAGGAGCTCTCCCTGAAGAGATGCGAAGTCAAGATAAGGCCGCCTTTCCCGCCGCGCCGCTTCGAGAAGTTAGGCAGCATAGAGGAGATATACAAGGCACTTGTCCTGGGCACCAGGGATTATATGACAAAGAACGGGTTCAAGAAGGCGGTCATCGGGGTAAGCGGAGGCATAGATTCGGCCTTGACCGCATGCATAGCGGTTGACGCACTCGGCAAAGATAATGTCGCAGCGGTCACGATGCCTTCGATGTATACAAAAGAAGAGACACGAGCGGACGCGGTAGCCGTAGCAAAGAACCTGGGCCTGAAGACGATAACGATACCCATAAATACCATCTACCAGGCGTATACGCGCATGCTTAAAAAGGAGTTCAAGGACTCCAAAGTCGACATAACCGAAGAGAACCTGCAGGCGAGGATACGCGGCAATATCCTCATGGCGCTTTCGAATAAATTTAACTGGCTCGTCCTGACGACCGGAAATAAGAGCGAGATGTCGACGGGTTACTGCACCCTATACGGAGACATGGCCGGCGGTTTTGCGGTAATAAAAGATGTTCTGAAGACAGTTGTCTATCAGTTAGCCGAATACAGGAACACCATCGCCGGGAAAGAGATCATCCCGGTTACTACGATAAAGAGGGCGCCGACCGCCGAACTGAAGCCCAACCAGAGGGACCAGGACACGCTTCCGCCGTATCACGTGCTCGATGCGATACTGAAACTTTATGTAGAGGAAGACAGGTCGGCGATCGAGATCGTCGCCCAGCGTTTCGACGCGAAAATCGTCAAGAAAGTCATCTCTATGGTCGACAAGAACGAATATAAGAGGCGCCAGAGCCCTCCCGGGGTCAAGATAACCCCCAAGGCCTTCGGCAAAGACCGCAGGGTGCCGGTAACAAACAGATATTAAAAAGGAGAGAGAGATGCCAGCCAGATCGATCAAGGACAAAGAATATGTGCTGAAGATGGCCAAAGAGTCCAACGTCAAGTTTATCAGGCTGTGGTTCACCGACATCCTCGGCTTCGTCAAATCTTTCGCGATAACAGTAGAAGAGCTTGAAGGCGCGCTCGAAGAGGGGATGGGATTTGACGGTTCCTCTATCGAAGGTTTCGCGCGTATCGACGAGTCGGACATGATGGCGCGTCCCGACCCGAGCACTTTTTGCCTGCTCCCGTGGAGGCCTAAGGACGAGTTCGCGGTCGCGAGGATGTTCTGCGATATAGTAAAACCTGACGGCTCGCCTTTCGAAGGGGATCCCAGGTATATCCTGAAACAGAACCTGAAGCGCGCGGCGAAACTCGGTTTCACTTTTTACGTGGGACCCGAGCTCGAGTTCTTCTATTTCAAGGACAATAAAGGTACCGAGCCGCTCGATGCGGGCGGGTATTTCGACCTTATACCGCCTGACCCCGCATCCGACCTGAGGCGCGATACGGTCCTCATGCTCGAGGCGATGGGGATAGGCGTCGAATACAGCCATCACGAAGTCGCGCCGAGCCAGCACGAGATAGATCTAAGGTATACCGACGCGCTTACGATGGCCGATGCGGCGATGACATACCGCGTCGTCGTCAAGGAAGTCGCCCAGCGCTACGGGTTTTACGCGACGTTCATGCCCAAGCCGGTCTATGGGGTCAACGGATCAGGCATGCATGTCCACCAGTCGCTGTTCAAGGGCGACAAGAACGCCTTTTTTGAGGCGAAGGATAAATACCACCTTTCGAAGACAGCGAAAAGTTATATCGCGGGCCTGCTCAAGCATTCGCGCGAAATAACCTCGGTAACAAGCCAATGGGTCAACTCATATAAGAGGCTTGTCCCGGGTTATGAGGCGCCGGTGTACATCGCCTGGGCGAAGAGGAACCGTTCGACGCTGGTAAGGATACCAGAATACAAGCCCGGAAAAGAGAAGGCGACGCGCGTGGAGTACCGCTCGCCGGACCCGGCATGCAACCCGTATCTCGCGTTCAGCGTGATGCTGGCGGCCGGCCTCGAAGGGGTTGAGAAGAATTATGAGCTTATGCCGCCGACCGAAGAGAATGTTTTTGAGTTAACGCCCGAAGAGAGGACGAAGCGCGGCATAAGGCCGTTGCCCGGCGACCTTTATGAGGCGATATGCGAGACGGAGAAGAGCTCGTTAGTGAGGAAAGCCCTCGGTGAGCATGCCTTCACCTCATTTATCGAGAACAAGAAGATAGAATGGGATAAATACAGGGCCCGCGTCACCGATTACGAGTTAAAAGAATACCTTTCTATACTATAATAGGCGATGGGCCTGCGCAAGTAGCCCTATTGACTTTAATAAGTTTTTATAATATAATCGAAAAAAGATTTTTTTGGCCCGATTTAACTTTAACCCAAAAAAACAAAGGGGACCATCATGAAGAGAACTCTTTTTGTCTTGGGAATTTCGGTTTTGTTCGTTATGTCGTTATCGGCGTGCGGACAGAAAGTTGCCGCTCCGCAGAAAGCTGAGGCCGCTAAGGCCGGAACTCCCGCGCCGCAGCAGCGAGCCGGAGTGCCGGTTGTTCAAGCGCCTAAGGTTGAGGTCAAGGAAGTCATCTTGGCCGATTTCAACTCTGGCAAGAAACCCAACAATTTCGGCGGCGATTTCGGCGGGTGGAACAAGGACCCGAACGATCCTACCCAGGGCTGCAAGGATTCTTTTACTTCCGATGAGAGGTACGGGAAGGAAGGTTATTCCCTCCAGCTCGATTATGACGTGGATTCCACTAATCCTGCGTACAACGGTTTCTGGATGAAATTGGGCGATTTCGACGCGACATCTTACAGCAAGCTGATCTTTTACGTGAAGGGCGACGCGAAACAGGGCTTCGCCAAGTCGCTCAAAATCGAAGTGAAGCAGCCCAAGCCGGACTCACCGGGCGAAACGCTCAAGGGCAGCTACGTCATCCAGGGCATCACCGATGAGTGGCAGCGCTTCCGCATTCCGCTCAACATGATGACCGGCATCGAGACGTGGAAGGATCTCGACGTGTTCGTCATCGGATTCCATTCGCGCCGCGAAAAGGTGACGCAAGGGGCGGTTTTCGTCGACGACATCGCCTTCGTCAAAACCGGCGATCCCGGGCCGTCCATCCGCGATCCCGTGCCCGTTCCGAAGAAACGCGCATGGGAACAGGCCCATGGAGGAGAGGTCGCGGCCCAGCCGTTCGTCATTCAGCGCCTCGCAGGATGGCCCTCCACCCTATTCGCGGACAAATCCTCATTTCCGAAGGATGATCGGGAATTTCTGTTGCGTGTCGCGCGCGACACCTGGACCGGCATCGATTCGCTCTGTGACAGGGAGCATCGCCTGCCTCTGGACCAGGTGCGCTTCGGCAACAACTCGGTCGATCCCGCGGAAAGCCGCGCCGGCGATTACTTGAACGTCACCGACATCGGCATCTACCTTCTGTCGGTCACAGCCGCCTGTGATCTCAAGTTGATCACGCGCGACGAAGCTCTCGAACGCCTGCGCCACACGCTCGACTCGATCGAGGGAATGGAATCATACGAAGGGTTTCTCTACAACTATTACGACACGACGACGAAGGAGCGCACGAGCAACTTCATTTCGTTCGTCGACAACGCGTGGCTGACGTCGGGACTCATGGTGGTGCGCCAGGCTTTTCCGGAATTGAGCCCGCGCTGTGCGAAACTTATCGATCGCGGTAACTACAAGTTCTTTTATGATGATGTCGAACAAGCGATGAACCATGGCTTTTACGTCCACATGAATTGTCGCGCAGAATATGTTTATGGCCTGCTCTACACGGAGTCGCGCGCCGGCAGCATGATCGCCATCGGCAAGGGCGATGTTCCCGAGGAACACTGGTTCCAGCTCCAGCGCACATTCTCGTCCGACGCGGCCTGGCAATCGATCACACCGCATGAACGCAAGGCGAAAATCGTGCGCGGACACGAAACGATCGGCGGCTGGTACGAATGGAACGGTCTCAGATATGTTCCAAGCTGGGGC
>CAISWF010000081.1 GCA_903889135.1 Candidatus Omnitrophota bacterium | reverse complement strand
TTCCAGGAGTTTATTTTCTTTTAATCTCGAAGAGCTCTTGTTGAGCTTCTGTCTCGTGAACATTGCCCACCTCCAGAAACCAGCGATAGACATCGCTCATGTTCTTGAACGGTATGAATTCTTTTTTAGTTTTCGTGAAACGCTCCTGAAGACTTCCTTTGGCGAACACGATATCGGAATGTTCGGCCGGGCAAATGTCTGAAAGCCCGTCACCGATATAGATATTGGTCCGGCCGCGCCCGGCCAATTTAAAGATGTGCATTTTTTTGCAGTTCGCGCAATGAGAGCAGGATCTGTCAGTATGGGGAAAGGCCGGGATTATCTTATTTTTTGAGAACCGCAGGCTGTTCGAATACAGTTTTATGCCGTGCACGCCGTTATTGCGCAGGATGCGCTCTATGAAGAACGAAAAACTGTCGCTTAATATCGCGGTCTCCGCGCCCCTGCGTTTCAGGTACCCGAGCAGGTCCGCGAAATTACCGTCGAGCCGGACCTTATCGAGATAGCGGGTTAACTTCGGCTTCGTCCCCCTGACGGAACGCATCTGCCACTTCAGGCATTCCCTTGAGCCGATCTCCCCTTTTTGCCATGCGTTCTCAAAGACCACCCAATCCCTGTTGATAGAAAATTTTTCGATGATATCATCGAGCACGTCGAAAGACGTTATCGTGTTATCGAAATCAAAGTAGACGTTACATTTGGAAAAATCGAGAGGCGTTTTTATCATTACTTAGCGGCCCCGTTGTGTATTTTCTCGAAGAACTCCTCCACCCTTGAGGTCACGGTCTTGCGCTCCTGGTCCGCCGTTACGCAATGGTAGGAATCATATAACATCACCATTTCCTTTGTCTTCGAACCGACACCGTCATAAATGAACTGGGAATTCTTTGCGCTCGATATGTCATCGTCTTTGGCCTGTACGAGCTGGACCGGCACGGTTATATTCTTAAGTCTCCCGGATAAGTGCCTCACGAGCGCTTTGAGCTGGCAGAGCAAAACGACCGGGAAAAAGGGATAACCGTATTCCGCGATCTTCTCGGTATTATCGATGGCCGCGGTCGAATAGTAACTATGCAGCCGCTCCTGCATCTGTTTGTTCTTCACGCCGTACGGCGGATCTTCCTTATGGTAAAAGAAATACCCTAACGGCGAATATATAGCGATAGGTAAAAGGAAATTATACCACGGCGTATTCCAGCCGTCGTAGAAGAGCGTTGGGGAGAGGCATGATACGCCTTTTATCTTTTCGGGAAATTCATCGGCGAGCAAAAGCGCCAGCAGCGCGCCCATAGACAACCCTGAGACGACTATGAATTCGTGGTCGTCCTTGACCTTCATATAGGCTTCCTTGACCGACTGGTAGAAATCCTCCCAGGTCGTATCTTTCAAGACATCGAGCGGCGCGCCATGGTTCTTTAAGCGCGGGCATACGACGGTATATCCCTTCTTATTCAGCGCTATCCCCAGGCATTTCATCTCATTCGGAGTGCCGGTCAAACCGTGAATAAGGATGGCAGCGCGTCCGTTCTGTCCCTTTAAGAATATCCCGTCGCCGAGATCAGGGACCCCCATCTTAGCCGCTCCTGCCTGGTTGAGAGAAAATATCAATGCCATAATATTAATACGCCCCTATCCATTTTGAGTCATTTTACTATCTTTTCCTCAATTTTGCCACAAAAAAACCTTCCATGTACTCATTCGGGAGTATCCTCAGGGCCATGCCTAGGTCCCCCGAAAACCTCTTTCCTTCCCACGAGGTAAGGCCGCGAACCTTGTTAGGCAAAGGCATATCCGCAGGCACCGCCTGCAGGTCCTCGAATTTATTCAAGGCCCAGTCTACCACCTCCTCGTTCTCCTCCGGGGAGAACGTGCAGGTCGAATAGACCAATTCGCCTCCGGGCCTTAACGCGGAAACCCCGGAATAGATCAGGACTTTCTGCGTATGCGAAAGGTCGCTCACTCTCTTCCGGTTCCAAGGCTTAAATGTCTTAGGGTCGCGCAGGTAAAACAGCGCCTCTCCCGAGCACGGCGCATCGACCAGGACTTTGTCGAAATATCCGGGATATTCCTTCCCTATCCCCAATCCGTCCGCAAAAATAGTCTTGGCGCGCTCCACCCCCTGTATCCTCAGCGTCGCCAGGAGTTTCTGGTACCGTATCTCCAGCTTCTCGACCGCGACGATCTCGGTCTCCCCGCCGCTAAGCGACGCTATCTGGCTAGTCTTCGCGCCCGGAGCCGCGCACAGGTCGAGGATCTTTTCGCCTTTGCGGGGATCGAGGAGCAGCGGCGGTATCATGCTCGATACGTTCTGCATATATACCTTTCCACCGGTGTATAAAGAGCTCTTCTGCAGGTCCTTAGGTTCGGACCGCAGGATGAAGCTTCCTTTCGGCCAGTGGAGCTCGCGGTATCTTATCCCTTCCCTGTCCAGGTCCTCTTTAAGTTCGGGGAGGACCGTTTTAAGGTAATTTATCCTGAAAGTCTGTTCCTTCTTGTGGAGGAACGACTCAAATATCTTCGGGAAGGTCCCGGGATATATTTTTTTAAGCTTTTCGATGAACTCCGCCGGCAATTCGTAAAAGACGGCTTTCACTTCTTCTTCTTACCGGCCTCTCTCTGCCTGGCTATCTCATAACAAAATATGGCCGACGCCATCGCGACATTAAAAGACAGCGCCGCGCCGCGCATAGGCAAAGTGACCTTGAGTTCGATGTGTTTTGAGATGCCGTGATGTATTCCCTTTCCTTCGGAACCGAGGACAATGCAAAGCGGGAACGGGAAGGAGACCTTAGTGAGGTCCTCGCCGCCCTCGACGACCGCCCCGGCGGCCCAATATCCCGCTTCCTTTGCGTGTATCAGGGCGTTCGAGAGATTGTTTATCCTGCAGACCCGTATATAATTTTCCCCGCCCGAAGCGATATTAAGGACAGTTTCATTTACCTCGCACGCATCCCGCTCCGGGATCACTATCGCGAAATCCCCGAGGCAAGCGGCCGTCCTTATGATCGCGCCCAGGTTTTGCGGGTCCGTGATGCCGTCGAGCATGATAAAAGTCGGCTTTACGCCATCCTCCCTCTTGATGAGCCCCTCGAATGATGAATATTCGAAGGGGTCGGCCTCGGCTATTATCCCCTGGGTGCGCTCGCTGTGTTTCATTTTGAATAATTCCTTTTCGGACACCCTTTTTACCGGGGCGCGGCGGAGCTTCGCCATTTCAAAGATCTCCGCGTCGTCGAAATGCTCTGATATCATTATCATCCTTAAGCTCTTCGGGTTAGCCTTCAGGCGTTCCATTATGGAGTTCCTGCCGTAAAGCAGCACCGGGATATTTCTACCCATTTTTTCCCTCCTCGTCTTTATCCTCGACCTTAGCCTCGACGTCGATCACATTGTTGTCGCGGGGCGTATGCCCGCCGGCCCCGGGGCCGCGGCCACCGTAATGATAGACCTTGAACCTCCCCTGAGGGCTGACGAAAAGGTTCATGAAAAAGCTTACCACGCTGAAACACAGCGCTCCCCAGAAGGCCGCCCAGAAATCGTCTATGACGAAACCCGCCACTATTTTCGAGACGAGGTAGAAGAAAAACCCGTTCATGAATAGCGTGAATATCCCTAGCGAGAGGACCGTCAGCGGGAGCGTGAGCGCGAAGACTATGGGCCTCAGCGTGGCGTTTATGAGGCCCAGGACGAGCGCAGCCATCACGGTAACCAGCCTGCCCTCTGAATGTATCCCGGGCACAACGCTTATGACCAGTATCATCGCCGCTATATTTATAAGCCATCTCAAAAGAAAACCCTTCACCTGTGAGCCTCCTATTTTATCTGTATGGAGAGCAGGAAGATATCGTCGGCCTGCACCCCTTCCTTGAATTTCGTAACTGCGGCCAGAAGGTCCTCGTTAAATACGGACACATCGAGCGAGCCCTTCTCCCTGACAAACCGCTCGATGCGCTCATAGCCGAACTCTTCCCCGCCCTTATTTTTCGCCTCGATCAATCCGTCGGTAAAAAGGAATAGCCTGTCGCCTTTACCGAAATTTATCTTTACCTGGTACACATCGCTCGTCTCCATCCCGATGCCCATCAAAAACGTCTGCGATTCCATGAGGACTATCTTCTTATCGGCCTTCTGGAATAATATCTGCGGCGGATGGCCGTAATTCGAATATACCAATTCCTTGTCCGAAAAATCGATGATCCCGCAGAACGCGCTGAGAAATATCCCTATCTTCCCGAAGTCGGACTTAATGAAATTATCGAGCCGCTTCAGTATCTCGCCGGGCATCAGGTTCTCGCGGACGAGGCCCTCGATCTCGGTATGTATCCTGTTCACCAGGAGGGCGGCCGAGACGCCGTGCCCTGTCATATCCGCTATCATGAAAAGGAGGCGGTTCTTGTCTAGAAAATGGAACTTGGCGTAATCCCCTCCCATATAAAGCATCGGTTTGTAATCGACCGCTACGTCCACGAGGTCCGTCTTTATCGATTTTGGCATAAGGCCGCTGTGTATCCTGTTGGCGAGTTCCAGCTCCTCGACCATTATCCTGCTCTTCTCCTCGATCTCCTTCTTGAGGACAAAATCCTTCTGCCTCATTATGCCCTCGTTCCTTTTGACGACCATGCATATGAATGCCGCGACGATAAGCAGCGTGACATTTATTCCGAATATGTCCGTCTTGACGTAACTTATATAATTGATGCGTATATTGCTCATGCTGTAAACGCCTATGAAAATTATCAGCGTATAGGCGCCGATCATTGCCGTCTCGAACATATTCCACGGCAGCAGCAGCGCGCTGACGAAAAACGCTATCAGGACAATGGTTATCCCCAGGTTCGTGATGACATCGGGATGCGCCGCGGCGGCAAGGATAGAGACGGAGATTATTATTATGCTGAAAAAGAAACCCCTTATCTTTTGCGACGCGAGTTTTTTGGCGAATTTTCCGGTAGTCAGCAGGACCAGGCAAAAGAACGCGCCGCCAAGGATCCCCGGCATATCTTTGGTGCCAAGAAGCCTCCTGAAGAGGAACCAGGCGACGATCACGTCTATCGTGAAGGCGCTTATGGCTATGTAGCAAAAGAGGTTCACGCGCTGGGCGAAGATATTTTTCAGTTCGCTTCTATATTCTTCCCTGAACCTCTCGGGTATGATCGCGCTCGCCATTTACTCAGTCACCTAAAGGGGTCATTTCCACGACCGGTGAATCCACCGAACTCTCAAGCCCCTTGAACTTAAGCCATTCGTAAGGGGGCTCGCACGAATACCATTCGTAGTTCTTGGTTATGAACATTTTCACCGGGCTGAGTAGGCCTATTTCGGGGTCGATGGATATTTTATATGCCTCGCGCGCCTTGCCGTTAACCGTGACTTCCTCCTTGTCGATCACCCTAAGCGTCACGCGGTAAAGCCCGGCATCGTCGCTCAGGACATAAACGGTCTTCTTCTTTACGCCCGCTTCCAGTAATCTCTGTATATACGCATCCATGATCATGCTGTTTACTATATCGCCTTCATATTTGACCGTTTCTTTCTTTTCTTTTCCGCTGAGCAGGTTCCTCACTTCGTAATCGGCCTCTTTCCTGTCCGGATAAAATCTCTGCGTCAATTCGAGGACCGCTTTCCCTGACTCGGAGAAGACCTTTCCGCTCATGCTGACAGGGGTGAGCCGTTCTTTGTTCTTTATAAAATGCATCTCGTATCTGCGGGATGTTATCCCCTTAAAGCCGTGATACCGTCCTTTACCTTCCTCGACGGTAAGAAAACCGTCTTTTTCTTCGATTATCGGCGTTGTCGTTACCGCGGCTTCCCAGAGTTTATCGCCTTTAAGGTCTACGCACTGATAACGGCTGACGGCCCCTTTCCCTTCTTCGGCGTGCAGCGCCGCTGCGGCCGCAAGCACAAATATGGCCGCTAAGATCTTCTTCATCCGGTTATCTCCGCCTCGAGTTTCGCGATCAGGTCCTTGATATCTTTTATCGTACCGGCCGGGAGGAGTTTCGATATCTCGATATCGTTCTTCAGGGCATTCAGGGTGGCGACCACCCTTTTTACGGCGGTATCTTTCCTTATCTTCCTGGCCTCCTGGGGGTCCGTTTCTTCCCTTTGCCTGATCATGGCGGTCAGGTCTTTCCTGATATCGCGGACATCCCTGCCCCTCTCGAACACGTTCTTCTTTAACGATTCATAATCCGACTCATCGATCTCTTTTTTATTCTTGGCGAGGCGAAGCAGGTTCACCGATTCGTAACTCGGCATACTCGCGGCCTCGGACGGGTCCGCCGCCTCCTTCTTCTGCAGGTATTGCGGCTCTTCCTTTTCGAGGAAATAATAAGACTTGAGGAGCTTCATTGCGGTATCTTTCCTCACGCCTATCTCCTTCGACGCGTATGCCTCGAACGTCAGGTATCCCCAATCCCTGTAAAGCTTATCTTTCCAGACGGAGTACAGCGATTGCCCGAGTTCTATCCATGATGTCTTGAAATTGACCACATTTTGCAGGACTTTGTAGCGGATGGAATTCCCGTCAAGTCCTTCCATCTGCCTTTCGAGCTTTTGTATCGCTTTAGTTTTTTCCATTATTTTTCCTTGAAATGGCCTTTTTGACCGCGGCAATAATATCAACGGCCTTTAACCCGTATTTTTCCCGTAATTCCTCTCCCTCGCCCGACTCGCCGAACGTATCGCGCACGGCGACCATCTCCATGGGCGCGGGGCATCCGCGGGCCAGGACCCCGGCGACAGCGCTGCCGAGCCCGCCGTTTATCTGGTGATCTTCGGCCGTAACTATGGCTCCGGTCTCCTTCGCGGCCCTGGTTATCTCCGCCCTGTCGACCGGCTTTATCGTGTGCATATTTATCACGCGGGCGTTTATCCTCTCGCGCGAAAGACCTTCCGCCGCCTTAAGCGATTCGGATACCATGACCCCGCACGCGATGATAGCCGCATCATCGCCTTTCCTTAACACATCGGCTTTCCCGAGAACAAACGGCTTGTCCTTGTCCGTCACGAACGGGACAGCTTCCCTGCCTAACCTCAAATATACCGGCCCGTCGATCCCGGCAATGGCCTTTGTCGCTTTTGCCGCTTCATACGCGTCGGCCGGGCATATGACGGACATATTAGGAAGGACGCTCATCGCGGCAAGATCCTCGAGAGCCTGCGCCGTGGCGCCGTCCGGCCCTACCGATATGCCGCAATGTGTCCCGATGATCTTCACGTTGCATTTGTTATAACAGACGGTCACCCTGAAGACGCCGAAAGCGTTAGCCCAAAAGGCGGCGAAGGAGCAGATGAAGGGGATCAGGCCCGTTTTGCTCAATCCGGCGGCGGTGCCGGCGATATCCTCCTCGGCTATGCCGAGGTTAAAAAATCTCTCCGGGAATTCCTTCTTGAAATATTCGGCGCGCGTAGAATCCTCGAGGTCGCCCGACAGGACGACGATATCCTTATTCTCCCGCCCAAGCTGCACCAGCGCCTCGCCGAAACCGTCGCGGGTCGCCTTGGACCCCTCAGGGCCTTTAGACCCCGCAGGGCCCTTGGACCCCTCAGAGCCCTTACCGTCGGCCATTATATCTTCTCCCTTTTGATCTCTTCAAGCGCCTTAGAAAGTTCTTCCTTGTTCGGCGCCTTGCCGTGCCATTTAGGGTTCCCCTCCATGAAAGATACGCCCTTGCCCTTTATTGTGCGCGCTACTATGAAAGTGGGCTTCTCCTTTACGCTGCCGGACGAATCCAGGGCTTTTATTACGCTTCCGATATCATGTCCGTCTATGTCGAGGACATTCCATCCGAAATCATTAAGCTTAGCGGCGACCGGCTCTTCATTTTTTATATTCGAGACCGGCTCATTCTGCTGGACGCCGTTAAAATCGACTATCGCGCAGAGATTGTCGAGCTTATGCTGCGCCGCTGTCATCGCGGCCTCCCACACCTGCCCTTCCTGCATCTCGCCGTCGCCGAGAAGGCAGAATACCTTAAAATCCTTCTTCTTTATCTTCGCCCCGAGAGCCATTCCGTTGGCTACGGACAGGCCTTCGCCGAGCGCCCCGGTCGAGAACTCGACCCCGGGGACGCCTGAATAGACATGTCCCTGGAGCATGCTGCCCAGCTTCCTGTAATTTTTCAGTTCTTCTTTCGGGAAATATCCGCAGGCCGCGAGCGTCGCATAAAGCGCGGCCGAAGCGTGGCCCTTCGACATGATAAACCTGTCCCTTTCGGCCCAGCCCGGGTCTTGAGGTTTATGCCTCAGTTTATAAAAATACAGGCCTATAAGGATCTCAACGCAGGAGAGCGAACCCCCGGGGTGCCCGCTTCCGGCGTTCGCGATAGTCTCGAGTATATCGATCCTGAGCTTGCGCGCTTTTTCTTTCAGGTCCCTGATGTCAGGCATTTTTTACTTTCTCAAGAAAAATACGGAAAAGATGACCAAGCTGAATATTAAACGGTATACCACGAACGCGGTAAAGGAATGCTTCTTTAAATAACTCAGGAGAAAATGGATCGACATTAAACCCGTCGCGGCCGATACCAAAAAACCGGCGAGCAGGGAAAGCCCGTTCCCGCCCGAAGCGATCGCGCTTATGTCTTTGAGTTTCAATACGACGGCGCCGAAAATTATGGGCGCGGAAATAAGGAACGAGAAACGCGCCGCGGCTTCGCGGTTAAACCTCAGCCCCATCCCGCCGGCCATCGTAATGCCCGAACGCGAAACACCGGGAATAATAGCGAACGCCTGCGAAATGCCGATGACCAATGAATCGAAATAACTTAGGGTCTTCAAATCCCTCGTCTTCCAGGAAAATCTGTCTACAAGATAAAACACCACGGCGAAGACGCTCATCATGCACGCGATAAGAAGCGGCGACCTGAAGGCTGCCTCGGCTTTCGCCTCGAGCAATTTACCTATTATCGCGCCGGGGATGCTGGCGACGACTATATACCACAAGAACTTACTCTTTATTATGCCGAGCCAATCCTTCCAAAAATACGCCACGACCGCCAGGAGCGTACCTGCATGCAAGGCGACGTCAAAAGCGAGGCTGTGCTCCTGCCAGCCCAAAAGCCACGGCACGGCTATGAGGTGCGCGGAACTGCTGATGGGTAAAAATTCGCCGACTCCCTGGACTATGCCAAGGATAATGGATTGGATCAGGCTCATATTTTAGCGGTCCTATCTTATTTGTTAGCGATCTTCTCTGCCGTGTCCCCGATCACCGGCAATTTGAACATTTCACCCGAGTAGGCCTTGATGATGCAGATGATCCAGATTATCAGGCCGGCTATTCCCAACAGGGCCGGGCCTATGACGGTAATGACCAGTAATATCGACAGGATCGTCCATGAGAGCGAAAAGATTATAGACTGCATCGCATGGAATTTTACGTATTTGCTGTCCTTCTCTGTAACGAAGAAGATCAGCCCGGTTATCCATCCTAAAACGTACGACAAAGCCGCCGCGACGTTCGCGTCCATTCCCAAAGAGCTCTTTCCGACATCAGCCATTTTATCCTCCATGCCCGTCTCAAGCGGGCATTTTTTGAAAAACTTCCGCCAATACCGCCTCTGATCCCAATAACGCGTCTTTGTTGCCCGCCACGTTTATCCCGTCCTTTATTATCCGGGTGAGCCCGGCGACGCCGTCCTTCTCGCCCAATAGTATCGCGCCGGCAAGCTTTCCGTCTTTGATGACGCATTTCCTGTAAATGCCTTTAGACGCGTCTTTCCTGCAGAGCGTTTCGTATCCCTCTCCCTCGGGATTGACCACGCCTATTGAAGTAAGGTCGATGCCCATGACCTTGAGCGTCGCCTGGAAAGTCGTCCCTTTGTATTCAAACGGCCTGTCTATGATGTTCGATGCCGCCGCGAGCCCCTGGTCTATGGCCGCCGGGATTATGCCGTAGACCGTGCCGTTGAATTCGGCGCAGTCGCCGGCCGCGTATACGCGTTCGCAGTTTGTCTTCATATACTTATCGACCATTATCCCTCTCTCTATCCCGATCCCGCAAGCCCGCGCCAATTCGATATTCGAGCGCACGCCTGCCGAGACTATGAAGATGTCCGCCTCGAGCTTTCCTATCTCTTTGGAAAGGAGGCAGGTATTCGCGCCTTCGGTAACGATCCGGTCGCACGTGACCTGCAGGACGACCTCGATATTGAATTTCTCTATACGGGCCTTCAGTATCCGGCCTCCCTCGTCGTCCAGCTGTCTCGGGAGAAGCCTTGAATTATGTTCGATGATCGTTACCTTGAGCCCCCGGTCGGTCAAAGCCTTTGCCGTCTCGAGGCCGAGCAGGCCGCCGCCTATGACTACCGCCCTCTTCTTCCCGCGGGCAAATGAGCGTATCCTGAGGACGTCCGAGATATTCCTGTAAGTAAAGACTTCCCGGGCCTTGATCCCTTCTATTTGCGGCAGAAAAGGCGAGGCGCCGGTCGTAAGGAGGACCTTATCATAGTCCTGCCAGCCGTTTTTTTCGGTCTTTAATTTTTTTGCTGAAAGGTTGATGTCGAGGACGCTATTATTAAGGGAGACTTCTATCCCGCGCTTTTTATACCATTCGTCGTTATACGGAAATAGCTGGTTCAGGTCCATCGTCTCAGCGAGGAGCCTGTCTAATAACGGGCGGGGATAATAATTATATTCTTCGTCGGTAAAGATGGATATCTTCGCGCCGGGAGAATTCTCGGAGATGAACTTAGCGGCAGTGATACCGCATATCCCGTTTCCTACGATGGCTACTTTCATAGGGGACGGTTATACCTTCTCGAACATTTCCTTCGGGGCGCCGCACTCGGGGCACACCCAGGTCGCGGGAAGCTTGTCAAAAGGCGTGCCGGCCGCGATACTAGCCGTCGGATCGCCTAACGCAGGGTCATAAATGTAGCCGCATACTGTGCAGCGATATTTGTCCATGGTCTTATGCCTTTCCGGTTATCTTCTTCGCTAATTCAACGCCCATTTCGTAGCACTTTTTCAATTCGTCCTGGTCCGGCACATATTTCACGGAGATCGAAGGCAAGGCCAGCTCGATCCCGGCCTCCTTGAGGACTTGCTCTATCGCAGGGATCGCTCCGCCGGCCCATCCGCAGGAACCGAACGCCGCGCCTATCCTGCCCTTCGGTTTCAGCCCGTTCAGGAATTCGAGGAACCCCGCTAATGTCGAGAGCATGCCGTTATCGTGCGTGGATGAGCCGAAGACGAAGCACCTCGCGTCAAGCATCTGGTTGTTCACCTCGGTCCTGTCGGAGCGCGTGATATCGAAGAGCTTTACCTCCACTCCGCCGTCGGTGAGGCCCTCGGTTATCTTCCTGGCCATCATCTCGGTAGAGCCCCACATCGTCTCAAATATGACGACCGCTTTAGGTTTAGTCTCGTTCTTCGTCCAGGAAATATACGAATTGATTATCTTCATCGGGTCGCGGCGCCAGATTATCCCGTGGCTCGGCGCTATCATCTTTATGGATATGTTCATCTTGAGGATCTCGTCTATCTTCCTGGCGATCATTCCGCCGAGCGGCCAGAGGATATTCGCGTAATACTTCCCGGCCTCGTCCATCAGCGCGCACTGGTCCGTCCCGTCGTCAAACCTTTCGGAGGTCGCGTAATGCTGGCCAAAGGCGTCGTTCGGCAGGAGCAGTTCCTCCTCGGCGCAATAGGTGAACATGCTGTCCGGCCAGTGGATCATCGGCGCCTCTATGAACGTAAGGTTACGCTTGCCGATATTTAATTTCTCCCCGGTCTTGACGACCTGGAGGCCCCAATCCGTGCCGTACATCCTCGAGAGGCCTTCCTTGCTTTTCGCCGTGCCGAACAGTTTGGCCTTGGGGCAGAGTTTCATCAATCCGGGCAGCGCGCCGGAATGGTCGGGCTCGATATGGTTTACTATAATATAGTCTATCTTCTCAACGGGCACGATCTCGCGTATCCGCTCGATCTGCTCGCCGGCGAAAGAGGCGAGCACCCCGTCCACGAGAGTGACCTTATCGTCTATGATGAGATACGAGTTATAGGTCGTTCCCCTTTTTGTCGAATAGGTATTCCCGTGGAAGGTCCTTATGTCCCAATCGACCGCTCCTACCCAGTATATGCCTTTTTTTATCTCGACGGGTCTCATTTTAACCGGCCTCCATTACCCTTCCTTCCTGTTTCACGAACCAGCTCACCGAATCCGAAAGCATCGAGTAAGCTTCCTCGAGAAGTTCGTAATGGTGCTCCTCTTCCTTCTTCAGCCTGTTATAAAAGACCTTGGCTATCCGTATATCCGTCACCTTCGATTGCTTGTCATAATAATCGTAGCTCTTGGTCTCTTTCTTCATCGCTATGGTTATCGCCTCGAGGCTGGACGGGTCCGCTTTAAGCTTCTTCTTTTCGGACGCGGAAAGGGGCCTGAATACCAGCGTCAGTTTTTTCTTCGCGTCTTTCGTTATCGTCTTCGCGAAATCGTTCCAGTCGAGGTCCTCTTTTAGGCCGTAAGATATCTCTTTTATGCGTTCTATATGGAGCAATTCCTGGTCGGCTAGCGATACGAGGAGTTTTTTCGCGACAGCGTTCTTCGCGGTCTTACTCGATTTAAGGTAAAATTTGCGGCCGTCCTCTTCCATCTTTATCGCGGCCTGCAGTATTTTCAGGTCTTTCTTTGGCATGGAGATCTCCTTTTGCGGGGTTTTAAGACTTTATTGATAAGACAGTTTGGATCAACCGAGCCTGTAAAGGATGCCGAAACCGCCCTGCGGATAGTTCCAATCGACGTTGGTGAACTCATCGCAGATGACGCGGCACGTGCCGCATTCCAGGCAGCCGTCTACGTTAACTTCGGCTATGCCCTTGTCATTTATCTTCCAGCAGTCCGAAGGGCATCCTATCGAGCATTGCTTCCTGGTGCATTTAAGGCAAAGGTCCTTGTCCTTGACCTTTATATGGGGCTCAGGTCCGAGCTTGAACCTGTTTACAAACAGTTTATCTTCGATGCGGGTCATTTATTTTTTTCCTCCTGGGGACTTTTTAAAAAGGGACACTTCACTGACGAAATATTATCTCACAATCAATGCGCCCCTTCAAGTCCTTTGTTGTCCAGTTTGCAAAGTTCTATCCAGGATTTGACGCAGTTATTGTGCATGAAATAGTCCCATACCATGCCGGTCCTGTAGTTCTCGATCATGAGTACCGAGATCCCCTGGTCTATCCCGATGCAGATCTTGCTCCACCAATCCCTGTTCAGGTTAAAACCGGCCTTAAAACCGTATGGCCCGTATACCTTGTCGCCGTATCTTTCGTAAAGTTCCCTTACCGATCTTATCGCGATATCCGGGACCAAAGGAATGGAGGCGACCATCCCGTAAGGGTTGACCGTCCCATCCTGCACCAGGACTTCCGCGGGCTTCGCGCCGTATCCTTTGTAACCGTCGGGCCCGTCACCGGCCGTCAGTCCCCAGCCGGTCTCGCCGTATCCCGAATATTTCGCGGAATTGTCCACGCAAAATTGCCTGTTTGCCATTGCCGCGTTAATTGAGTTCTGCCAGTAATTCAGGTCGCCCTCGTAGAGCTTCCTGAAATCTATCCACGCCTGGGCGAACTGGTAAGTAAAGATGCTGCCGAAGAAAGAATATACGACCTTGTGGCCGCCATATTCCCCCCTGGGCTTTCTCCAGCTGTTCCACGATTCCGGCGCGATGGGATGCGTCGGCGAGCCGATCGCCAGCACGTATGCTATCAATCCCTCGTTATACCAATCCCAGTACGCGTTCAAGAAGCCCTTCTCGGGGTTCCAGCCCATGCACATCATCTTCTTGCCGTTCATCATCCACTGCCAGTCGGCGCGGTTATAAAGATGATGGGCGAGGCGTTCTATCTCCGTACCCTTGAAATATTGCGCCGAGAACAAAGCTCCTGCCAGGAAGAGGGCCGTATCTATAGACGAGACTTCGGAATTCCACATGCGCTGGCCCGTCTTCATATCGACAAAATGATAATAGAACCCGTGCTCGCATTTCAGCGTGTTCTTGAAAGTCTTGAGGGTCATGAACGTGCGTTTAAAGGCCTCGTCGTATGTTATCCAGCCCCTGCTCTGCCCGATGCAGATAGCGACAAGGCCGAATCCCGTAGCGGCTATGCTGGACGGGGCGCCCGGTTGGGAGTTATCGGCCACAAGCCCGGTTCCGGGATCGGCATTCTCCCAGAAATACCGGAACGTATCGTGCTCGACCTTATCCAGGAATTTTTCGTCGTCACTTGAGAGCGCCGGTTGTTTCGGGGCCTCGGCAAAAGTCAAAGGCGTGATCAAAGTTACAGCGATGAAAAATACCAGAATATCCGACAACGGCCTTGATGTTTTGCGATTAAGCATGAAAGTCCCCGGTTAGGCCTTTAATTTAAAGGCTGAAAGTTCTTTCTCAAGCGCGGTTAAACTCGCTTTAAGCTCCGATATCAGGCGCTTATCTTCCGCCGTAGCCGGCGTACTTACGGATAATTTGTCCAGCCTGCCCGATATCTCATTTACAGACGATAAAATGCCGCCGATCCTTTGCCTCAGCGAACCGACCATATTTTCCAGGCTATCGGCCAGGTCTTTGAATTCGTCCTCTTTTCTCAGGTTGAATTTAACCGTCAGGTCGCCGTCCGTGACGGACGCGGCCGATTTCTTAAAACGGTAAATAGGGCCCGCTATCTTATGGGAGATCAGGATGCTTGCCGCCGCCATAGCGAATATCACGATCAGGAGCCTTGGGATCAATTTCAAGTTCGCGGCCGCCAGGATATTCGTCACGACTACCTGTTCATGGCCGCTCAACAGTTTCGCTTCTTTGAAAACACTGAGTTCCTTGTTTTCCAACGTATGATACCGGACCTGTTCGTAATCCCTCAAACGCGCGGCGGTCTCTAATTTGTTCGCCATCGACGCCGCCGAAAATTCCGGGATCACCGCGCCCCATATCCCGAAATATAAAACAAAACCCACGATGAAAGAAGCGACCAGCATGCTGATGATGATAACCGACATATACCTCAGCTGGACCCCTGAGTTTATAAAGTATAAGTGCCTCTTGTAAGTTTTCTTTTCCATTATAAGCCGCCTCCTTGTTATGTACCATTATAGGTATTCGCGTTTCATAAGTCAATTGACACCCCCTCGATATTATGTTATTTTATAACAAATGTTAAAGACGATCTTGTCATCGACAAGCGATTTCTGCATGACGTTCCTGAACCTGCTCTACCCTCAGGACTGCCTCGTCTGCAGCGGCAGGGCCCGCGAGTTAAGGCCCGCCCCGCTTTGCGAGCCGTGCAACGACAGGATAATGGCCTTTGCCGGCACGCCCCACTGGGCCACGGCTGAAAGGGAGTTCGCTTTCGACGCGGCCTACCATGTCTCCTCCTATGAAGATATCGTCAAAAAATGCATCTGCCTCTTCAAATACGAGGGCAAGACACGACTCTCGAACGTCCTCGGCTCGGTCATGGCCGAATACGCCGCCAGGAACCTGAATTTCGTCTCAATAGATATGATCGTGCCGGTGCCCCTCCATCCCGTCAAATTACGCGAGAGGCAATTCAACCAGTCCGAGCTGATAGCCGAGCACCTCGCGAAAAAATTCAACAAGAAGATCGAAAAGGACTGGCTGAAGAGGATCAGGTATACCTCCCCGCAGGCCGGGCTTTCCAGGGAACAACGACTCAGGAACCTCAAGGGCGCTTTCCTCGTGAAAAAGGAAGCGGACTTCGCGGACAGGTCCGTCCTCCTCATCGACGATGTCATGACGACGGGCGCCACCCTGCACGAATGCGCCAAGACAATAAAATCCGCCGGCGCCAAAAAGGTGCTTGCCTATACCCTGGCGTGCGGGAACTAAATGAAGATAATAAGAAGATACATACTAAAAGAGATCATCGGACCTTTTCTGGCGGCCTTCATAGTGTTAAGTTTTTTCTTCATGGTCTTCAACATAATAAAATTGGCCGACCTGGTCATAAACAGGGGCGTCAACTTTTTTTCGATCATGAAGCTCCTGCTTTATATGCTGCCGGCGGTCTCGACCTGGACTACGCCTATCTCGGTCCTTGTAGCGACACTCCTTGCGTTCGGAAGGCTTTCGGCCGATAACGAAATAACCGCGATGCGGGCGAGCGGCATAAGCCTCTACCGCCTGGTCTTCCCCCTGGTCATACTCGGCCTTGTGATAAGTCTCATATCATACGAATTTAACGACTGGATCATCCCGGCCCTCCGTTATAAGATGAGGCAGCTGACCGTCCAGATAGGCACCAAAAATCCGGCCGCTTACCTGGACGCCGGCACTTTCATCAAGGATTTCAAGGGTTATATAGTGTTTATTTACGGCATCGACAAGAACAAACTCAGCAATATCAGGATTTACCAGCCGCAGGAAGGCAAGCCTACGAGGACGATAATCGCCCAGAAAGGCGAGATCGAATATATCGAGTCAAAGAACGCGGTCCGGCTGAAGCTGATAAACGGGACGGTGGACGAGCCGAACCCGCAGGACCCGAACAATTTTTATAAGCTCAATTTCAAGACGTACTATATGACCCTGGACCTCAACCAGGCGCGGGGCCCGACTTTAGGCAAGAAAAAGGTCGATATGTCGATAGACGAACTGAACCAGGAGATAAAGAGGCTCGGCAAGGACTCGGTGGACACCACCCCCCTTCTCATCGAGATACACAAAAAAATATGCTATTCCTTCGCGTCCCTGATCCTCATCCTGATAGGCGTGCCGCTTGGTCTTATGGCGCGGCGCGGGGAAAAACTTATTGGTTTCGCTTTAAGCCTCGGGGTGATCCTGGTCTACTATTCCCTGCTCATAGTCGGGGAGGTCCTGGCTAAAAAAGGCATATTTATCCCCAGCCTGGGCATATGGCTGCCGAATATAGTATTCGGCGCTATCGGCCCGGCGCTAATATTCTGGATGGCCGAACAATGAAAATAATAGACAAATACATAACCACGGGATTCATCTGGCCTTTGCTCTATTGCCTTTTCGTCTTCGTCTTCCTCTATATGGTCGCCGATGTCCTGGGCCGCCTCGATGTCCTGATAAAGCAGGATATACCTTTTGACATAATAAAGAACTATTACCTCTCTTCATTGCCGCCGGTAATAGTCCAGACCGCGCCGTTCGCGATGCTGCTCGCCACGGTCTTCCTCCTGGGAAACCTCAACCGGCATAATGAAATAATCGCGTTGAGGGCGAGCGGGGTCGACACCCTGCGCATAATAACACCCCTCCTGCTTATAGGATTAGCCATAAGCCTGGGCGTATTCCTCATCAACGACAAACTCGTTCCCCAGTCATCCGTAACGATGAAGATGACCGATGAACTCTATTTCAGCAAAAACAAGGCGGAACGTAACCAGCGGGTGGAGAACGTCACGATATTCGGGAAAGACGGCAGGCTCTTTTACGCGAGATCATACGATATCAAGAACAAGGTCCTCGAGGATATCGTCCTCCTCGAGCACGACAATAACCAGATGTTGAAACGCAAGATAACCGCCACGCGCATGGAATGGACGGGAGACAAATGGAGATTTGTAGGATGCGATGTCTTCAGGTTCGACAAAGAAGGCAACGTCCTGGGAAAACCCGCTATCTTCAGGACGCCGAAAATAATACAGTTCAACGAAAGACCCGAAGACCTCATGAAGCAACAGACGCAGCCCGAATTCATGAATTACGCCCAGCTCAGGGAATATGTGCGCATACTGGGCCTTGAGAGTAAATCTACGGCGAAAAAACTTCTGGTGGATATGTACTATAAGCTTTCCGTGCCTTTCACCGGCCTCGTCATTATGTTCATAGGCATACCGTTCGCGCTGAAGAGGACGAGGACCAAGGCAATGGGAAGCGTGGGGATAGCGTTAGCAATATCTATTATTTATTATGTGGCGAACGCGATGTTCCTCGCGCTCGGAAAGGGCGGGCTTATTCCACCTATTATCACCGCCTGGGCCGCGAACGTTGCATTCGCGGCCTTCGGCATATACCTTATCGCAAAACTGCGGACCTAGGCCTTACCTGCGCAGCCCAGGAATTGTATCTTCCTCTTAACCACGCCTTTTATCGCGTCACGGGCCGGGCCGAGATATTTTCTCGGGTCGAATTCACCCGGCGTCTCGACAAATACCTTCCTGATGGCGCCTGTCATCGCGAGGCGAAGGTCGGTATCTATGTTGATCTTGCATACATTCATCTTCGCGGCCTTCGATATCATTTCTTCCGGGACACCCCTCGCGCCGGGTATCTGCCCGCCGTAGTCATTGCAGATCTTTACCAGGTCAGCAGGAGCCGATGAAGCCCCGTGCAGGACGAGCGGGAACCCGGGAAGCAGATTGCCTATCTTCTCCAGCCTGTCGAAATCCAGTTTCGGTTCACTTTTAAATTTATACGCTCCGTGACTGGTGCCTATGGCGACGGCCAGCGAATCGCAGCCGGTGCGCTTTACGAACTCGACCGCCTGGTCCGGGTCGGTGTATATCGCGTCTTTAGCGGCTACCGAAACGTTATCCTCGACGCCCGCGAGCTTGCCCAATTCGGCCTCGACCGGGATGCCTTTCGCGTGCGCGTAATCAACGACCTGCTTCGTCAGCCTGATATTCTCCTCAAAGGGATACTTCGACCCGTCTATCATGACCGACGTGAACCCGCCGTCTACGCACGACTTGCACATCTCGAAATCCTCGCCGTGGTCGAGATGCAGGACGCAGTCTATTCCGGTGCACTCCATCGCCGCCTGTACCAGGTGGATCAGGTACTGGTGACGCGCGTATTTACGGGCGCCGGCCGAGACCTGGAGTATGACCGGGGCCTTCGCCTCGGCTATCGCCTCGGTGATTCCCTGTATGATCTCCATGTCATTGACGTTAAAAGCCCCTACCGCATAATGTTCCTTATACGCCTTCTCAAATAATGGTTTTGTAGATATGAACGCCATCTTCTTCCTCCGGTTATTGTTTTGTTATGTGCCGATTTCCCAGGAAGACAGGTATTTCTCCTGCTCTTCCGTCAGGGTATCTATCTTTATCTTCATCGATTCGAGTTTGAGCGCCGCGATCTTCTCGTCTATGTCTTTCGGCACCGAATAGACCTTGTTCTGCAGCTTTTTCGAATTTTTCACGACGAATTCCGCGGAGAGCGCCTGGTTCGCGAACGACATATCCATTACCTGCGCCGGATGGCCTTCAGCCGCCGCCAGGTTAATGAGCCTGCCCTCGCCCAGCAGGTTTACCCTGCGCCCGTCCTTCAAAGTATATTCGTCCACAAAATCCCTTATCCTTCTCTTCTTCCTGCTCATCTTCTCGAGCGCCGGGATGTCTATCTCGGCGTTGAAATGCCCGGAGTTGCAGATTATCGAGCCGTTCTTCAGCAACTTGAAATGTTCGCCCCTGATCACGTTCAAGTCGCCGGTAACGGTCACGAATATGTCGCCGATCCTGGCCGCCTCTTTCATCGGCATGACCCTGAACCCGTCCATTACCGCCTCAATGGCTTTTAACGGGTCGACTTCGGTGACGATGACGTTCGCGCCCAATCCTTTTGCCCGCGACGCCGCGCCTTTTCCGCACCAGCCGTATCCCGCGACGACAAAATTCGTCCCGGCCACGAGCTCGTTCGTCGCCCTTATGATGCCGTCGATCGTAGACTGGCCGGTCCCGTAACGGTTATCGAACATATGCTTGGTCAACGCGTCGTTCACGGCGATGACGGGGAACATCAACATTCCCTTCTGCTCGAGGCTCTTTAACCTTATCACGCCCGTAGTCGTCTCCTCGGTCCCCGCGATTATATAGGGGACCAGGTCGCGCCTCTTGGAATGTATCGTCGATACGAGGTCTGCCCCATCATCCATAGTGATATTCGGCTTGTGGTCCAGCGCCGCGTTGATGTGTTTGTAATATGTCTTCTCGTCCTCGCCTTTTATGGCGAATACGGGAAGCTTATAATCCTTTACGAGAGATGCCGCGACATCATCCTGGGTGGAAAGAGGATTTGACGCGCATAAAACGCAATCCGCGCCGCCGGCTTTAAGCGTAAGCATGAGCGCCGCCGATTCCGT
>CAISWF010000080.1 GCA_903889135.1 Candidatus Omnitrophota bacterium | reverse complement strand
TTCGAGGTATCATAATGCAAGTAGCTGGCTGTAGTCGAGAGCTTCGGCAGGTAAGCGGACTTCGCCGAACCGACCCCGGCTTTATTAAGGTCGACATTGCTTACGGCTTCCTGCAGCTTGGGATTGTTCGCGAGCGCGGCCTTGACGCAGTCGTCAAGGGTCAGGGTCTCTGCCGCGGGAACAACTGCCTCCGCGGGATATGCATTGTTCGCCGCCATGAGCGCGAGCGCGGCCGAGAATATGAGTACCTTCCTTATATATGTCATCACATCGTCCTCTTGAACGTCAAAGTCGCTAAACACAACATAAACGCTATAAACGCCACGAAAAACATAAGGTCGCCCCGGATCGCCGTGAAACCGGAGCCTTTGAGTATAAGTTCCTTGAAAGCGTGCACCGCGTACGCTTCGGGATTGACCTTCGCGAAAGCCCTTAACCAGTTAGGCAGGCTCTCTATCGGATAGACCGCGCCGCTCGGGAAATAGAATATGACGTTCAGGAAGCCTACCAGCACGCCGACTATCCTCGGATGGTCGGCCCGTCCCAGGACCGTGAATATCATACTTAACAGCCCGAGGGCGGTAAGCACCATCGTGACCAGCAGGAGCACGAGAGTGCCTATGCCCCCCGCAAGTTTTATCCCTGTTATCATCAGGCCGCCTATCATGACTATTATCGACATGATCGTAGTTATAAGCACTCCGCTCATTATCGTGCCGGCGACGAGATCGAACCGGGTAAGCGGCGTCGATAAGTAGCTCTCGTGTATGCCGAGGAACTTATCCATGACAAGGCTGAACGCCCCGGTGAACGTCGTTCCCATGAATATCGCCATGACGATTATGCCCGGGACCAGCGAGGCGTCGTAGTCTATCTTCTTATATAGTTCTATCGAACGCAGCTGGGGCGTCGCCCTGTCCGGGCGGACCGCCAGGTAATCGGCCTTGAGATAAGCCATAGCCCTCGAGACCACGCCGGAGATGCTTCCCGCGGATATCGAATCGGTATTATCCAGCAGCAGCCCGACCTGCGGTTCCACGTTCTTGACGACATTTTTGCTGAAATCCGGCGGTATTATTATGACCCCCTTATAGAAGCCGTCCCTTACCATATCGACCGCCTTCTTCTGGTCGTTCTCCCTGGTTATCTCGAGAGTGCGCGGGCCGTCCTCGAGCGCCTGCAGTAATTCGACAACGCGCCTGGAGTAGGGGCCGCTATCCTGGTTTACCAGGAGTACCGGAAGATGCTTGAGCTCGCCTTGGAACGAATTGCCCATTATGACAAGGTACATCAGCGGCATGAATATGCTCGCGATTATGACAAACGGGTTGCGCATGAACCTTTTGAGGTCCCTTTCGGATACCGCCAGCGCTCTCATATCCTGGCTCCCGGCATGCGCCTCGGGGCCCCCGCCCCTATAAAGAAGTTCACCTTCTGGGTTTCCGCTTCCCTTATCGTCTTTCCGGTGTAATGGATGAAGACGTCCTCGAGCGTCTGCTCGTGTATCGCGAGGTACTCTATGATTACACCCGTCTTCTTGAACTCTTCGAAGAGCACAGGCATGGACTTTGCCGCGTCTTCGACGTATATCCGCAGGCTCTCATCCTTCTCGGTTACGCTCTTCACAAACGGCATCGCCTTGAGCTTTTCCATGCCCTCCGGCCCGAAATTGCCGAGCGTGACCTCGATGATATCAAAACCTCCGATGGTCCTTTTTAAGTTGGCCGGCGAGTCGAGCGCCACGATCTTGCCGTAATCGATTATCCCTATCCTGTCGCAGAGGACATCGGCCTCATCCATGTAATGGGTCGTGATGAATATTGTAAGCCCCGTCTCCTTGCGTATCTTCTGCAGAAGTTCCCATATCACGCGGCGCGACTGCGGGTCAAGCCCGATCGTCGGCTCGTCGAGGAACAGGATGTACGGCTTGTGTATGAGCCCGCGCGCTATCTCGAGACGCCGCCTCATGCCGCCCGAGTATGTCGCGACGAGGTCCTTCGCCCTGTCCTTCAAGTCGACCTTGCCGAGCAAATAATCTATGCTCTCCTTGCGCTCTTTCTTCGGCACATCGAAATATTTCCCGTAGATATTCAGGTTCTCATAAGCCGTCAGGTCGAGGTCGCTGGTAAGCGCCTGCGAGACGACTCCGATATTGCGCCTGACAAGCGACGGGTGCTTTACGACGTCGATGCCCCTTATGCTCGCCTGGCCGGACGTCGGTTTCATCAGGCAGGTGAGTATCCTTATCAAGGTCGTCTTGCCCGCCCCGTTCGGGCCCAGGAAGCCGAATATCTCGCCCTCGTTGACCGAGAAGCTGACATCGTTGACAGCCGTGACTGACTGGAATTTCTTGACTATATTTTTTACTTCCGCCGCGTATGCCATCAGGTCCTTATTCCCCGAAGACGGCTGTGGCAGTCATGCCCTGCTTAAACAGCCCTTTCGGCTCGTCTATCTTTACCTTCACCCTGAATGTCTTGATATCCTGCCTGCCCCTCTTCACGTCGCGCTGGGTCGCGAACTCGCCTTCGCTGTTTATCTCGGTGACGCGGCCTTTGAATTCGCTGCCTTTAAGGGAATCTACCCTGACCTGCGCGATATCGCCGAGTTTTATCTTCGAGACCACCGTCTCTTCCACGTCTACGCGCACCCATATGTCCGACAGGTCTACAATAGTCAGGATGGTCGTGCCGTTTGAGGACATCTCGCCGGGCTCGAACGCCCGCAGGACCACCATACCGGACAAACTGGAATAAATTACCGTATCGTCGAGATTTGTTTTGGCGACCACTAAGGCGGCTTCAGACTGTTTAACGGTCGCT
Organism: Candidatus Omnitrophota bacterium; assembly: GCA_903889135.1. GTDB lineage: Bacteria > Omnitrophota > Gorgyraeia > Pluralincolimonadales > Pluralincolimonadaceae > Pluralincolimonas. Next base: position 1,926 of record CAISWF010000080.1, on the reverse strand, counting down.
TCGGATAGGGTCTTCTGGGCGACAGACCCGTTCAAGTCGGCAACCGCGGTATCGTAAGCCGTTTGCGCCTTGTCGACATCGTTCTGCGCGACGAGCTTCTTATCGAGGAGCCTGTTGTACCTGCCGAGGTCGCGCTTTGTATCTTCGATCCTGACCTTCACCTTCTCTATATTAGCGTCTGCGGTCAGGACGTTCGCTTTCGCGACCTCAAGGTCGGCCTGAGCCTGCTCGTACTGCGCTTTTTCCTTCCTGTCATCAAGGACCACCACGACCTCGCCTTCCTTTACGTAATCCCCCTCGTGGAACCTGATCTCTTTTATACGCTCGGAGATCTTCGGGGCGAGGTTCACTTCGGTCGCTTCTATGATCCCGGTCGTCTGGAATATGCCCTTCGGCGCCTTGCGCGGCATTATATAAAATAGGGCCGAGGCTAAAACGATAACGACCACAAACAGGATAACGGACCTCTTTAAATGTTTTTTCATTTTAGAATGCCTCCGAAGTATATTTTTTTGACTGTGTCCACCGCGTCACGGGCGGAAAATTCTGCGTGGCCGAAATGCATCGCGATCGCAGGGATCTGCATCATGCCAAGCAGGCCGAACGCCGCGGCCTGCGGGTTTACGTCCCTGAACTCACCCGCCTTGATGCCCTTGCCGATTATCTCCGCGATCATCCGGCAGTAAGGCGACATGGCTATCTTTAACAACTGCTCTTTTATCACCGGGGTGTCACTTGTCCTGTCGAGGACGCCCCGGAACATGCTCTTCTTGCCTGTAAAATGCTCGAAATGGAAATCTATGAGCCTCTCGAGTCTTTTCCTCGGGCTGCTTATCCCGGAGATCTCCTTATCGAGGGCCTGCCTGTAGTTATCGGCCCTCTCCTTTATCATGTTTACGTAAAGCTCCTGCTTGCTCTTGAAATAATGGTATATGATGCCTTCGGAGACGCCGGCGGTGCGCGATATCTCCCCTGTCGTCGCCCTCTCGAAGCCGTTCTTGGCGGCTACGAGCATAGTGGCGTTTATGATCTTTTGCCTTGTATCAGTATGTAATGCCGTTACGTTTGCCATAAGCTCCTCTATTGAGTGAGCGCTCACTCAATAATATAATTATAACGATATCCCCGATTTTGTCAAGGAAATTAGCGGCTGGACCTGCTTACGTCTTTTTCTTTGTGGATAACGGAGGCGAGGATCGAGACCGCAAATATCGAAAACACTATCGCGAGGGAAACGGTCACCGGTATCTCGAATACGCGCGACAACAGCATCTTCACTCCCACGAAGCCCAGGACGACCGATATGCCGGTCTTGAGGTACCTGAAAATGCCCATCATCCCCGATATCACGAAGAATATGGACCGCAATCCCAATATGGCGAATATGTTCGAAGTATAGACTATGAAAGGATCCGTCGTGATGGAAAGGACCGCCGGCACCGAATCGGTGGCGAATATAATGTCGCTCGATTCTATCAGGAGGAGGACGACGAAAAGCGGCGTCGCGGACCAGATGCCGCCGTGGGGGAAAAAGAACCTGTCTTCGTGGAACTCCCCTGTTACGCGGAAATACTTTTTGAAGAGCCTTAAGACCGGGTTCTTATCCGGCTCTATCTTCCCTTCTTTCCTTGCCGCGAGTTTAACAGCGGTAAATATAAGAAATGCGCCGAAGATATATATCACCCAGCTGAACGTCCTGAAGAGGCCGACGCCCACGGTTATGAATACCGCCCTCATCACTATGGCCCCTATGATGCCCCATTTGAGGACGCGCGGGCGATAATTATGCGGTATGCTGAAATATTCGAATATCACCAAAAATACGAAGAGGTTGTCGACGCTTAACGACTCCTCGACTATATAACCGGTGAGGAATTCTAAAGCTTTTATCTTTCCCAGGAGAAGATATATGCCGAGGCAGAAGAC
>CAISWF010000079.1 GCA_903889135.1 Candidatus Omnitrophota bacterium | reverse complement strand
GGTCCACGGTCGGCTGGTCGAGCTGGGTTATGAGCGCCGGCCGAAAGTCGCGGAAGAGGGGGACTTTGCCCAGCGCGGCGGTATCCTCGATATCTTCCCGATGACCTTCGACGAGCCGGTGCGTCTCGAGTTCGACGCGGAAAAACTCATCCATATCAAATCATTCGATATCGCAACAGGCACCTCGTTCCTCGACCACCAGATGGCGATCATCCTTCCCGTAAAAGGCATAGTGCCGCGTAAACTAAAGACCCGCCGTATCCCGGGCGTCGATATTTCCGAAGACCTCCCGATAAGCAATTTCGTAGACATATCTCCGGGCGATCACGTCGTCCACGTAAAGCACGGCATAGGCTTGTATAAGGGGATCGAGAGGGTAAAGGAGCCAAAAGGATTCGTTGACTATATCGTCCTCGAATACGCCGAGGCAGCGAAACTCTTTGTTCCTATGTCCGACATGGGCCTCGTACAGAAATATATCGGTTTCGAGGGCCGCCCGCCGAAACTCTATAAACTCGGGTCGAAGGCGTGGGCGCTGGCGAAGGCGCGCGCCAGGAAAGGCATCTATTCGCTCGCTCTGGAATACATCGAGATACAGGCGAAGCGCGAGGCGTTGAAGGGTTTCACATTTTCGAAAGACACGGAATGGCAGGCGGAACTAGAAAAGTCGTTCCCGTTCAAGGACACGCCGGCGCAGGCCAGGGCGGCGCAGGATATAAAACGCGACATGGAAAGCCCGCGGCCGATGGACAGGCTCATCTGCGGCGATGTTGGATACGGAAAAACAGAGGTAGCCCTGCGCGCCGCGTTCAAGGCCGTCACGGACAACAAACAGGTCGCGATGCTCGTGCCCACGACCATCCTCGCCGAACAGCATTACGCTACGTTCAAGGAGAGGATGAAGAAATATCCGGTAAATATCGAGATGCTCTCCCGCTTCAGGAGCGGGTCGGAACAGGACGCGATAATCGCCGGGGTGAAGGATGGCTCGGTCGATATCATAATAGGAACGCATAGGCTCCTGTCACAGGACGTCTCCTTCAAGGAACTCGGGCTTGTGATAATCGACGAGGAACAGAGGTTCGGAGTAAAACACAAGGAGCGGCTGAAGAGGATGAGGCTCCTTGTCGATGTCCTTACGCTTACGGCCACGCCGATCCCGCGCACTCTCTACATGTCGCTGATGGGCATAAAAGATATGTCGGTGATCGATACTCCGCCGGAGAACAGGATACCGGTCGCGACGAGGGTCGCGGAGTTCGACGAGCGCATAATAAAAGAAGGGATAACGCGCGAATTGAAACGCGGCGGCCAAATATTCTTCGTGAATAACAGGATACAGGGGCTCAATAAACTGGCGCAACGGTTGAAGGAGATCGTCCCCAAGGCCAAGGTCGAGGAGGCGCACGGGCAGATGCCGGCGCACGAGCTTGAGGACATCATGGTCGGGTTCATAAAAGGCAGGATCGATGTGCTAGTCTCGACCGCCATAATCCAGTCAGGCATCGATATCCCGAACGCGAACACGATATTCGTCAACCGCGCCGATATGTTCGGCCTCGCCGATCTCTACCAGCTGAGAGGACGCGTGGGCAGGTATATCGTCCAGGCTCATTCATATTTTCTTTATCCCAAGGGCTGGCAATTGCCCAAGGATGCCGAGGCGAGGCTTAAGGCGATCGAGGAGCATACCGAGCTCGGTTCCGGATTCAAGATAGCGATGGAAGACCTTGAGCTGCGCGGCGCAGGCAATCTTTTGGGCACGGAACAGCATGGGTTTATCCAGGCGATAGGTTTCGACCTTTATTGCAGGCTCCTGAGGAGCACGATAGCCGGGCTCCGAAAGGGCTTGCCTATCCGGAGCCGGTTGTGATATATTATCCTAAATACTTACCAGAAGGAAGATAATGGCAAAAAACTATATGACAAAGATCCTTATGGCAGCGCTGCTCTTAGCCCCGGTTTTCGCGTTTTCCGGATGCGGTAACGCGAAATCCAAGTCCCTTGCGACCATTGACGGCAAGGCGATAACCGTGGGGGATTTAGAGAAAAGAGTCTCCAAGATGCCGGCTTACTATAAGACGCTCGCGAGCCAGCGTAAGAAGGAATTCCTCGACGACATGATAAATGAACAGCTCATATATAAGGAAGCGCTCAGGCGCGGCATCAACAGGGAGCCTGAGGTAAAGGAGCTTTTGGACGAGGCGAAGCGGAAGATACTTATAGCCAGACTGATGGAGACGGAAGTCAAAAAATCCGCGGTGACCGAGGATAAGATAAAAGAGTTTTACGCGATGCACAAGGACGATTTTGTCACGCCGCTTAAGCTGCGCGCGAGCCATATAATGGTCGATACCGAGGCCGAAGCCAACGAAGTCCTCCAGAAGCTTAAAGACGGCGGGGATTTCGCCGAATTGGCCAAGCAATATTCGAAGGATCCCTCGAAAGCCAGGGGGGGCGACTTAGGTTATTTCATAAAAGGCCAGCTGATGCCGGAGATAGAAGATGCCTGTTTTAAACTGCAGGTCGGACAGCTAAGCGATATAATCAAGACAAAATTCGGCTACCATATCATAAAATTGACCGACAGGATCGAGCCGAGGGTGGTGGAGCTCTCCGAAGTAAGGGACGCCATAGAAAAAGAATTGAAGGACAAAGCCCAACAGCGGACTCTCGACGACCTCGTAAAGAACCTGAGGTCAAAAGCGCGCGTCAAGGTGAACGAGAAGCTGCTGGAAGCGGGGACGGATAAATGAGGACAGGGGTGAGTATATTATTGCTGGTCTTCGCGCTGGGGTTGCAGTCCCGGGCCTTATGCCAGACCACCGGCGTCGAAAACAAGATACTGGCGGTCGTCAACGACGACGTGGTCACTGAGACGGACCTGGATGAAGCGCTCTCCTCCAGTATCGATGACCTGAAAAAGGAATATTCGGGGGAGGAGCTTAAGACGAAGACGGAAGAAGTCCGCAAGGAACTCCTGAACCAGATGATAGAAAACAAGCTGATCCTCCAAGAGGCGAAAAAAGCCAATATCGCAGTAGATGATAACGAGGTGGAGCAAAGGTTAAAAGACGTGAAATCGCGTTTCCCTTCGGAAGATATCTTTTATGCCGAGATCGAGAAGTCCGGCGTTTCGACCGATGTCCTGAAAAGACGCTATAAGGAAAATATAATGATGGGAAAGCTCGTGGACCACGAGGTGAGGGGCAAGGTAGTCGTTACGCCCACCGAGATAGAAGGTTATTATAAAAAACACTCGGAAGAGCTGAAGGCGCCGGAATCGGTCCACCTGCGCGGCATCGTGCTTCGTTTCGACGCGAATAACACTGAAGACGCCGTAAAGCAGAAAGCGGATGACGTGGTAAAACTCGCCAGGGAAGGCCGTGATTTCGGCGAGCTGGCTAACACGTATTCGCAGGGAGCCAAGTCGAAGGAAGCCGGGGATTTCGGGTTTGTCGAGAAAGGGCAGATGCGCCAAGATTTCGAGAAAGTGATATTCTCCTTGAAGCCCGGCGAGGTAGGCGACCCCATAAAGACCGATACAGGGTATTTTATTTTCAAAGTCGATGAGAAGAAGGACAGCTACGTGCGGTCGCTTACGGAAGCGCGTTCGGATATAGAGAATATGATCTTCAGGGATAAGGCCCAGAAACGGTATCAGGACTGGATAGTGAAGCTTAAACGCGATGCTTTTATACAGGTCAAGTAGAACCCGCAGGCCGTCACGTCCGCGGGTCGCCGTAACTATCGGCGATCCTTTCGGCGTGGGGCCCGAGATAGTATTGAAGGCGCTGGCAAGCCGTAAGTTACGCAGGCTTGCCGATTTTATTATTGTCGGCGACAGCTCGGTCATCAACGCCGCGTTAAGGCTTCCGGGGGTCCCGGTGGCATCCCTTCGCGGGATCTCCGTGGTTGACCCGTATATTATCGCTCCCAGCGAGGTGAAATTCGGCCGCCAGTCCAGGCTTTCGGGCGAGGCCTCCCTTGCCTATCTTGACCTCGCGCTCAAACTCATAAAAGAAAAAAAGGCCGATTGCCTCGTGAACGCCCCTTTAAGCAAAGAGGCGGTCTCATCCGCGTTCCCTCGCATTAATTTTATCGGGCATACGGAATATATCGCAGATAAATTCAAGACCGCTGATTTTGCGATGATGCTGATCGGCGGGCCGCTTAAGGTAACGCTTGTGACGAGGCATATACCGGTCCGGGCGGTATCAAAGGCGGTCACTAAAGAAGAGATAATCAAGGCGATAAAATTGAGCCATGAGGCGCTGGTCCATTATTTCGGCATACACGAACCGAGGATAGGGGTTGCGAGCCTTAATCCGCACGGGGGAGAAGGCGGAAAGGTAGGCACCGAGGAGATCGAAATAATAGCCCCGGCAGTAAATGAAGCGAAAAGGCATTTTAAGAACCTGGTCGGTCCGGTCTCGTCCGAGGCGCTGTTTTATATGGCCTACCGCCGGAAGCTCGATTGCGTAATCGCGATGTATCATGACCAGGGGCTTACGCCGTTAAAGATGATAGCCCGCGATACCAGCATAAATATCACGCTGGGCCTGCCGTTCGTCAGGACCTCGCCCGGCCACGGCACGGCTTTCGACATAGCCGGAAAAGGCATAGCCAATCCCGCTCCGCTGACCGAGTCTGTAAAACTCGCCATAGATATATTCAAGAAAAAGAAGGGCTGAACTTGTTCACTGCGTCCGAATTAAGGTCCGTCCTGAAAAAATACGGGCTTACGCCCAGGAAATATCTCGGACAGAATTATCTGGTCGACAGTGATGTCATAGAGGATATAATAGAGGCCTGCAAGTTCGTCGATACCGACTGGGTCATGGAGATAGGCGCGGGACTGGGCGCGGTCACGGAACGCCTTGCGCGCGAAGTAAAACACGTCCTCGCGATAGAGAAGGACAGGGGCGCCTGCGTGGCGCTTGGAGATATCCTGAAGGGATTCACTAACGTAAATATCGTCTGCGAAGATTTCCTGGATATTGACCTCGAGCGGGCCCTGGCCGAGTCGCCTTACAAGGTCAAAGTGATCGGCAACCTCCCGTATTACATAACCTCTCCGATAATAGAGAAATTGATCGCCGGCAGGCATAATTTCGAGTCGGTATTCATAACCATACAGAAGGAAGTCGCCGAGAGGGTATGCGCGAAGCCCGGAAGTAAAATTTACGGCTCGCTCTCTGTTTTTGTGCAGTACTACACTAAACCGTGCATATTGCTCGACATAGGTAAGCACGCATTTTATCCCGAGCCCGGAGTCGATTCGGCGTTCGTCGAGCTCGCGATACTCCAGAAGCCCTCGGTACAGGCCAATGACGAGGAGAAATTTTTTGACGTCGTCAAAGCGGGTTTCGGCCAGCGCAGGAAGACGCTGCTTAATTCCCTGCTTTCGAGCGAGGAGATAAAACTCGATAAGCCCGGCCTGGCGGAACTTCTCAAAAAGATAGGCATCGACCCGAATATCAGGGCTGAACAGCTCTCGCTCGAGGAATTCGCCCGCATCTCCAACGCCCTCTAATCCTCCCGTTGACATTTAGCGTAAGTTGTGATAATTTAGCTAGTTAAGATGAGCGTAATGGAAGATAAGGTAAGATATGTCGCGCGGTTGGCGAGGATAAAACTGACCGATGAGGAGGTAACCCTCTTCTCGCGCCAGCTGGACGGGATACTCGGGTATGTCGATAAGCTGAACCAGAAGCTTGACGTACAGAACCGGACCCTTCCGATGAGCCATCCGCACGAGGCTTCAAACAGCTTCAGGGCGGATGAGGTGAAACCGTCGCTCCCGCCCGAAAAGGCGCTTTCGAACGCCCCCCAGAAGAAAGGTGATTTCTTCAAGGTTCCGAGGATAATAGAAGAATAATTTTACTGAAAGTTCAGTAATATATGGATAATCTTTATTCCCTCACAGCCGGCGAACTCTTGAGCCTGCTGGATAAGAAATCTGTAAAACCCGAAGAGATCATCGAGTCGGTCTATTCCCGCGCGCAGTCCGTCGACAAGAAGATAAAAGGCTACATCCATCTCGATAAAGAAAAGGCCTTGAGCCAGGCCAAGGGCCTTCCGGCTTCCGGAAGGTTGAGGGGCATCCCGGTCGCGATAAAAGACAATATCTGCGTAGAGGGAGAGCTTACGACCTGCGCGTCAAAGATCCTCCGCGGTTTCAAACCCCCGTATAACGCGACTATCATCGAGAAATTAAAGTCCGAAGGCGCGGTTATCTTCGGCAAGACGAACATGGATGAATTCGCTTTCGGATCTTCCTGCGAAAACTCCTCATATTTCCCGACATTAAACCCGTGGGATACCGCGAGGATACCCGGCGGCTCGAGCGGCGGTTCAGCGGCGGTAGTTTCGGCCGATGAGGCGATAATGGCGATAGGTTCGGATACCGGCGGATCAATAAGACAGCCCGCTTCGCTCTGCGGCGTAGTCGGGATGAAACCGACATACGGCAGGGTATCGAGATACGGGCTTATCGCGTTCGCCTCGAGTTTGGACCAGATCGGACCGCTCACCAAAAATGTCCATGATGCGGCGCTGTTATTGGGCGTGATCGCCGGCTTCGATAGTAAAGATTCTACATCGGTAAATGTCCCCGTTCCCGATTACCTGTCTTATTTGAAAAATGACGTAAAAGGGATGAAGATCGGTATACCCAAAGAATATTTTGTCGCGGGGATGGATAAAGAGGTAGAGGCCGCGGTAAAAGAGGCGATAGCCCTGCTTAAAGGCAAGGGCGCGCAGATAGTCGAGGTAACGCTGCCGCATACGGAATATGCCGTAGCGGTATATTATATAATTGCAACCGCGGAGGCATCGTCGAACCTCGCGCGTTTTGACGGGGTGCAATACGGATACCGCTGCGAGGATCCCGCAAATCTTCTGGATATGTACGAGAGGACGCGCGAAGAAGGTTTCGGCGCGGAGGCGAAACGCAGGATCATCCTAGGCACATATGTTCTATCGAGCGGATATTACGACGCCTATTATCTCAAGGCGCAGAAAGTCCGCACGCTCATCAAGAACGACTTCGAGCAGGTATTCAAGAGCGGCTGCGACTGCATATTGACGCCGACGTCCCCGACGCCGGCCTTCAAGGTCGGAGAAAGATCCTCGGATCCGCTTTCGATGTACCTGTCGGATATATTCACGATATCGGTAAATCTCGCTGGCGTCCCGGCATTGTCGATACCGTGCGGATACACAAAGGGCGGCTTGCCGGTAGGCATGCAGCTCATAGGGGATTTCTTTAAGGAAGAGGAGCTATTCCGCGCCGCTTACACTTACGAGTGCGGTACGGATTGGCACAAGAGGAGCCCGGAGCTTTAATGGCTTATGAACCTGTCGTAGGACTCGAGGTCCACGTCCAGCTTAAGACCGTGTCGAAGATGTTCTGCGGCTGCACGACGGAATTCGGCGGCGCGCCGAATTCGCATACATGTCCGGTCTGCCTGGGTTTCCCCGGCACCCTGCCCGTCCTGAACCGTCGCGCGCTGGTCGAGGCGATAAGGGTCGCCCTCGCCGTAGGCTGCAAAGTATCCGATAAGGTAAAATTCCACAGGAAGAATTATTTCTACCCTGACTTGCCGAAGGACTACCAGATATCGCAATACGACGAACCTCTTTCGGAGAACGGCCATTTGAAGATAAAGACCGGCGGCGGGGAAAAGACGATAAGGATAAAAAGGGTGCATATGGAGGAGGACGCGGGAAAGCTCATCCATGAAGAGGGCGGCGACTCAAGCTTTGTAGATTTCAACCGCTCCGGGATGCCGCTTCTCGAGATAGTAAGCGAGCCTGATATAAATTCCCCGGAAGAGGCGTACCAGTACCTGACCGACCTGAAATTGCTCCTGCGCTACCTCGATGTATCGGATTGCGACATGGAAAAGGGGAGCCTGCGCTGCGACGCGAACATATCTATAAGGAAAAAAGGCGAGACCGGGCTCGGCACCAAGGCCGAGGTAAAGAACATGAACTCGTTCAAGGCCGTGAAGTCCGCGCTTGAATTTGAGTTCGAAAGGCAGTCCAAATGCCTTGAGACCGGGGAAAGGATCGTCCAGGAGACGCGGCTCTGGAACCCGGATAAAGGGATAACCGCGTCCATGCGCTCGAAAGAAGAGGCACACGATTACAGGTATTTTCCGGAACCGGACCTTGTGCCTTTTACCTTGCAGGGCGACCTGGTAGATGAGGAAAGGAAAAATCTCCCGGAATTGCCCGAAGCGCGTAAGGGGAGATTTATCGGCGCATTAGGCCTGTCCGGATACGACGCCGAGGTGCTGGTCCAGGATAAGGCGACGGCCGATTATTTTGAGGAATGCGTTAAATTTTATAATAAACCGAAGATCATCTCGAACTGGTTGATGGGCGATGTCTCAGCATACCTGAACTCCAAGAATTTATCCGCCGGAGATTCAAAACTGAAGCCCCAGGGCCTCGCAGGGCTCCTGAAAGAGGTAGACTCGGGCAAGATAAGCGGCAAGATGGCGAAAGATATCATCATCGAGATGCTCGATACCGGCAAGGGCGCGGCCGCCATAATATCGGAAAAGGGGCTCTCGCAGATATCCGATACCGGAGAGCTCGAGAAGTTCGCGGAAGAGACGATCGCGGAGAACGCGAAGACCGCGGAAGATTTCCTGAAGGGAAAAGATAACGCTCTCATGTTCCTCGTAGGGCAGGTAATGAAGAAGACCAAGGGAAAGGCTAACCCCGCGGTCGTGAACAAGATATTAAGGGATAAGCTTTCTAAAAAATGACATCCCTATCCAAATTGGCATATGTCATTCCCGTGAAAACGGGAACACAAGTACATAACTGGATGCCCGCTGGAGTTTACCCCGTACTTGATACGGGGCGGGTATGACAGTCAACAAAGGAGAATCGAATGCGTAAGTTTAGATTTACAGTCTGGTTCTTGATAGTTTTTTTCGCGATCTCTAACTGTCTCCCTGCGGCGGCGGTGGATACGGCCAAGGAGCAGTCGCCGCAAAATGCGGGAAAAATCCAGGCCGTCCCGGCGGTCAAGGCTGCGCCCGAAAAGGAAGAGGATATCTATAAACAGCTCGAGCTCTTCTCAGACGCCCTTTCTATCGTCCGCTCCGAATACGTCGATGACGTCAAATCTAAGACCCTGATATACGGCGCGCTCAAGGGGATGGTGCAGTCGCTCGACAGGTTCAGCGAGTTCATGGACCCTGAGTCCTATGCCGAGATGAAGGTCGAGACCGAAGGCGAGTTCGGCGGGATAGGCATAGAGATAGCCATCAAGGACGACCTGCTTACGGTCATCGCGCCGATAGACGATACGCCCGCTTTCAAGGCCGGCGTAAAAGCCGGGGACAGGGTAGTGAAGATAGATAAAGAGATAACGCGTGGCATCGCGCTGGTCGATGCGGTAAAGAAGCTCCGCGGGAAGGCCGGGACGAGCGTCGCGATAACGGTCTTGCGCGAGGGAGAGAACAAGCTTCTTGATTTCACGATAACAAGGGATGTCATCAAGGTGAAGTCGATAAGGAACCCGAGGATTTTGGAAGACAAGATAGCATATGTCAAACTCAGCATATTCCAGGAGCGTTCGGGCAAGGACCTCGAGGACGCGCTGGTCGATCTCGAGAAGCAGGGGATGGACAGCCTTATCCTCGACCTGAGGAATGACCCGGGCGGACTTTTAAATGTCGCCGCCGAGGTCGCGGGCAAATTCCTCCCGGCCGGAGAGATGATAGTATATACCAAGGGGCGCAACGGTAAACAGGAGATGGAGTTCCGAGTGAAAGAAAAGAAGACCAGGACCGATTATCCGATGGTCGTGCTGGTCGACCAGGGTTCGGCCTCGGCTTCTGAGATAGTAGCCGGAGCTTTACAGGACCATAAACGCGCCGTATTGGTCGGGATGAAGACGTTCGGCAAAGGGTCGGTCCAGACCGTAATACCGCTTTCCGACGGTTCGGCGATGCGGCTTACCACAAGCAAATATTACACGCCGAACGGCCGTTCTATTCACGGTAAGGGTATCATGCCCGACATCGTGGTGGAATTTAAGCCGGTCAAGAAGGAAGATGCGTCTAAACAGCAGAATCCGGATGAGGTCTTCGAGAAGGTTGAAGACCAGCCGCAAAAGCCCGTGGTCAAGAAAGAGGAATACGATAACCAGCTCCAGTCTGCCGTGGACGTGATAAAGACGATGAGGATATACAAGGCCTTCATCGTTCAAAATGAACAAAAATGAACAAGATAAACGCTTATAACCTTGTTGTAATCATCGCGGCGGTTATCTGCGCGGTCTTCCTGTTCAATACCGCCAGGGACCTGTTCCAGGACAGGACGCTTGAACGCATCCTTTCCGCCGAACTTGCCGCCGGCAAGGTCTCAAATAAGGACCTGGTAGGTAAAGTAAAACATGCTTACCTTGAGAAAAGGTATTGGGTCCCCGACGCTTTCTCTTTAGATGATTTCGAGAAGAAGCTGGCGAAGTCGCTTGATAAGGCCGGGTTTAAATTACTTTCGATCTCGAAAACAATAAAGGAAAGCGCGGTAAAAAGCAAGGGCCCTGAGGGGTCCAAGGGCCCCGCAGGGCCCGCAGTCCCCGGAGGGAGCAAGGCCCTAGCGGGGGCCAAGGCCCCTGAAGGGGCCAAGAAGGAGACGAGGGAAGAGGTGTCTTTTCTCGTCGCGGAACGCTCATCGACCAATCCCGCATTCCGCTTGACCCTCATCCGCAGGGTCGCGCCGAAACCCGCGCCGCCGGCCCCGGTTGTCACGGCGCCTGCGCCCGTTACGCCCGAAGTGAGACCTGTCCCGGCCCGCCCCAGATTGGCGATAGTATTGGATGATTGGGGTTACAGCACGAAAAACCTGGAAGCTATCCTGCAAGTGGATAAACCGGTCACTATTTCCATATTGCCGGGCCTTCCTTATTCGACAACGATCGCCCAGAAGGTGGAGGCACATGGCCATCAGGTGATAATACACATGCCGATGGAGCCGAAGGCGAAGATCAAGCTCGAGCTTACCACTCTTTATACCAGCATGACCGATGACGAGATACGGGCCAACCTTTATAAGGCCCTTCAGACAGTACCCGGCGCGGTCGGGATGAATAACCACGAGGGATCCAAGGCCACCGAAGACCGCAGGCTTATGAAAGTCGTATTTGGCGAATTAAAAAAGAATAACATGTTCTTCCTCGACAGCCTCGTCCAATAACTGCCTCTGCCTCTTACTGAACTGCAGGTTACCGCTCTTGATACGAGGGCGCAGTGATTGAATTCTCGCGGTCTTATCATCCTTATTGATCATTGTCTCAAGCGGGATGTAGAGTCCCATCTCTTCACCCTTCTTTTTGACTAAGTCGACCAGCACTATCCTTTAAGATTGGACGGCAAGCTCAGGGAAGGCCTGACCTTTGCCAGTTACAGCCG
>CAISWF010000078.1 GCA_903889135.1 Candidatus Omnitrophota bacterium | reverse complement strand
TGCCCTTCGGGTATTTGCCGAAAACAGTTACGGGCTTCCCGGAAATCGCGGATTTTTCAGTGTGACACGGCTCTGCGTATCTTGTCAGGTAAGCCTCATAGGCGGGCGGAACGGAATGATCATAGCTTTCGGGCTCGCAGTCCTGATGAATTTCTTCTCATACTGGTTCTCGGACAAGATAGTCCTCGCGATGTACCGCGCGAAGGAGGCTTCGCCGCAGGATTACCCTAAGATCCACAGGATAGTCCAGAACCTCGCGACCAAAGCCGACATCCCGAAACCGAAGATATTTATAATACCAATCGAAACGCCTAACGCCTTCGCTACCGGACGCAGCCCGGCGCACGCCTCTATTGCCGTTACCGAAGGCATAATGCGCATATTGAGCGACGACGAGCTCGAGGGCGTAATCTCACACGAACTCTCCCATGTCCATAACAGGGACACGCTGATCATGACCGTTGTCGCCACCGTAGCCGGAGCTATATATATGATCTCTGACATGGCCAGGTGGGCGGCAATATTCGGAGGTGTCGGCGGCAGGGATAGCGACAGGGAAGGCGGTAATCCGATCACCCTCCTGATAATAGCTATTCTCGCTCCCATCGTCGCGATGCTTATACAATTGGCGATCTCCCGCTCAAGGGAGTATATGGCCGATGAATCTGGCGCTAAATTGTGCGGGAGGCCTCTTTCACTGGCGAACGCGTTAAGGAAACTCTATAATTATTCCCGCCAGGTCCCGATGCAGGCTAACCCGACGACCGCTCACTTATTCATCGTAAATCCTCTTACTGGCGGCGGATTCACTAACCTCTTCAGCACGCATCCTCCTATCGAACGCAGGATCGCGCGCCTGGAGGAACTGGCGATAAGCCCGAGATAAATGATCTTACCAAACAGTCCGTTGCTCACAGATACCGATAATCCCGGCGCGAATATCGACGCGGAGGGGTTTTTCGGGAAGGACGGTCTGCTCGCGAACGCCTTTAAAGATTACGAATTCCGGCCGCAGCAGGGTCAGATGGCGAAGGCCGTCGAAGAAGCGATCAGGAGGAAGAGGCATCTCATAACCGAGGCCGGTACAGGCGTCGGAAAATCCTTCGCCTACCTCGTGCCGCTTATCGGCGCCGCGGTCTCGTCCCGGAAGAAGTCGGTCATCTCCACGAACACTATCAGCCTCCAGGAACAGCTCATCAAAAAAGATATCCCGTTCATCAAGTCAGTCATGCCGTTCGACTTCACTTATTGCCTTGTAAAAGGCCGGTCGAATTATCTCTGCCTCAGGAGGCTCAACAGGGTCTTCTCATCTAAGACCGACCTTTTCGAATCAAAAGACGAGGTCGACGACCTGCGAAATATCCTCGCCTGGTCAAAGGTCACGACTGATGGATCCCGCTCTGATTTTAGCGAAGAACCAAGCCCTAAAGTATGGGAGCGCGTATGTTGTGAACCAGATACCTGTCTCGGCAAAAAATGCCCTCATAAGAACGAGTGTTTCCTCATGAAGGCGCGCAGCAATATGCAGGAGGCAGATATCCTGGTAGTGAACCATCATCTTTTCTTTTCCGACCTCGCCTTGCGCCAATCCGAATATTCTCTCCTCCCGAATTACTCATGCGTCGTTTTCGACGAAGCACATACGATAGAAGACATCGCTACCGAGCATCTCGGTTATGAGATATCGAACTTCAAGGTAAAATATCTCCTCGATTCCCTCTACAACCCGTCGAAGAAGAAGGGTTTCCTCGCTTCTGTCACCGATGACGGGCTTAGAGAATTTGTATCCGACCTGAGGAAGGCCTCGGACAGGTTCTTTGACGGCGCGGGTGACTGGCTCGACAGGGACACCATGCGCAGGGTCAGGCAACCGGATTTTACGGACGACTGCCTCTCGAAACCGCTCAAGAGCCTCTCCCGCATGCTCGAAGACAGGTTCGAGCATGCCCGCTCCAAAGAAGAAGAGGTCGATTTTAAATATTACATGAACAGGATCGAAGGGCTTGTCCAGACCCTTTCGATATTCCTGGCCCAGGATGCGGAAGACTATGTCTATTGGGCGGAGATATCCGGTAGAAGGTACCGCAGGATATCGCTCGATTGCGCTCCGATAAACATCGCCCCGGCGCTTAACGGGATGCTTTTTTCGAAGACCGATACGGTAGTCCTTACAAGCGCAACGTTATCGACCGAAAAGAATTTCGAATACATAAAGAGCCGCCTCGGGTTAAAGAGATGCGACGAAAAATTGCTGGGCTCGCCGTTCGATTACGCCAATAACGTGAAGATCCATATCCCGAAAAAGATGCCTGACCCCAATGATTATGACAAGTACAGGTCGGAGGTGGTCAATAAGCTGAAGGTTTACCTCGAGCGGACCGAGGGGAAGGCTTTCGTTTTATTTACGAGCTACAGGTTCATGGATGATGTATACGAAGAGACCGCGCCTTTCCTCCATGACCTCGGCATCCCCGTATTGAAGCAGGGGGCCGGGCTGCCGCGCACCAAGATGCTGGAGGCTTTCAAGCGCGACGTCGGCTCGGTGATATTCGGCGTAGATTCGTTCTGGACCGGCGTCGATGTGCCGGGCGAGGCGCTAAGCAACGTGATCATTACCAGGCTTCCTTTCGCCGTGCCGGACCACCCGATCGCGGAAGCGAGGATGGAAAGGATAAAAGAAGAGGGCGGCGACCCGTTCCAGGAGTACAGCCTTCCGCAGGCGATACTGAAATTAAAGCAGGGTTTCGGAAGGCTCGTGCGCACAAAATACGACACGGGTATCGTCGTGATCCTGGACAGCAGGATATTGAGCAAACCCTACGGCAGGAAATTTTTGTCGGCGTTGCCGGAATGTGAGATAATAATAGAATGAAGAAGAGAAGCGGATTGCTGATAGGGTTGGTATGCGCCCTGGCATTGGGAATTCCATACCTTGCAGGCTGGTTGGGCCTGCTCGAGTATCAGGGGCTGGACCTTCTCTTCAAGGCCAGAGGCTCCCGGCCGGTAAACCCTAGTATTATAGTAGTAGAGATAGACGACAGGGCGATCAATGATTTCGGGCGTTGGCCCTGGCCGAGGGGCTATCACTCCGAATTTCTCGACATAATAGGCCGATATAAACCTAAGGCCGTGGTATTCGATATCCTTTTTACCGAACCGGACGCGGAGCATCCCGAGGAAGACAAAAAACTGGCGGCCGAAGCAAAAAAACTCGGGAACGTATTTTTCGGCTCGTTCTTCGATCTCGAACCGGGGAAAGCCGCGGTAAACAAGGGTCTTATCGGCCGCAAAGAAACATTGCCGCTCAAAGAATTGGTCCAAAACGGGGAGGGCTATGGTTTTGTCAATACGCAAGTCGAGCCCGATGGCAAGATAAGGAAGCTGCCTCTTTACATAACTTACGGGGGAAAGGCTTACCCGTCAATAGCCCTGACAGCAGCTGCTTACTATCTCGGAGTCGACCCGTCGAAGATCCGCTCCGGCAGTGACGATAAATATTTCATGTGGATAAATTATCCCGGGGATTTCAACAAGTTCAAGAGAGTCTCTTTTTCTGATATCCCGAGGGCGGCCAACCAGATCGAGGCGGGGGAGAAACCCGACATTGATTTGAATATCTTCAAGGACAAATTAGTTTTAATAGGGCTGACCGCGACGGGTACGGAGGACTACTGGTCAACATCGGTTTCGACGATGTATCCGGGCATAGGCATACATACAAGTTCTATAAATACGATCCTCCAGAAAGATTTCATCAAGAAGGTATCCGGCCCCGGTATATTCCTTATACTTTTGCTCTTAGGCGCTGCTTTCGGGATAACTATCCCCAAGCGCGCTCCTTTCGAAGGTCTCGGTTTTTTCCTTATAGTCGCAACGGGCATTACCGCATCGGCCATCCTTCTCTTTAAGTTCTTTAATATATGGATGGATTATTCGACGATGCTCCTGCTTTGTATCATCGCTTATCCCGCGACGACTCTCAACCAGTTCATTATTACCAGGTTCGAAAAAGGGCTGATAGAAAAGGAACTGCAGATAGCGAGCCGGATACAGCAGTCGATACTCCCTCAGAGCCTGCCGCAGTTAGAGGGCATCGAATTAGGCGTTAAGTGTGTGCCGGCAAAGCATGTCGGAGGAGACTTCTATGATTTCATAAATCTTATCTATGATTTTGTCCGGTTAAAGGAAAACAGGCTCGGCATAGTGATAGGCGACGTCTCCGGGAAAGGCGTGCCCGCCGCGCTCTTTATGGCGAAGGCTATGGCGGATTTTCGGGGCATCTCGCATGACCATAACGAGCCGGATGACGCACTCTCCGCCATAAACGATAAGCTTGTCGAAGAGGGGATCTCCGGGATGTTCGTCACCCTCCAGTACCTTATATATAAGCCGAAAGAGAGAAAGATAAAATATTCCAATGGCGGGCATAACCCGCTTATATGGGTCAAGAGCACCGGAGATGTGGTCGCGCTGACGCAATCAGTAGGAAGCCCGGTCGGCATAATCCCGGGTTCTGAATTTACGGCCGATGAGTTCGCGGTCTCCCCGGGAGATGTATTCGTGATGTATACCGACGGCATCTCGGAAGCTCGCGACAAAAACAAAAAGGAATTCGGAGAGAAACGCATTCTTGATACCTCGTTAACTAACAGAAGCCTGTCGGCTCAAGGGCTTGCAGACAAGCTGGTGGAAGAAACGGAAAAATTCAGCCAGGGAATGCCGCAGCATGACGACATGACGGTCATAGTGCTTAAATTGAAGTAGAAAAAGGTCAAAAATAAGGGGAAAATACTCCTTTACATCAGTAACATTATAAAGTATCATAAGTAGAATATTGGGAGGGGGCTGAGATGAAAAATAAGACGATATTTTTAACTCTGTTTGTCGTGGTTACGGCGCTCTTTTTTTCTATAAACGCTTTTGCAAGCCCCGACTATGCTTTTTATCCCGTAAGCGGGATCGGCAGTACATCCCCGGTCTATGAATTCAATTCTGACCAAACTCCGTTTATTTACGCTAATCTTACCAACGCACTGCCTCCCGAGGGTTTCCTCATTTTCAAGACGAATATTGACACTAACTGGAAATTAGGGGCTGCACTGCAGGATACCGTTAACGTGAACGGCCTGCAACAAGCAGAGTTCTGGTTTACTTCGCCCAATTGGTCTAGCATAGTCCAACCAGGCGAATGGACCGTCAGCGGGGATGCTACGATCACAGATTTGTTTACCAAAAATACTATTACTCGCTCGCCCACCACATCATTTACGGTAAACGCGGTCCCTGAACCTATAAGCTCGATCCTTTTCATCTCCGGCGGTTCAATCCTCGCGGCGAAACGTCTCTTTAGAAGAAGAAAATCATAGCGCACCCATTAACGGGAGGCTTGATGCAGATAAGGCAAACCAAGACAGGTATCTCAATATCGATATTATTCTTTCTCTTGGTATGCTTCATCCCTGAAATTCCCGCGGCTGACTCCTCAACATTAGAGCAGGGAATAACCTATTACAGGCAGGAGAATTTCGATGAAGCTCTGCCTATCCTTCAAAAGGCCAGAAAAGAAGACCCCTCTTCATCGTTGGCGGCGTATTACCTTGGCATAACGTATAAACAGCTTCAGGACTACAAAAGCGCGAAGCCGAACCTTATAGATGCCGTCACATTGACCCCGAAGATCAAAGAG